>JAQTMV010000070.1 GCA_028714175.1 Methylococcales bacterium
TTTTGCTGATCCTGATTTTCGCTGTCCAAAGTCAGGATATGGGCGCTTCCTCCCCCCGCGATAGCGTCTTCGCCCTGAAGCTGAAGCGTTTGCCGGAACTCCGGACGATACGGTAATAAATAGACGCCGTCGCGCAATACGCCGCAACCCAGAGCTTTGAGCGCTCGCCAGACGCGCATGCGACCGGAGGAGTTGCTGGTCGGCAAACTGATGATGAAGATTAGCCAGGAACAATGCATAAATTAGGTTCTTATATAACTTAATTGTTGACTATTCTACTACATAAGCGTATAAAAAAGTCAATGGAAATTCTTATAGTAGAGGCGTCTCACCTCCACAGTTCCCTACAGAAACGCGGCTAAAGAGTTATTCGATTTTATGTATTTGAAACTTTGGATTTAAAAATTAACAAGCTAATACTGAATTAACAATGCCTAATTTTTCAGCCTGTTACAAACCCATCAATATAATTAGTTTTTTAAACTACAAAAAACATGCTGTATGATCGTATAATATAAGGTTATTTTATTGATTGTTAGGTGTGGTTTATGCAAATTATTCAGGAAGCGCTCACGTTTGATGACGTTTTATTAGTGCCCGCGCACTCAACTGTGTTGCCACGTGATGTAGAAATGAAAACACAACTGACGCTGGGTATTACGCTTAACATCCCTCTGGTCGCAGCAGCTATGGATACGGTTACTGAAGCCCGGCTTGCAATTGCTATGGCCCAGGAAGGCGGCATAGGTATTATTCACAAGAATATGACTCCTGAACAGCAGGCACGTGAGGTTCGCAGTGTTAAAAAATACGAGAGCGGGGTGATTAAAGATCCCATTACGGTTGCTCCTGATGTAAGTATTCGCGATGTTATCAAATTAACCCGCGCCAAAAATATTTCCGGCGTGCCTGTAGTTAATGGCGATGAATTGGTCGGCATTGTTACCAGCCGGGATTTGCGCTTTGAAACTCGCTTTGATGAGCCGGTTTCAAAAGTAATGACGCCAAAAGCGCGTTTGGTTACGGTAAGTGAAAATGCCGATCGTAAAGAAGCAATTGCCTTGCTGCACAAGCATCGCATTGAAAAAGTGCTGGTGGTGAATGATGCATTTCATTTGCGCGGCATGATTACCGTCAAAGATATTCAGAAGGCCAAGGATTATCCATTGGCCTGTAAAGACGAGCAGGAAAGGCTGCGTGTCGGCGCGGCAGTGGGCACAGGCCATGGTACGGAAGAACGTGTGGCCGCTTTGGTTGCAGCCGGAGTGGATGTTATTATCGTAGACACGGCACATGGCCATTCCCAAGGCGTTTTGGATAGGGTTCGATGGATAAAGCAGAATTTTCCAGATGTTCAGGTTATCGGCGGTAACATTGCAACAGCGGCCGCAGCATTGGCATTAGTTGAAGCAGGAGCGGATGGCGTCAAGGTGGGTATAGGGCCAGGCTCTATTTGTACCACGCGGATCATTGCCGGTGTTGGCGTTCCGCAAATTACAGCAGTCAGTAATGTCGCAGACGCCTTAAAAGGAACCGGAGTGCCGTTGATTGCCGATGGTGGTATCCGCTATTCAGGCGATGCCGCAAAAGCGCTGGCAGCCGGGGCCTATGCGGTAATGCTGGGCGGATTATTTGCGGGTACCGAGGAAGCGCCGGGAGAAGTTGAGTTATTTCAGGGGCGCTCCTATAAATCCTATCGCGGTATGGGGTCTCTGGGTGCGATGGCGCAGCAACAAGGCTCCAGTGATCGTTATTTTCAGGAAGAAGCCGACTCCGTTGAAAAACTGGTGCCGGAAGGCATCGAGGGCCGGGTGCCGTATAAAGGTAGTCTGTTGGCGGTTATTCATCAGCTGTTGGGCGGCATTCGCGCAAGCATGGGCTACACAGGTAGTCAAACCATTGGGATAATGCACGACAAAGCCCAGTTCGTACGGGTAACCAGCGCCGGTATTAGAGAAAGCCATGTGCATGATGTGACAATCACTAAAGAAGCACCTAATTACCGAACTGAGTAAAAACAGACAGTTATATGAAAGCTCCCTCTCCAAAGGGGGGGATTGGGATGAGAGAGGAAATAGTTCTGAATAAAGCTGGCTAATTTCCCTTATCCGGGCCTTTTTCCTCAAGGGAGAAGGGATTTCCTCCCAAGAAGATAACAACTAAAGAGTTTTACAGTGAAGCAACAACAGTCCATAAACATTCATTCTCACAGAATCCTCATTTTGGATTTTGGCTCTCAATATACCCAATTAATCGCCCGCCGCATTCGTGAGATGGGTGTTTATTGCGAGATTTATTCCTGTGAGTGCGGCGTCGACGAAGTCAAAAAATTTGCACCAAACGGTATTATTTTATCTGGCGGACCGGAAACAGTTACTAGCGATGATACGCCGAGAGCGCCGCAAATAGTATTTGAACTGGGTGTTCCCGTACTGGGTATTTGTTACGGCTTGCAGACGATGACTGAACAGTTGGGCGGCAAGGTCGAGAGTTCGGATCACAGAGAGTTCGGTTATGCCCAAATCAGAGCGCGTGGGCATTCAAAATTACTAACCGGCATAGAAGATCATTTATCGGCGGAAGGCTTTGGTTTGCTGGATGTCTGGATGAGCCACGGCGATCGTGTTGTTGAATTGCCGGGAGGGTTTAGTCTGATTGCCAGCTCAGACGGTGCGCCGATTGCCGGTATCGCCAATGAAGAAAAAGCTTTTTACGGCTTGCAGTTTCACCCCGAAGTGACGCATACCAAACAAGGCGGGCGGATTTTAGCGCGTTTTGTTTTGGATATTTGCGGCTGTGAGACGCTATGGACAGCCGGCAATATAATTGAAGATAGCATTAATGCTGTACGCGAAAAAGTGGGCAGCGATCATATTATTTTAGGCTTGTCCGGAGGCGTTGATTCGTCCGTCGTCGCCGCCCTGCTGCATAAGGCTGTTAAAGACCAGCTTACTTGTGTGTTTGTAGATACGGGTTTGCTGCGCCTGCACGAAGGCAATCAGGTGATGGCAGTATTTGCCGAGCATTTGGGCGTCAAAGTGATTCGGGTCAATGCTGCGCAACGCTATTTTGATGCTTTGAGCGGTGTGACTGACCCGGAGCAGAAACGTAAGATTATTGGCAACTTGTTTGTGGAAATTTTTGATGAAGAAGCTGGAAAATTAAACAATGCAAAGTGGCTGGCGCAAGGGACGATTTACCCGGATGTGATTGAGTCAGCGGGTTCTAAAAGCGGTAAAGCACATTTGATAAAGTCACATCACAATGTCGGCGGTTTGCCGGAGAATATGGCCTTGAAATTACTTGAACCGCTACGGGAATTGTTTAAGGATGAGGTGAGAATATTAGGCATTGAGTTAGGATTGCCGTCCGATATGGTCTTGCGTCATCCCTTCCCGGGGCCAGGTTTGGGCGTAAGGATTTTAGGCGAAGTGAAAAAGCAGTTTGCTGATTTGTTACAACTGGCGGATGCAATTTTTATTGAAGAACTGTATCGCCATGATCTTTATGACAAGGTTAGCCAGGCTTTTGCCGTATTTCTGCCGGTTAAATCGGTCGGGGTGATGGGCGATGGCCGGCGTTATGAGTATGTGATTGCTATTCGCGCCGTCGAAACCATCGATTTTATGACAGCTCGCTGGGCACACCTCCCCTATGATTTTCTTGATCTGATTTCCCGCCGTATTATCAATGAGGTTCCGGGTATCTCCCGCGTTACCTACGATATATCCGGTAAACCTCCTGCAACTATCGAATGGGAATAACCCCAACCACGGATGAAGCCTGGATGCGCTACGCCATCAGGCTGGCGCAAAGAGCCGGGCAACAGGGCGAGGTGCCGGTTGGCGCGGTAGTTGTCAAAAATGATCGATGTGTTGCAGAAGGCTGGAATTCATCGATTGTACAGCATGACGCAACCGCTCACGCCGAGATATTGGCCTTGCGCAAGGCGGGCATTGTGCTGGAAAATTATCGGCTGGTTGATGCGACTTTGTATGTAACACTGGAGCCTTGTGTGATGTGTATGGGCGCAATCAGTCATGCGCGGATTAAACGCCTGGTTTTTGGTGCGTTTGATCCCAAGCGCGGTGCCGTTTGTAATGCTCTGAGCCTTGCTGATGCGTCTTTTTTAAATCACCGGATTAGCTGGGTTGGCGGTGTGCTGGAAACAGACTGTTCGGAACTGTTAAGAGGCTTTTTTCGTGCCAGGCGCTGACGTTTAAAGTTGTTTCACTAAGTGTCGTCAGCGTGGTTGGCACCGGTTGTCAAATCAAAATTCCCGTAATCGTTTGTAAGCGTTAATGAGAGCATTAGTCGAGCAATCATGACTGTTGATAACTTCATCGTTCTGAAGTTCAGGCAAAATGACCTTGGCTAATACTTTCCCTAATTCCACGCCCATTTGATCAAATGAATTGATGTTCCAGACCACGCCTTGAACAAAAATTTTATGTTCGTAAAATGCCAGCAATGCGCCCAGGGTCTTGGGCGTCATTTTTTTAAACAGGAAAGAACTGGATGGTTTATTGCCGTCAAATACTTTGGACGCGACCATAACGGAATCTGCCTGTTCGGCCGGAGTAAGTTCTTTTTTGACTTCTTCAGCCGTTAAGCCGTTCATTAACGCCTCTGTCTGTGCGAGAAAGTTTGAAACTAAAATATCGTGATGTTCCGGCAGTTCATAGTGACTGTTTGCCGCGACCAGAAAATCGCAAGGAATCAGTTTTGTGCCCTGGTGTATCAATTGATAGAAAGCATGTTGTCCATTGGTGCCTTGCTGCCCCCAGATAATCGGCCCAGTGTCGTAATCGATTTTGTTGCCATTTATATCAACGCTTTTGCCATTACTTTCCATATCCCCTTGCTGGAGATAATCGGCAAAATAACGCATGGAGTAATCATAGGGCAGCAAGACATAAGACTCAGCATTAAAAAAATTATTATACCAAATACCTAATAAACCCATTATTACCGGGATGTTCTGTTCAAATGGCGTAGAGCGGAAGTGCTCATCGACTTCGTATGCGCCTTGTAACAGTTCCTCGAAATTGTCCATGCCTATGTGCAGGGCAATAGACAAGCCTACTGCCGACCATAGTGAATAGCGTCCACCTACCCAGTCCCATAATTCGAACATATTATTAGTATCTATGCCGAATTTAACTACTTGTTTGGTATTGGTTGAAATAGCAACAAAGTGTTTCGCAATTGCGGCTGGGTCTTGCGCTTGCTTAAGAAACCAGATTCTTGCGGACTTAGCGTTAATCATCGCTTCTTGTGTATAAAACGACTTGGACGCAACGATAAACAAGGTTGTTTCAGCGGATAACGGCTTTAATGTTCCAATAAGATCGGCCTGGTCAATATTTGAGACAAAGTGTACATTTAATGCGTCTGTGCCATACGTGTTGAGAGCCGCTGAAACCATTTTGGGGCCCAGACTGGAACCACCAATGCCAATGTTGACAACATCGGTGATGGCTTTGCCGGAGTAGCCTTTCCATTCGCCTGAACGAACGGAAGCACAGAAAGAGCGCATTTTCTCCAAAACCTGGTTGATTTCCGGCATCACATCCTGTCCATCAACATAAACAGGCTTGTTGCTTCTGTTGCGCAAGGCGGTGTGCAGGACAGCTCGATGTTCTGTGGTATTGATTTTTTCGCCAGTAAACATGGCGTTGATTTTTGTTTCAAGCCCGGCATATTTGGCTAGCTCAATGAGTAAAGGCAGGGTTTGCTCTGTTATTCTGTTTTTGGAGTAATCAAACAGAATGTCGTTAAAATAAATTGAGAATTTATTGAATCTGTCGGGGTCTTCTTTAAAGGCATCGCGCAGGGATTTGTTTTTAGTCTGAAGGTAATGGCTTTGTAATGCAGTCCACGGTTTTGAGGTAGTCAAAGATGACATGTTGTTAGGCTCCGTTTAAATTAAATTCGCTTAAGTCTACGAAAAGGATGGCAGGATAGCAATAGCGCACAAGTGGATTACAATTTGCTTATATATTGCCGGATGTGGGCTGGATTCCGATCAATTCCTTTATTTGAATAGGGTGATGTGCTAGAGTTGGCGTTGCTATAAGTCAACAATGTAGCAAAAAAAGAGTTATTTTTTACTTTAATGAACTCGACCTGTTAAAGACTATCTAATAAAAATTTTAAGATTATATAATAATAATTATCTATCAAGACTGGAAGGTATTATGAACATAGCACAACTAATAAGAAAGGTTTTCCTGGGGCTTTTGAGCTTGTTTTTTTCTGCATCGTTATGGGCGCATGGTGGTGCGGCGGGTACCGATACTGATCAATGTAAATTTGAATTACAACCTACACATTGGATTCATTACACCGCTTATCAACCTAACGCGTATCCGGCGGAAGAATTTTGCGGGAACCTCCCGGGTACAAATACAATGACGCAACTGGTTTTTGATTATCAGGATATGAAATACAGAAACATGCTGGTTGAATTTGAAGTGACTAAAGAGCCTGAAGGCAAGCGCATATTTTTTCTACCCAGTGCAAAACATAAAAAGGGTTCTGTCAATTTAGAGTTACCGAACGGCGTGCCAGAACCAGGCCAATATTTGATCCATATTACATTGGTCCCTGATCAAGCTGATCCGGAACAGCGTACCACGGGGCAGAGATTGGATGTACACATGGGTTTTAAGGCAGGTAGTGGTCAACCGGTAAGCAAAAATAGTCTGCTGTTGTATGCATTTTTTGCATTTGCGGGTTTGTATGTATTGTATCTTTCACATGCCGGTTTCAAACGTATAGTCGATGGAGCAATAGGAAAAATTAAAAGTTGATTCAACTGCTGATGTTACGCATTCGCCAAGGACGATCAATAACTTAATGGTTTTATAAAAAAGTTAATTATTGATTTTTGAGACGCATGCGTAACCTCATTTAAACAGTTATAAAAAATTAGTCAGGTTTGATTATTGAGCTTTACACACATCCTGTCAGCTCATCGAAATAAAGTGTATTGATTATGTCAAGTAAAAGAGGAAATGAGTAATGGTGAAGTTATTATCGGTTGGAGCACTGATTGTTCTTTTTTCTGCATCGGTTGCGGCGCAGGAGTATGAAGATCATGATGTTATGCTCATGGATCACGGTGATGGTCACTTGATGGACATGGCAGGCGGCATGGTCATGGGTCAGAATGCCGACAAGTTGCCAGGCGGTTGCGATAACATATCTGAAACCAGGGAAATTACCGTACATGCCGGTCATAAATACGCTGAAAAATTTCCGGGCAGAATGTATGCATTTGATATTCAGGAATTTAATTTCAAGCCGTGTACCAAATTGACGGTGCATTTTGTCAACGAAGATAATATCCGGCATCAATGGATGATGCATGATTTACCCAAGTATATGTATCCCAAGGGCATGTTTCATCTGGAAGTCTCAGGGCCTGCAAAAATTTCAGGAACGTTGATTTTACCACCCGGTGATAAAACCTATCTGGTGCATTGCGATATTGCCCAGCATATGGAAAAAGGCATGAAAGCCCAGCTAAAAGTGGGTAGGGGGAGTGGTGATCTGCCTAGTATTCCCGGTGTGACTGCTTATGTCGTAGCAGACGATTATAAGGCAGGCTTGCCTGAATTAATTGCAAAAGCCGAGGCGGAAGCGGCTCTCGAGCCTGTTGTTGCCGCAGGGAGTCCGCCTCCACCCGCGATACCCGTGCAACCGGAAGACTCTTTTATTTCCGGCGTCACGGTGATTGGTTTGGCGCTAGGCTTGCTTCTAGCTCCTTTTTTGGAGCGAAAATTTAAAGGCATGAGCATATCAGAGATAGTTGTATATATCTTTGATATATTGAGATCGTTTATTGAGCTTGTTATTAAGCAGTTGTCCCGCTTGATCAACCTGGTCGCTTCCAATAGAAACAAGATATTGCCTGGAAAATAAATTCCCGCAATTTCAAAAAACCCTGTGTTCTTTAACCGCAGGGTTTTTTTTGGGACAAACTGAATGCAAGAAACATCGGATGGATTATGGGGCTTGTTTTTTAGTGCATTTATATCATCAACAATTGCTCCAGGTGGATCTGAAGCTGTTTTGGCTTACCTGGTTTCAGAAGGACACTATCAGGCTGAGTTTTTGGTTATTGTGGCTTCGATAGGCAACACGCTGGGCGCCATGACAACATGGGGATTAGGGATGCTGGCGGCGAAAAAATTTCCTGTTCCTGCGTTTTTGCCGGAGAAAAAACAGAACGCATTGAACGTGGTAAAAAAAAGAGGTCTATGGGTGCTGTTTTTTTCATGGTTGCCAGTGATAGGGGACGCCTTATGTTTTGCTGGCGGATGGTTAAAGCTCCCGTTATTGCCCGCCTGTATAATTATTTCGTCAGGTAAATTTGCCAGATACGCAGTAATAGCATGGCTGTTTTTGTAAAGTTGCTGCAACACCGGGTTTCCTATTGCTAGTGATTACTTGTAAGGTATTCGTAAAAAAACCAATACTGCTGCCCCAATCATTCAACATGGCGCTGCACTAGGAAATAGATCAGGCTAATGGTAGACTTAAAAAATAAATATAATAAAATCCAAAGAGGTTGTTGTGTTGCGCCATTTTCCCGGTATTAACGTCGCGTATTCCCATAAAAAACGGGATTATTTTATAGCGGTGTTTACTTTTTTTTGTGTGGCGATCTGCTTGATAAGTGATGCAAGCGCAAGCATGGAAAAACAAAATGCGTTGGGTGTTAGCGGCTGGGTATTTTTAATTGGCTTGTTGCTTGGTGAAAATAGAGAAGTAAGGATGCAGGTGGTGATTGCCGTTATTTTTGCTACAATCGGCGAACATTTTGCTTCGCCTTTTATGGGTGGTTACACCTATCGATTTGGGAATGTACCCGCTTATGTGCCGCCAGGTCACGGTATGGTTTATTTAACCGCTGTTGCATTGGCGCGTTCCGGGCTTTTTTTAAGACATGCCAGAGTAATCGCGACTTTGGTGGTATTGGTTTGCGGCGTATGGTCACTCTGGGGTATTAGCGGCTTTGCGCGGCAGGGTGATGCAGTGGGCGCATTGCTGTTTTGTTTGTTTTTGGTTTACCTGTTTAAAGGCCGCTCCCCCATGGTTTATCTTGCCGCCTTCTTTATTACTACCTGGCTGGAATTAATAGGCACGGCTGTCGGTACCTGGAAATGGGCGGCAATCGATCCGGTTCTAGGCTTGCCTCAGGGCAACCCCCCCAGTGGTGTCGCCGCCTGGTACTGTCTGGTTGATGCGGTAGCAATAGGCGGGGCTCCTATTATCTTAAATGGCTATAAAAATGCCCATGAATGGTTGAAATCTGTGAAGTCACGAAAAAATGCTTATCAGGGAGTAGGAAATGAATAGCGAATCAACAATTAACAAAGAGAAAATAGTATGGAACGTCGTGATTTTATTCGTTTAAGTGTAGCCAGTGTTAGTGCTGGCGTTGTTGCTCCGAAAATAGTATTGGCTAAAAGCGGTCAACAGGTAAAGACTGCAAGTGATATTTATTACACAAAGGAAGATCCGGGGCGCTGGAACGGGAAGGTTGCAACACATTTACCCAACATTGAAATTGAAAAAGCGGGCAGAAAAGTAACGGTAAAAGTGGTAACAGCACATGAAATGAACGGTTACGAACACTATATTGTCAAGCATGTCCTGTTGGATCAAAACAATAAGTTTATAGATGAGCATATGTTCGACCCAACCAGGGACAAGGCGGCAATTTCAACGTTTACGCTACAAGATTACAGCGGCCCGATTTACGTGTTGAGCATGTGTAATAAACATGATCTTTGGTTAAATGGGTCAGAGGTGTAGGTTTATGTTTTAAAATATATTCAGCGCACTTTATCGCATGCACCTTCATCCCCCTTCCACTTGGAGAGAATTAGAGAGTGGAGAATTAAATACTGACAATGATATGCTGCAAACACTATGGATATTCAATTAACTGTTTTTGTAAAATAAAATATGCAGCGTGTTGTATGGATAAATAAAAGCAATTGGCGTAAACCGGGGCCTATTGTTTATATGGGATTGCTTAATGCGCTTGCTTTTGCAGAAAATGGTTTGGCTACAGATTTCTTTGTTGGCTCTGATAAAGATTCCGATACAGAGGCAGATTTAACCGACTTTTACGGTCTGCAAACTCATCAATATTTAAACATTCATCGTATTCCCGATACAGCGGGTTGGCAGCGTAGTGTATATAAAGAAGCTATTGCGAAGATTGCATTATATTGCGGAAAGGGTGATGAGGTATTGGCGCTGACTCGCGAATTGGGCGTTCTGGCTTTGTTATTGAAGCTTAGAAAGAAATTCCCAAAGCTAAAGGTGATCTATGAAGCGCATGATTACTATCTATCTATCAGGCATTTGAAAAAGAAAAGATTTTCTCTTTCCAGTATTCGCCGGCAGTGGTCAGAGCGGATTTTAATTCCAAAAGCAGACGGGTTGATTTGTTTAACGGAGCATCAGCGAGCCTTATATCAACAATGGTTTCCAAAGCTGGCAATAATTGCCTTGTCATTGGGCTGCCTGGATTTTCCGCTACAGCCCTTGGTTGAACAGCGCCGCTTAAAAAGACGCATTGCTTATATTGGTCACCTGCATAGCTACAAAGGGCTTGAGCTTATTTTTGAATTGGCGGGATATTTAAAAACGGCAAATATCGAGCTGCATAGTTTTGGCGGTAATGAGACTCAGGTTTTAGCGCTACAAGAAAGAGCCGACAAAGAAGGTTTAACAGGTGCGCTGCATTTTAGGCCATTTATTGAGCCCAGGGTTTTGCATGAAATTCTGGATAATGATATCAGCATCGGACTGGTGCCTTTGCAGGATACTTTTTATAGCCGGTATTTGACTTGCCCTGTTAAGGCCTTGGATTTTATCGCTCACGGCTTGCCGACAATTGCCAGTGAAATCCCCAGCGTAAGGGAGGTTTTACGAGAAACAGGTTTTTATTGCGATAGCAAGAAAGTATCCGAGTTCGCCGATAATACGATAGCCTTGCTTGATGATGCGGATGCCTATTTATTAGCAACCAAGGCGAGTTATTCAAGAAGCCATGAACTGCAATGGAGATTGCGTGCAAAGCGTATACTTGAATTTGTCGAAGGCATGTGTATCGCAATACTGGGTTTTTTTGAGCATGATTTATTTGTAGTTGCTGAAATTGAGTTTTGGCTTTAATGCATATTTCAAAATAATTATTTTAATGAGTAAGGAAAGACTTTGTTCAAGAGCGGTTAATGGCTAAGGCGAGTTTAAGCGTAGTTATCATTACTAAAAACGAAGAAACCAACATTCGTGAATGTCTGGAATCGGTTTCCTGGGTTGATGAAATAATCGTCGTGGACTCGGGTAGTGAAGACAATACAATAGCTATCTGCAAAGACCATACGGATAAAGTTTTTATAAATGAAGACTGGAAAGGCTTCGGCTGTCAGAAAAATTTGGCATTGCAGCAAGCGACAAAAGATTGGGTTTTATCCCTCGATGCTGATGAAAGAATCACTTCAGCATTAAGACTAGAAATAGAAAATATTATTAATAACTCAGCCTATTCGGCCTTCGCAATTCCGAGGCAGGCTTTTTTTTTAGGGCAGGCTATGAAACATGGCGGATGGTGGCCGGATTATGTGGTCAGATTATTTCGCCGCAACACAGGTGTTTTTAGCGAAGATATTGTTCATGAAAGAATTCTCGTTAATGATCCTGTCCAGAAGCTTTCAACTCCGCTGCTGCATTACAGTTATACAAGCCTGGATCAGCTGATGGCAAAAATGAACCAGTATTCGTCAGCAGGGGCCTATAAAGCCTATCGGCAAGGAAAAAACAGTGGCTTGTTAAAGGCAATAGCCAAAGCCAAGTGGACTTTTTTCAGGGCATATTTCCTTCGCTTGGGTGTCTTGGACGGACAGGCAGGCTTTATCGCGGCTTTTAGTAAAGCAGAAGAAACCTATTACCGGTATCTGAAATTAAGTTATCTAAAAAAAGAACATCAATAAATGCAGAATTATCTTGCTGATGAGATTGACTTCTCAACTGTCAGACGCGTATTAGTGATCAAATTACAACATTTGGGCGATGTATTGCTGACTACGCCGGTTTTTTCTGTGCTCAAGCATTTGTATCCGGGAATAGATATTGATGCGTTAATTTATACCGAGACAGTGCCCATGTTAAGCGGTAATCCATCAATAGATACTGTTCATGAAATAGACAGGTCATGGAAGAAAAAGGGAACACTACAACTACTTAAGCAGGAAAAGCAGTTACTGCAGCAATTAAAAGCAAGAAAATATGATCTTGTCATTAATTTTACCGATCGCTGGCGGGCAGCATGGTTAACCCGTTTTTTAAATCCCCGTTATAGTGTTTCACAAAAATACAGTCATAAACGGGGGCAATGGTGGATGAACAGTTTTACTCATCTGTACTCAGCTCCAAAAACCCCTAGACATATAGTTGAAATTCATCTTGACTCATTGCGAAGACTGGGAGTATTACTGCTGACAGCAGATAAAGGCTTATCGTTTGTTGCAGGACCAGATGCCGAATTCATGATCGAAAATCTGCTGGCTGAGCATCAATTAAAGCCGGCGGGTTATATTGTTGTTCAGCCAACTTCCAGATGGATGTTTAAAGGCTGGAATCACGACGGATTTGCAGACGTTTTTAAGCAATTAACATTGGCAGGTTACAAGCTGGTGATAACGTCCGGGCCGGATAAAAAAGAAATTGCCTATGTGGAAGAAATAGTGAGAAAGCAAGATTTCGAAGCTGTCAATTTGGCCGGAAAATTATCGCTAAAGGAATTAGGGGCGCTGATTGCAAAGGCTTCATGTTTTATAGGACTGGATTCGGTATCCATGCACATGGCGGCCGCTTTAGGCATTCCCTGTGTCGCCTTGTTTGGTCCCAGTAATGAAAAAACCTGGCATCCATGGCAGGTCAGGCATGAAGTAATTACTGAAAACTATAGTTGCAGACCCTGCAATATGGATGGCTGCGGTAGTGGAAAAATCAGCGAATGTTTGCAAACTATCGAGCCGCAAAGGGTCGTGACGGTTATTAACAATTTGTTGAAACAAACCGGGTAATGCATATTACCTTGATTCGGCAGCGTTATAATCCTTACGGAGGCGCTGAGCGGTTTCTGAGTCGTGCATTAGGTGCTCTTGATAATGCAGATATAAAAGTCAGTCTCATAGCCAGAGAGTGGGAACCGATTAAAGGAATTGAATTTATACGGTGCAATCCCTTTTATTTGGGTCGTTTATGGCGGGATTGGAGTTTTGCTCGAAAGGTTTGTAAGCAGATTAAAACCTTAAAACCTGATTTGGTACAAAGTCATGAACGCGTTGCGTGTTGTGATATTTACCGTGCCGGCGATGGTGTACACAGCGTGTGGCTGGAACAAAAAACAAAAAACCAATCCTGGCTGGCTCAAATGCACGTCCTTTTTAGCCTCTATCATACCTATATTAAAAGCGCCGAAAAACGACTATTTGAAAGTCCCCGCCTTCGCGCGGTGATTTGCAATTCCAATATGGTTCGCGACGAGATTTTACAGCGCTTCAAGATTGATCAGTCGAAGATTCATGTCATTTATAACGGGGTGGATACGAAACTGTTTCATCCTGGGATTAAACAGCAAAAAAATAATTTAAGAGAACATTGGAATATTCCTGATGCAGCCAATGTTTTTGTCTTCGTCGGTTCCGGCTTTGAACGCAAGGGTTTGTTGCAGGTGCTCAGATCATTTGAGTCTTTGCCGGAGGACTGTTATTTATTGGTTGCAGGCTATGACAAACGTGAGCAATTCTACCGAGCAGAAGCTGATCGGTTGGGCATTAATTCAAGAGTGAAATTTTTGGGGCCGCAAAAAAATGTGATTCCCTGCTATGCAGTTGCCGATGTTTTTATTCTTCCCACGCTTTATGATCCTTTTCCTAATGTGGTTTTAGAGGCGTTAGCTTGCGGATTACCTGTTATTACCAGCACCAAGTCAGGCGCTGCGGAAGTTATTACCGGTTATGGTAATGGTTTTGTTTGTGATGCTTATGATTTAGAGAAGTTGCAAGATGCGATGCGGATTCTGAGTGACAAAGAAGTCGCTGAGAGTATGGGCAAGCAGGCAAGAGTAGTGGCTGAAAACTTTGATCTCGACAAGATGGCTGAAAATTTGACTTCTTTATATAAAACCGTATTAAAAGCCATATGAAAATAGTTCATACTGAAGCCTCGCTAGGCTTTGGCGGTCAGGAATTACGTATCCTTAATGAAGCCGATGGCTTAAAAAAGCGCGGTCATGAATTAACCTTGATTTGCCCGGAAGCAGCAGAAATATACCGGATTGGAAAGAGCCGGGGGCTGGATATGGTTGCCATGCCGGTAGGTAAAAAAAGCCGGGCAGGTGTTACAGCTCTTCGAAACTGGATAAAACTGCACCAGCCTGATGTCATCAATACCCATAGTTCGGCGGATTCATGGTTAGTCGCTTTGGCAACCCGGTTTATGAAAAACCGGCCAGCCGTGGTGCGGACCCGCCATGTATCCGCGCCAGTTGCAAACAATATAACCAGTCGATGGTTATATACCCGATCTTGTGACCATGTCGTCACCACAGGGGAAAAGTTACGTGAGACGTTGATTAAAGAGAATGGTTATCTTTCTACACATATTACCTCGGTGCGTACCGGCATCGATCTTTCCCGATTCAAGCCTGGCGACAAGCTTGATGCCAGGCGGGAGTTGGGACTGGATGAAGAAGATGTGATTATTGGAATAGTGGCGACATTAAGAAGCTGGAAAGGGCATAGTTATTTGATCGACGCCTTCGCAACCCTGCCTTATGATGCTGATTTGAAACTGCTAATTGTCGGCGATGGTCCACAGAACCAGGCTTTGAGGCAGAGAGTGGCTGAATTGGGACTGAGTGAACGGGTTTTGTTTGCCGGCAGACAAGATAATGTGGAAAACTGGATGCAGGCAATGGATATTTTTTGTCTTCCTTCCTATGCTAATGAAGGTGTGCCACAGTCATTGATGCAATCCCAGGCCTGTGGAATACCTGCTATTACGACACTTGTCGGAAGTATCGACGAGGCAATTGTACCCGGACAAACAGCATTGATTGTGCCGCCAAAAGATGTAAGTTCATTAGCAGATGCGCTTAAGGATTTGATCAGCGATGAAAACGAGCGTATTCAGATGGGGCTTGCAGCTGCCAGACAGGCAGCTGATAACTTTTCTGAAAAAATAATGCTGGATAAAATGGAAGCTATTTTCACCCGCGTTGTTCAATAAGTGGTTCTTTTATACGAGACCACCATAGACCAATTATCAATACACTTAATAAGCCGTGCTCATGATGCAAAGTGGTATTAAAAATGCCATTGATCAGTATGACCTGCATAACGCCAGCTGCGGATAGCCACAGCAGCCAGTAGATCAAGGGGGCTTCACGCTTCGGCGGGTGGCGGTATAACAGGTAACAGATATAGAACAGGTTAAGAAAAATGATGCTAAAGCCGGTTAGTCCTTGTTCCGCCAGAATATTCAGATAAAGGCTGTGTGCATGTGAGGTTGGATGATACATTTTAGCTGTGTAGATTTTATTTTCTTTGGCTAACCAATTCTCCTGCCTTTCCCGGGTTGCCTGATTAAAATTCTTTATTCCCAAGCCAAAGACCGGATTATGCCTCCAGATAAGTAGTGCACTGTTCCAAATATTGACCCTAACATCTAAAGAATTAAAAGAACTGTTAGCTGCTGTTTGGGATAAGGTTTCTTCTACCATGGATACTTTATGCATATAAACAGCTCCATTTACAAACAGGGCTGCCAACAGGAGTATTAATAAGGGTTTTTTGGATTTTTTTGTCCAGATCAGGCCATAGGATATGGCAATTATGCCCATTGCCAAAGCGGAACCTCTACTGCCGGAAATGATGATCAGTGAACTAAAAAAAATTACAATAGTGATGAGTAAAAGCCGAATAAACCAGCTACTCGAGTAGTCTTGTGCAAGTGTAAAAGCTAAGGCAATTGCGAAGGTTATACATAAATAAACAGAAGAGTGATTAACATGTCCGACGGAGTTAAGCTCTAAAAAAAATTTTTGATGATTGTATAATTTCCACAAGCCCACTGCGGAAGCCAATAACGTAGAAATAATGACTGTGATTAAAAATAATGATATTTCTTTATTATTGAATTGGGAGTTTTTTAAGCAAAACAGGAATAAAGGGATCAGCATTGCGTTGCGGGCGCCGCTCCATTCCTGATGCTGAATTTCTACAAATCCGGCTACAACAAAGCCGACTAACATCCACGCTATAAGCAAATAGTCACTGAATACCAGTTTTTTAAATGATAATAGATATCGATGTGATATTAAAAACAAGGTAATAAATAAAATTAAAAATATTATTTTAGGCGCCTCGAGAGAGGGGAGGGCTAAAATCATAAGCAGGAGGCTTAATGCCTGAATTCCATGAAGGTCTGTAAAAAAGATTTTGATGTTCAGTTGAGACATGACGTAGAAACAAATTAAAAAAGGCTAACTCAAAAAATTTAGCAGGATTAGTAGCACTGAGCATTGAAAAGATATTGGTACAATGCTTACATATGGATTTTTGATATAAAATGTCCCCACTTATACAATATAAAATATTTTCCCGTATAGATATCCATATTGCAAAACATTCTCGTCACGCTACAAAGAAAAATAGTAAGTAACATTGCCTGGTTTAGTATCAGAAGAAAATTAGATTAATTACAAATGCTGCAATCAGGCTGTCAGCTTAAGCCTCGACATATAATGCAACTTTACTTGTGGAGGACTTTAGCTACCCATAGGCGGCAGATATAGTCCCCACATGATGTTCAGGCTTAAACTAGCAATGCTGGTACTATTAGCTGATTGTTTTTCGCAACTATGACCGCGCTGAGTATAGCAATATGAACATATTTTATTATCACCCACTGGCCTTGACATTTACCACAGGACAAACAATACAGATATTCAGATTTTACGGAGAGCTGGCAAAAAACGGGCACAGAGTCGTAATTTACGGAACATATAGAGATGAAGCAGAGTTCCAGAAACTTTTTCTGAGCGCCAAAGAGTATGGCATAGAGCTAATCTGCAAAAAAGAGGGATTTGCGGCAAGAACATTGGCAAAAATCAGGTTTATACGTGAGATACTAAAAACAGATGGTAACAAAATTTTGGTGACCAGACATCATAAAAAAAGCAAAGGGGCTCTTTGGATAAAAATGCTTGACAGCAGGGTATCGGTAGTTCAGGAGATTCACGAAATACACTATTTGATGGACAAAAAATATCAAACCGACAAACACGGTTTTTATGCAGTTCTTAAAGAAATAGATGGAGTTGTATTTATATCAGCATCGCAACTATTTTTGCTGAAAAATGAAGAGGATTTTACTCCTCAAAAGTATGTGATACTTCCTTGCGGTGCCGACAATGAGAAATTTTCGGGTATAAAACATCAAAATAGCGGTGTTCTCACTTATTTCGGGCAGCTTAACGACTGGAAAAATGTGCCTCTTCTTTTTGAGTCCCTCTCTTTGTTGCCGCAAGAGTTTTCTTTGAGAATTGCTGGTGGAAAAGGGGATTTGAAGAGTAAACAATATATAGATAATTTGATACAAAAATACACTCTTTTTGGGAGAGTCGATTTTTTGGGTTTTGTACCGCCAGATGAGATAGAAGAAAAAGCAATTGC
Source organism: Methylococcales bacterium (assembly GCA_028714175.1). Lineage (GTDB taxonomy): Bacteria > Pseudomonadota > Gammaproteobacteria > Methylococcales > Methylomonadaceae > JAGXGJ01. The sequence goes on from JAQTMV010000070.1 coordinate 17,772, forward strand.
AGGCTCAAATGTGCTTTTACTTCCTCTAGGTGACAATGTCCAGTCAAAATTCTTTACTTCACCGATAAAACTTTTTGAGTATTTGATGACGGATATTCCTATTGTTGCGGTAGACTATCCGACGGTTAGTGATATTGCAGATGAAAAGGCCTTGACGCTATCTGAAAATAGTGCTCAAAAATTTGCCGAAGCGGTGATGCGGGCGGTAAACGATGCGGCGCTGCCGAACAAAATAGAGCACAGAATAATATTAAGAGAAAGATATTCCATGAAAAACAGGGTGATTTTGTTTCAAGAGTTCGCCTGCCAATTTTTAGACGATTTGGATGAGGGTTGTCACTAGTAGGTCATTTCCCTTAAAACAGTTACATTTAAAAATGAACTTATAAAACCGCAAAAGCCTTACACAGACTGAGCTTCTATAAACGTAACTCAAACGTTTTTTATCTATATTTAAATCAATTGGCAAATTTACTGCCACGCGCTGAGGTTCTATGAAATCCTTCACAAAACATGAAAAAAAAATCTAAAGCGAGCGTACAGATATATAAGCGATTATTATCCTATCTAAGACCACATCGTGGTCTTTTTGCAATCAGTGTTGTGGGGTTCTTGATTTATTCAACGACTCAACCGTTGTTTGCGGCGATGATCAAGCATATTATTGATACGTTGCAAGCCGAATCACGAGAGGGCATGTATTATTTGCCGTTATTGTTCAGCGGCTTGATTGTAGTGCGAGGCTTTGGCGCTTATATAGGTAATTATTTTCTGGCAAAAGTATCTACAAATGTTGTGCATGCGTTGAGATGCCAGATTTTTGATCAGTATACCCGATTGCCAACGGCTTATTTTGATGCGAATAATAGCGGCTACATGATTTCAAGGATAACGAATAATGTCGGTGAGGTTACCAAAGCTACTACCGATGCTTTACGTACCTTTGTGCGGGAAGGCTTGACGGCTGTTGGTTTACTGGCTTATTTGTTTTATATGAACTGGATGTTATCCATGGTTTTTGTCGGTATAACTCCGATTATTGTGTTGCTTGTAAATTATGTAAGCAAACGCCTCCGAATGCTCAGCAAGAAAATACAAGGATCAATCGGCGATATGACCCATATCACTTCGGAATTAGTGGGCGGGCATCGGGTGGTGCGCAGCTATGGCGGGGAAGATTATGAGCGCCGGCGTTTTCTGGAAAGCAGTTTGTTTAATCGGAGGCAAACGCTAAAACTCGCTACAACATTAGCGATACATAATCCGATAATGCAGCTTATCATTGCGATAGCATTGTCATTTTTAATGTATATGGCTCTGTTTTTTATGAAGAAATCCAGTGTCGGCGAATTTGTAGGGTATTTGACAGCGGCATTTTTATTGCCTAGGCCCATCAGGCAATTAAGTGATGCCAATGGAGATATTCAAAAAGGCATTGTGGCGGCCGAATCCTTATTCGATATTCTGGATGAGCCAGGCGAGTTGGATGAAGGCACTTTCCGGGTCGAAAGATGCAAGGGTGCGCTGGAATTTAAAAACCTGTCGTTTCAGTATGCGGGCGCAAATGAACCAGCGCTAATAGACATCAATTTTAAGGCTGAGCCAGGACAAACTATTGCGTTAGTTGGCGCCTCCGGCGGTGGTAAAAGTACGCTGGCCAATCTGGTTTCACGTTTTTATACCCATGAAAAAGGTGAAATATTGCTCGATGGCGTGGAAATAAATACCTATCAATTGGCCAGCTTAAGAAAACAATTGGCACTGGTTAATCAGCAAGTTACTTTATTCAATGATACGATAGCCAATAATATCGCATATGGCGCACTGGCTACTGCAAGCCGCAATGAAATCACTGCCGCTGCAACCGATGCCTATGCAATGGAATTTATCAGTAAACTTGATCTGGGTCTTGATACCGAAATTGGCGAGAATGGCGTCAAATTGTCGGGGGGGCAACGGCAGCGCCTGGCTTTGGCAAGGGCATTGCTGAAAGATGCGCCAATATTGATACTTGATGAAGCAACCTCGGCGCTGGATACCGAGTCTGAGCGATTTATCCAGGCTGCTTTGCAGAAAGTCATGAGTAATCGGACGACGTTGGTCATAGCTCATCGTTTATCGACTATAGAAAGCGCTGATATGATTTTAGTGATGGATCATGGTCGCATCGTAGAAAGAGGCTCTCATAGGGAACTGATTGAAAAAAATGGAGCTTACGCCCGCTTGCATCAAATGCAATTTAAGGATCATTATGAACAAAATGATTAATACATTATCTTATGCTATCGACAACTTATCATCGTTATCGCGCTTCAGCGTGGACATGATACAGGCCATTATTGTCGAAGGAGCGTTATCTTGAAGACATTTATTTCCGATCTTGAACAGCATCAGGCAGTGATCAGGCAATTAGCCGATTACAGTGATGTGATTGAAGCAGCGGGAGAGTTACTGATCAAAACGTTAAAACAGGGTGGAAAATTGTTGCTCTGCGGTAATGGCGGCAGTGCAGCAGATTGTCAGCATATTGCTGCAGAATTTGTAGTCAGGTATGAAAAAAAACGCCAGGCTCTGGCTGCTATTGCCTTGACAACCGATAGCTCTATTTTGACGGCGCATGCTAATGATTTTGACTTTGAAACGGTTTTTTCACGGCAGGTCGAAGCCATAGCCAATGAAAAGGATTGTTTAATTGCCATTTCCACATCAGGCAATAGCAAAAATATATTAAAAGCAGTGCATGCTGCAAAACTAAAAGGTATGACGGTTGTTGCCTTAACGGGGTGTGAAGGCGGAAATCTCGGCAGGCAAGCTACGGTTTCGGTTATCGTACCTTCGGCCGTGACAGCAAGAATTCAGGAAGCGCATATATTGATAGGCCACTGGTGGTGTGGAGTGATTGAGGAGGCATTAAGTGCTGGCAATTACTCCTGATTTTGCCAAGGCTAATATTATAGTTATTGGCGATGTCATGCTGGATCGATACTGGTCCGGCAAGGCGGCTCGTATTTCCCCTGAAGCACCCGTGCCGGTGGTTCAGGTTAAGTCTATCGAAGATCGGGTTGGCGGTGCGGGAAATGTTGCTCTCAATATTGCCAAACTGGGTGGAAAAGTTACCTTATTAGGTGTTATTGGCGATGATGTTGAGGGAGAGACTATTCAACAATTATTAGAAGCGGAAGGCGTTGTCTGCGAGTTTGTTGTTGAAAGGTCTGTACGCAGTATCTGCAAGTTACGTGTTATGGCTCAGCATCAGCAACTTATACGGGTCGATTTTGAAGAATCGCCGCTGAAATTTAATCAGGATGCTTTGTTTGCAAGGCTGCGTACCTGTTTACCTGAAAATCAAGTGCTGGTCTTTTCGGATTACGGCAAAGGCACGCTGGCTGACGTTTCAAAGCATATTCATGAAGCGAAGCAAGCCGGGCTTACGGTGTTGGTTGATCCTAAAGGGATGGATTACCGGCGCTATGTTCGAGCTGACGTGATCACACCTAATTTGGCAGAATTTCAAGCCGTGGTTGGCGTTTGCGAAAATGAACAGAGTTTGATTGAAAAAGGGCGAGAACTTTTAAGACGGCATCAAATTCCCTCGCTTTTGTTGACGAGAGGCGAAGCGGGCATGACGCTAATACAGGAGAGCCAAGTACATTCATTGCCTGCCCAGGCTAAAGATGTCTTTGATGTAACGGGGGCGGGGGATACGGTAATTGCGGTTATGGCTTTAGGGATGGCGCTGGCTATGCCTTTATCTGAGTCAATGTATCTGGCAAATTTAGCCGGTGGAATTGTTGTTGGCAAGCTGGGGACATCAACGGTATCACTGCCGGAGTTAACACGCGCGATGCACGGCGATAGGGATTCCTTGTACGGGATTGTTTCGGAAGAAGAATTAGCGCAACTTATCACGCGAGCAAAGGCTCATTATGAGAAAATAATCATGACCAATGGCTGCTTTGATTTGCTGCATGCCGGTCATGTAACCTATTTGCAACAGGCGAAAGCATTGGGTGATCGTTTAATCGTAGCTGTGAATTCCGACGCGTCAGTAAAACAGCTCAAAGGAGACTCGCGGCCTATTAACGGGTTGCAGGAACGCATGACGGTATTGGCGGCCCTGGCTTGCGTGGATTGGGTAGTTTCCTTCGAAGAAGAAACGCCTGAACGGTTATATTGCAGATTGTTGCCGGATGTCATTGTTAAAGGGGGTGATTACAGTTCCGGGCAAGTTGCCGGTGGTGACTGCGTTATTAAAGAGGGTGGTGAGGTAAAAATTTTACAATTTGTTGATGGTCAATCGACGACGGCAATGATTAACAAGGCGAGGGCAATGGAATGATTATTGTTACTGGTGGTGCCGGCTTTATAGGCAGTAATTTGATTCGTGCATTAAATGAGCGCGGCGAAAGGAATATATTATTGGTTGATCATCTGGTAAATGGTCGAAAAATGCACAATATAGCCGATCTTGAAATTACCGATTACATGGACAAGACACAGTTTATAGAAAAGATTGAGTCGCCGGGTTTTTTAAATGACGTACAAGCTGTTTTTCACCAGGGAGCGTGTTCTGCGACTACCGAATGGGATGGTCAGTATGTAATGATGAATAATTATGATTATTCGAAACGCCTGATGCATTGGTGTATCGAAAAAAATATAGCATTCTTGTATGCATCTTCCGCTTCCGTTTACGGTAGCGGCAAGCATGGCTTTCGCGTTGAACGTAGCTGTGAGCATCCTATTAATATGTATGCATATTCAAAGTTCCAATTCGATCAATACGTTCGCCACTTATTGGCTGAAACAAAAAGTCCAATTGCCGGGTTTCGTTATTTTAATGTTTACGGTCCGAGAGAACAGCATAAAGGAACTATGAGTAGCACGTCATTTCATTTTAATCAACAAGTGCTTGAGCATAAAAAAGCTAAATTGTTTGAAGGCTGTGATGGTTTGGCTAATGGCGAGCAAAAACGCGACTTTATTCATGTTGACGATGTAGTGAATGTTAATCTATGGTTTTTAGATCATCCAGAGCAACGCGGTATTTATAACGTAGGGACTGGAAAGGCCGAAACATTTAATACCGTCGCGCAAACAGTGATTGATTGGCATAAAGAAGGTTGTATTGAATATATTCCTTTTCCGGAACACTTGAAAGGCGTTTATCAGAGCTATACTCAGGCCGATATTTCCGGTTTAAGGCAGGCAGGCTATACCAGCGACTTTCTGAATGTAAAACAAGGAATTACAAAGTATCTGGAGCACTTGAATTCAAGTGCAGGGAAATAAAGTTTTTCGCATTCAAGGCAAGTAAAGTTGCCTTGAGGCCGGTTCAGAAAATAAAAGATCACTGAACGGTTGACGAGCTGAGTGAGGTCTGTATAATAGACGGACTCAGCTGAGGGGTTTCCCCTCAACGCTCTTTAACAAGTTGATCAAAATAATTTGTGTGGGTGCTTGTGCTGGCTGTTTGGTGTTTAAAAATAGTCGACACAAGAACCATACGTTAATTCAAGTAATTACGTTTAATTCTGTAG
>JAQTMV010000071.1 GCA_028714175.1 Methylococcales bacterium
TTTCGATATCCAGCGCCAAAAATAGTCGAATGCGGTGTTAGTGCGTCGTCAAAAAATTATTTTTAGGCGAAATATGCACCCCTTTCTCGCCAGTGAATCTGGAAAACGTTACAGCGCAAATGGCTCTAACTGTCTTTGATTAATCCGGTGGGTTTATTTTGTGTATAATGAGGTATTTATGCCGTAGGTTAAAGGCATGAGTGAGTTGCCTTTGATGTCCGGGCAATTGTGCTGAACTGTTGTTTTTATTTTATAGTTGATTGATGATTTTTCGCTTTCTAGGCGCTCAGTGGCTGGCCATTGCTTACATAGGGCTTGCCTCTTTCGGGCTTAGCATCCTGGTTGCGCGAACCTTGGGTCCGGATTTGTTTGGCGTCTATGCTGTGGCTCTTTCGCTAGGGGCGCTTACAGCTATCCTGATAGACGGTGGGTTCAGCAAGTTGCTTCAGCGCGAGCGTGCGCGAGGTAGCATGGCGTTTGTGCAGATCGAGCCAGCATTGCCTGCGCTGGCTTATGGACACGCAATGATCGCTATTTTTGCACTTTCAGTTCTTGCTGTGTTGCTTTTCCCAGATAACAAAATGACCTCACTTATAACGGTATGGTGTTTTGGTGCGGCGGTATTGAATCAGTATGGACTTGCTATCCTGCGCGGAGAAGGTCGTTTGGTGCGTGATGCCGCCTGGCAGATAGGCAACCGCACTCTCTCGGCAGTCTGCATGGTGGCGGCTTTGTTATTTCTAGGGGCGAGCCTGCCGTGGCAGGTATTGATGGCCCAGTTTGTGGGATCTGCGGCTTTCGGGTTTTTTGTAGCGCTTTTTTTACAGGTACGACCGCGCTTTGTCGTCTCGCCTGTTGTTTATCGGGCGTTATTGCCGCTGGTGTGGCTGGATTTGGCCACAGCTGTATATTTCAGATCTGATATGGTGTTGCTTGAATTTTTGAATGCGCCGAAAAGCGAGATCGGCCACTACGGGGTGGCATACCGATTAATCGAGGCCTTGATTTTGCTGGCATCGCCTATTGGATTAATTTTGTTCCGGCATTTTCGGCAGGGCAGTGACATGCCGGTACGGATGGTGAGGCAAATGCTGTTGCCGCCGATGGCTTACTCTACATTGGTTGCTGGTTTTCTGGCTTTGCTGATGTGGTTTTGTAGTGATTCTATCGTCAGTCTGGCATATGGACATAACTATCAGGGTACAGGTAAGTTGTTGGCGATTCTGGGCTGTTCACTGATTTTTATTTTGCCTAACGGCATCCTGAATCAGGCCGCATTGGCATTGGGATTGGAGCGATGGTTTGCAATTTCTGCCACCATCACGGCCTTAACCAATATAGCGGGAAATCTGTTGCTTATTCCAGTTTACGGAGCCATGGCGGCAGCTTGGATGACGGTACTAACGGAGGCTGTGCTGGGTCTTTGTGTTGCCGTGGGCGTGGGTCTGCACTGCTGGCGGACTTTAGGCACTAAAGGAGAAGGTTGAATTGGATATCTCGGTATTGCATGTGTATCGTACTTATTTCCCGGATCCCCCGGGCGGTTTACAGGAAGCGATACGCCAGATCGCGCTTGCAACGGGTGCACAGGGCGTCAATAACACGATCTTCACGCTGTCGCCGCAGCCTGATCCAGCTATATTGTTGCGGCCGGAAGCGCGGGTGGTGCGCAGCTGCTCATGGATTGCTCCGGCTTCGTGCGATATTGGCGGCGTTGCGGCATTCAAATCATTTGAGCGCTTGGCCCGCGAAGTCGATGTGCTGCACTACCTGTTTCCCTGGCCTTTCTCTGATGTGTTGCATACGTTTACACGTCAGGATAAACCGGCGGTACTGACATACATTTCGGATGTGGTGCGCCAGCGTTGGCTGGGCGCGGTCTACGCGCCGATGATGTGGCGTACCTTGCGGAGGATGCGCGTTATTGTGGCCAATTCGCCGGCCTATGCACGAACCAGCCCGATTTTATCGCACCCGGATATTCGTGACAAGGTGCGGGTGATTCCGTTGGGGATTGAGGAAAGCTCTTATTTAAAGGATGGCGATGATGCAGTATTTAATCGATTAGGAGTAAATGCGGACGAGCCGTATTTTTTATTTATTGGCGTATTGCGCTATTACAAAGGCGTACACTTTTTGGTGCGGGCCGCAAGGACTTTGGGCGCTAAAGTGGTGATTGCCGGCTCCGGGCCGGAGGGTGCAAGCTTGCAGGCGCTGGCAGCAGAGGCCGGTGCAAGTAATGTGGTGTTTGCCGGGCAGGTAACTGATGCAGAAAAGGTTGCATTACTGAAGCGTTGCCGGGCGCTGGTATTACCTTCACATTTGCGATCCGAGGCATTTGGCATGGTGTTGGTGGAAGCGGCTATGTTTGGCCGGCCATTGATTTCTTGTGAGATAGGAACCGGGACTTCATATGTGAATGCACACGAAGAAACCGGCTTTGTCGTTGACCCTGAGTCTCCGGAGGCTTTAGCTCTAGCCATGACTACCCTCCTGATCGATGATACGCTCACTGCTCGAATGGGTGAGGCTGCACGTAACCGTTATGAAATGCTGTTCTCCGGGCCGGCGCTAGGGCAAGCATATGCGGGGCTTTTTCGTGAGATTGCGGTTTAAGCATGGTTATCTATCTTGGAAATTACGGAGTACTGATGCAATACAATGTTTATAACTATTTTTATTACCATGAAGGACATGAAGATAATGAAGGGAAGAGAATTTAGTGATTTGTCGAATAAGGTGATTGGTTGCGTAATTGAAGTTCATAAAAACACTCGGCCCTGGATTGCTGGAATCCACAAGGATTAAAAAGCTTTGTTTTATGAATCGTTCCAATATCACGCATGAAGTCAATACAGTAATATCTTCAAGTCCTTCATGGTAACAATAAATGACATTTTTTAGAATCAGCACCCGTTTTAGTAATGACTAAGGTATTAATAACCGGCATCAATGGGTTTGTTGGAAAAGCGCTGGGTGATGAACTGGTTACTAAAGGTTTCAATATCAATGGCGCGGTCCGGCCATCGGTGCCGGTTGATTTTCCAGACACTATTACCAAATTTGTGATTAAGGATATTGACTCCAAAACGGATTGGCAAAATGCGCTGGAGGGTGTCGATGTGGTCATTCATTTAGCAGCTCGTGTGCATATTATAAAGGAAACTGCTAGCGATGCTTTAGCGGAGTTTCGCACCGTGAATGTTGAAGGCACGTTGAATCTTGCCTGTCAGGCGGTGCGGGCAGGCGTGAAGCGATTCATCTTCATCAGTTCGATCAAGGTGAACGGTGAAGGTACACTTTTGGGACAGCCTTATACTGAAGCAGATCAAGCTGCGCCAGTCGACCCTTACGGCATTTCCAAACGTGAAGCCGAAGATGCGTTGCATCGGCTAGCCAGTGAAACAGGAATGGATGTGGTGATTATTCGCCCGCCGCTGGTTTATGGACCGGGTGTGAAGGCCAATTTCCAGAGTATGATGCGCTGGCTGGATAGGCCTGTCCCTTTACCTCTGGGTGCGATTCATAACCGGCGCAGTCTGGTCGCATTGGATAACCTTATCGATTTAATCATAACCTGCATTCACCACCCGGCTGCGGCTAATCAGGTTTTTATCGCGGGTGATGGCGAAGATCTGTCTACGACCGAATTGTTGCAGCGTTTGGCGACAGCCTTAGGCAAAACGGCATGGCTGGTGCCGGTGCCGGTGCCTGTATTAATGTGCGCTGCGAGTTTATTGGGAAAACAAGCGGTAGCACAAAGACTGTGTGGTTCGCTGCAGGTCGATATTTCCAAGGCGCGCGATTTGTTGGGCTGGACGCCGCCTGTCAGCGTAGACGAGGCTCTGCACAAGACGGCACTACATTATATGAAGTCCTGCAAATGCTAAAGTTTGGCTGGATTTTTCCGATTGCCTTAATAGCTGCGGCTGCGTTGACGGGGTTTTTGCGCCGTTATGCGCTGGCATCCGGTTTGATGGATATTCCCAATGCGCGCAGCTCTCACAAACTGCCTACGCCGCGCGGCGGCGGTTTAGCGATTGTCATTGTTTTTCTGGCAGGGCTTCCTATTCTTTCAGCGGCGGGGTTATTGGCTACAGAGGTGATGTGGGCTGTCTTTGGGGCTGGAGCGTGGGTGGCTTTGATCGGGTTTCTGGATGATCATCGTCATATTCCGGCACATTGGCGGTTGCTTGCCCATGTTATCGGGGCAGTGTGGGGGCTTGTTTGGCTGGGGGGAATGCCTCCGTTAGAGTTTGTCGGATATTCATTTGAACCCGGTTGGCTTGGGCAAGTTCTGGGGATATTTTATTTGGTTTGGCTGTTGAATCTCTATAATTTCATGGATGGCATTGATGGCCTGGCCGGTATTGAGGCTATTACGGTTTGTCTGGGCGGGGCGCTTTTATATCTGTCAGGATCAGAAACCCTTGGGCAATGGAATGCGCCTGTAATGCTGGCTATGGCTGCCGCCGGTTTTCTGATGTGGAATTTTCCGCCCGCCAGGATTTTTATGGGCGATGCGGGTAGCGGTTTTTTAGGTATCGTGTTAGGGCTTTTTTCCATTCAGGCGGCTTGGGTTACGCCGCAGTTTTTCTGGAGCTGGTTGATTTTGCTGGGCGTATTTATCGTGGATGCGACCTGGACGTTGTTGCGTCGCTTTTTGCGTGGTGAAAAAATCCATGAGGCGCATCGCAGTCATGCTTATCAATATGCGTCGCGATTTTATGGCTCACATAAGGTGATAACGCTGGTTATTGGCGCTATCAATGTGTGCTGGTTAATGCCTTTATCGCTGTGGGTGGGTCTAGCCGGGTTGAATGGTCTGTTGGGACTGACACTGGCTTATTTGCCGCTGGTGTTGCTGGCTGCCTATTTCAGGGCGGGTGCGAGAGAGCCGGAATGATGCAGGCACGTGCGCGGACCTGGTTTATAGAGCTTTCACGGCGGAAGAAGGCGTTGATTCTAATCATCGCCGATGTGTTTTTTACTGTACTTGCCCTTTGGTCGGCATTTTCATTACGTTGGGGCGTGCTGTATATCCCCAAAGGCGATGAGTGGTATCTGTTTGCTGCGGCGCCTTTTATCGCCGTACCTATTTTTGTTCGATTAGGTTTATACCGCGCAATTATTCGCTACATAGAGATCAGGGCGTTATGGACCATCATTCAGGCTACTACGCTTTATGCGCTGGTTTTTGCGTTTGTCTTGTATCAGTCAGGTGTCAAAATTATTCCCCGTACTGTGTCGCCGCTGAATTGGCTGATTGTGATGTTGCTGGTTGGCAGCAGTCGCTTTTTGGCGCGTTGGTGGTTGCGAGAGACTTATTTTCGCTTGGGAGGAGGTCGAAGCTCAACAGGTTACCGAAAGAAAAATGTGGTTATTTATGGTGCTGGCAGCGCAGGCGTGCAGTTGGCTTCCGCATTAGAGCTTGGGCGGGAGTATAGACCGGTTGCATTTATTGATGATGATCGACTGCTGCATAAACGAAAGATCAATGGCTTGCGGATTTATCCGCTCAGCTCTTTGAGTTATTTGATCGAACGGCATCAGGTTTCAGATGTTTTATTGGCGATTCCCTCGGCGAAGCGATCTCGCATAAGTGAGCTGATCCGGTTGTTGGAACCTTACGCCATTCATGTGATGTCAATGCCGGGGTTGTCTGATATTGCCCAAGGCAGGGTTACAGTTGATGCGCTGCAGGAAGTGGATATTGCGGATCTTTTGGGGCGTGATCCGGTGGCGCCCGATCAAGCGCTGCTGCGTGCCACTATCAGCGACAAAGTAGTTATGGTGACGGGAGCGGGAGGTTCTATAGGATCCGAGTTGTGCCGGCAGATAATCCCGTTACAGCCGCTTTCGCTAATTCTTTTTGAGTTAAGTGAATTCGCTCTTTATGCAATAGAGAAAGAATTGAATCATCTTTTAACCAAGGCCAAAGGTTCCAGGCCAATAGAAATTATTGCCGTATTGGGTTCTGTAACGAACGCTAAACGAATTGAAAAGATATGCAAGGCATTCAACGTGCAAACAATTTATCATGCCGCGGCTTACAAGCATGTGCCGATGGTAGAGAAAAACCCAGGGGAAGCTGTATGGAATAATATCTTTGGGACTTTTCGTGCAGCGCAGGCGGCAATAAACGCTGAAGTCGAACTATTCGTGTTAATTTCAACCGATAAGGCAGTCAGACCGACTAATACGATGGGTGCGACGAAGCGTTTTGCAGAACTGATTTTACAAGCGCTTAGCCTGGATGCGGCCTATAAACATCAAACCCGTTTTACCATGGTGCGATTTGGTAATGTATTAGATTCGTCAGGATCGGTGGTGCCATTGTTTAGAGAACAGATAGCCAGAGGCGGGCCGGTAACGGTGACCGATGCAAGAGTTATTCGTTATTTTATGACGATACCGGAAGCATCACAGTTGGTCATTCAAGCAGGAGCGCTGGGTCAAGGCGGTGATGTGTTTGTGCTGGATATGGGTGAACCCATTCGAATTCTGGATTTGGCGAAGAGAATGATTCATTTGAGTGGTTTGGAAATAAAGGATGAAGATCATCCAGCGGGTGAGATAGGGATTAGCTTTACCGGTTTGAGACCTGGAGAGAAGCTCTATGAAGAGCTTTTAATCGGTGACAATGTTTCAGAAACCAGTCATGCAAGAATTATGCGTGCGGAAGAACAGGTTATTCCCTGGCTTGAGCTGGAAAAAATGCTGGGGATACTGGAACAAGTGACAAAGGATGAAGATTTTGAGCGGGTCAGGGAGGTTTTAAAGCTTGCTGTTTCCGGTTTTGTTCCGCAGTGTGAAATTGGCGACCTTTTGTGGAATCGCAAAGACGCGACTAATCTGTAGAGATGCGATGTGCACGTTTCTACTCAAATGCGACGGGCAAAAAAAACCTCCCAATGCGTTGCCGCAGAAGGAGGCGAAAGCAAGCAGAGCATTATGAGGAGGTTCTGCTTGGAGGTATAACACCAGGAGGTAGGAGTTAACTTTTTAGCGCTTAGCTGTTCAGTTTAGCTCTTGTTACAATGTTGCTATAAATAGCAGCAACGGCAAATAAGACGGTTGAGATAATAAATTGACCGGAAATGAAGCTCCAGATGCCGGCAATAAACATTAAGGCAATAAGTATGTCTTTGTTGAAGTCGTTCATTGGTTAGAACCTATAAAAAGTTTAGAAATCATTATGCAGCTTTGTTGCTGTTTTACAAATTTTGTTGCGTTATTACATGGTACTTAGTATAGAAGGATATTTATAAGATACAATATGCTAAACATTAAATGGATTGTTTCTTGTTAAGAAATTGTTTGCAATGTCAAGACTTTTATTTATATGGATAAGGTACAAGGTACAAGGTACAAGGCAAAAGGTACAGATGATAGCTTGTGTCTTTAGCCTTTTACCTGATTTTTTGAGGTTTAAGTGGATAAATTAACGAGCATGACCGTTTTTGTTCGTGTTGCCAAAGCCGGCAGTTTTGCCGGCGGCGCACGCGAACTGGGGATTTCCCGAGCGATGGCGACCAAGCATATCATGCAGCTTGAGGGTAGTTTGGGCACGCGTTTAATCAATCGGACCACTCGCAGCTTAAGTCTGACCGATGTGGGGATATCGTATCTTGAACGCTGTCAGCAGGTGCTGCACGATGTTGAAGAGATGGAGTCTGCTGTGACCTATTTGCAGACAGAGTTACGGGGGGTGCTAAAAATCAGCGCCCCGCCGGTAATCGGGGCAACTCATATCGCACGTGCCGTGGCGGAGTTTTTAAAAATACACCCTGATTTAACGATTGATATGGTTTTACAGGGTAGTCCGGGTGATTTGGTTGATGAGGGTATCGATGTCGCGATTTTCCTGGGGGCTTTAGATGATACCAGCATGGTTGCGCGGTAACTGGCCAGCTCATCATTGGTTGTTTGCGGTTCTCCGGAATACCTGGCTCAATATGGAATACCACAGACGCCTGAAGATTTGGCAGAGCATAGTTGTTTGGTTAATTGGGCGATTGCGCCACGGAATAAATGGCAATTTAAAGGTGAGGCAGGGTATAAGGTAGTAAATGTCTCCGGGCGGATGCAGGCTAATGCGGCTCACCCGATTCGCATTGCTGCAATTAATGGCTTGGGGTTGGTTATGTTACCGACCTATGTAGTGGGCAGGGATATTGAAAATGGAACGCTAAAGATTGTACTGGGAAATTATCCTTTACCGCCTTTGGATATTCATGCGGTCTACCCCCATAGAAAGTATTTATCAGCCAAGGTCAGAAGTTTTATGGATTTTTTGCAGACTTGGCTGGAGCATCGCGTGAGTATGCCGGGAACCGAATAATGGATGCTTTGATTGACAAATGGAACCGGATTTATAACGAATCAGGTCAAGGATTGTATCCGGCTATACAGGTTCTAACTGAAAATGATTTTTTGTTGCCGCAAACTGGAGCTGCACTGGATTTGGCTTGCGGCCTGGGGGGTAATGCAATTTTCCTGGCCGAACTGGGATTGTCGGTGACTGCCTGGGACGTTTCTTCCGTTGCTATTGATAAATTAACGGCTTATGCGGTCCATAAAGTTTTAAATGTCAATGCTTGCCAACAGATAATCACGGCTAATAGTTTTAACGGGTACCAATTTGATGTCATAGTTGTGAGCCGATTTCTTGACCGTACTCTGAGTGATGCGATAATAGGGGCACTTAAACCGGATGGATTGCTTTTTTATCAGACTTTTACGCGAGAAAAAACAAGACCGAAACCACCCAATAACCCCGATTATCTGTTGACTGAAAATGAGCTGTTGACACTATTTTTACCGTTGAGGGTAATTTTTTACAGAGAAAATGCCTTGATCGGCAATCAAGAGCGAGGTTTAAGAAATGAGGCACAATTTGTCGGCCAGAAACGTAAATAACGAGTTAAAACAATGATAGAAAATTTAAATCCAGGGCAGGCGTGGGATTTGTTGCAACAGAATACCGACGCTGTATTGGTCGATGTACGAACCAAAGTTGAACATGCTTTTGTCGGTCATCCCCCTGGCGCCATTCATATCGCCTGGAAAGAGGCACCTGACTGGCAGCTTAACTCAAAGTTTGTAGCTGAAGTCAAAAAGGTAGTGCCTGATTACGATGCGCCGGTTCTATTGCTGTGCCGTAGCGGACAGCGTTCGCTGGATGCTGCAAAAGCGCTTGAAGAGGCGGGTTATCAGAGGCTTATCAATATTATTGACGGTTTTGAAGGCCCCCTGGATCAGCATAAGCATCGAGGTAATCTTGGCGGCTGGCGTTACAACGGGTTGCCTTGGGAGCAGAGCTAATCGTTATCCAGGCTGAATTAAGTTTGGTCTTGTAACAAATCCAACGCATTGATGGTACTATCACCATCCTTCTTTGCCCGCACAATATTAAACCCAGCCAAGTAGGGTCAATTGTACCCCATCATGCAACACAGGATGCATAAAACGCATCCTGCACTTATTTTATAAACCCTTAGAGAAAACACAAAGTGATCGAAAAATTAAGAAACATCGCCATTATAGCTCATGTCGACCACGGCAAGACGACGCTGGTTGATAAGCTGTTACAACAGTCAGGAACTTTTGCGGCTCATAGCAAGGTTACTGAGCGTATCATGGATTCCAACGACCTTGAAAAAGAGCGCGGCATTACCATTCTGGCGAAAAACACTGCACTGGACTGGAATGGCTATCATATCAATATCGTTGATACCCCCGGCCATGCTGACTTTGGTGGTGAAGTAGAGCGCGTTTTGTCGATGGTTGATTCGGTTTTGCTGCTGGTTGATGCGGTTGATGGCCCGATGCCGCAAACCCGTTTTGTGACTCAAAAAGCCTTTGCTCTGGGTTTAAAACCGATTGTTGTTATCAACAAAATTGACCGGCCGGGCGCACGTCCTGACTGGGTTGTCGATCAAACCTTTGATTTGTTCGACCGCTTGGGCGCGACCGATGAACAGCTGGATTTTCCTATCGTTTATGCCTCGGCTATTAATGGCTATGCCGGTTTGGAACATACGATAACCGAAGGTGATATGACGCCGTTATTTGAAACGATAGTCGCAAAAGTCAGTCCCCCGCCCGTTGATATCGACGGTCCTTTTAAAATGCAGGTTTCCAGTCTGGATTACAACACTTATGTCGGTGTCATTGGCATCGGCCGGATTCAGCGCGGCAGCATCAAACCCAACCAGCCATTGATTATTGTCAATCGGGAAGGTGTCGAGCGCAAGGGTCGCATGTTGCAAATTTTTGGCTTTCATGGCCTGGAGCGTGTTGAGGTGTCTGAAGCCCGTGCCGGCGACATTATTGCCTTTGCCGGAATTGAAAAGCTGGAAATTTCTGACACTATCTGTCATCCCGATGCAGTGGAAGTCATGCCCCCGTTATCGGTAGATGAGCCTACCGTGACGATGACGTTTCAAGTCAACAACTCACCTTTTGCCGGCAGAGAAGGTAAATATGTCACTACCCGGCAAATACGTGACAGACTCGATAAGGAATTGCAACATAACGTCGCCTTAAAAGTTGAAGACACGGGAGACCCTGACAAGTTTAAAGTATCAGGCCGTGGCGAATTGCATTTGTCCGTTCTGATTGAGAACATGCGCCGCGAAGGTTTTGAAATGGGCGTATCGCGTCCGGAAGTTATCATTAAAGAAATTGATGGTAAAAAGTGCGAACCCTTTGAAATGGTCACCATTGAAGTGGAAGATATCCACCAGGGTACCATCATGGAAAAAATGGGCGAGCGTAAAGGCGATTTGACCAATATGGTTCCCGACGGCAAAGGTCGTATTCGTCTGGAATATATGATGCCCTCACGCGGCCTGATTGGTTTCCAGACCGAATTTATGACGGCGACGTCCGGCTCTGGCCTGCTCTACCATGTATTCGATCATTACGGTCCAATGAAAGCGGGTGAACTGGGCAATCGTCAACGCGGCGTGATGATTTCAATGGTTGCTGGCAAAGCTGTTACTTATTCATTACATCCGTTACAAGAACGCGGCGACTTGCTGTTAGTCAATGGCGATGAAATCTATGAAGGCATGTTGGTGGGTCTGCATTCCCGCAGTAATGATTTATGCGTCAACCCCTGCAAACCGAAACAATTAACCAATGTTCGCGCATCAGGTACCGATGAAAGTCTGGTGCTGGCACGGATTCAGAAAATGACTTTAGAGCAGGCGCTGGAATTTATTGCTGAAGATGAATTGGTTGAAGTTACGCCAAAATCTATCCGCTTGCGCAAGAAAATATTGACTGAAAATGAGCGTAAGAGAGCGGCTAAGAGTTAAGTTTGTAAGGGGCAATCCTTTGTGGTTGCCCTAAAGAAAGTATTTGAAGTTGGGTTAGCGTAGCGTAACCCAACACTTTACTAAGGAGAACTAAGCGTGAATGAAATTATATTTTTAATCGAAGATGCGCCCGAAGGTGGTTTTATAGCAAGAGCTTTAGACGTTTCTATATTTACCGAAGCCGATGATATAAATGATTTGCACCATAAAGTACGCGATGCAGTCGACTGTTTTTTTTGAACCTTCAAGTAAACCTAAAATAATACGCTTGCATTTTGTCCGGGAAGAAGTAATCGCTGCATGAAACTGCCACGCAATTGTTCAAGTCTGGAGCTCGCCAATTTGTAGCTGGGTCAGGTTATGAAGTTAGTCGTCAAACGAATAGCCATATTCGCTTAACGACACAACAAAATGGTGAACATCATATTACCATTCCACAACATGATCCCTTAAAGGTAGGGACGTTTTCAGCTGTATTGAATGATGTTGCCAAACACTTTTTAATCAGTCGTGATGATTTATAAAGCGACTATACTATTAAAAAGCGATAAGTCACGAATGCTGGAATTCCGCTATCGCCCAAACCCAGCCTACGGGCTGATCACTAAATAACAACAGAATAGATATTTAAGAAGTCTATGAAAAAAATAATGTGGATATGGCTTTTGGTATTTTTTATCTCAGGATGTAGTGATGACAGTAAGGTTTCAAAAAATACTGAATTTGAAGAAGTAATAACTACAGTTCTGGATGTTAAAAATGGGATTGCTTTTTTGCCTAATGAAAATGAACCTTTCACAGGTAAATATGAGACGTATTATTTAAACGGAATCGATCTGGCATTGGCATGTGTTTCAAGGGGTATAGAAATAAGTAGAATTAATCGTATGGTTAATGATCAACAAAATGTGGAAATAAACACCATAGGCAGTAAAGAAAATGGATTGTACAGATTGTGGCGTAAAATCAATAAAGGGAACAAATGTATTGAAGAAAACTACAAAAATGGGAAAAAAAATGGATTAACTAAAGAGTGGGATGAAAATGGGCAGAAAATATATGAACAAAACTATATAGACGGGAAATTAAATGGATTAGGGAGATGGTGGTGCACAAACAAAAACGAGAAAATATGTGCGGAAGAATACTACAAAGATGGGAAGCTAAATGGTTTAAATACACGATGGGATGAAAATGGGCAAGAACTATATGTAGTAAACTACATAGACGGAAATTTAGAAAGAAAAATAGCCAAAAATGAGAGTAAGCCGAAAACAAGTGAACCAATACAAGAAATAAAAAATCGTTGTCAAACCCAAATGGGCGATTATGGAGCGGCAATGGTTAAAGCATGTGTCGATCAAGATTTAGAAGCACTTCAAGCTCTCGGCCCATACATGGAAAAGTACGAAGCTATTGTTACTCGATGCCTTACTCAAATGATAGAGCATGGATACTCGATGGTCAAGGCGTGTGCAGACCAAGATATTGAAGCTGAAGATGCGCTGAGCAAATATTAGACCGCCATAAAACACTCTGATAGTTCATGGAGAGATAAATGAATGTAAGTAAAAGAACAAAGTTATCGCTTAGTCAATTTCTCGGTTTGTTTGATAGTGAAACAACCAGCCTCTTAATAGAGAAGCACAATATTTCTTGCAAAGATGATTACGAAAACGAAATATCAACTAAGCAGTTAATATTGCAGGCAGATATTAAATCAATAGCAAGTCTACTCGAAGAAATTGCAAAAACAGATGGCGATCTTAGAAACAGAGTGTCACCAAGGTATAGGTTTGACGAACGATGGGACGAATTAAAAGGATGTTGATAATGAATTCAATAAAATTTAAGGGTGAATAGTGAAATGGCCTTAGGTTAGCGATAGCCGTAACCCAGCCATAACTTTAGGATTGAAAATCCCATATTTTTATGAATAAAAAAGTATTTTATTTAACTGATTTAGAATCATGGAAAAAGAATATACGTTATCTTGTTCATAGCCCCATTTCAGAAAAGATAATTAAAATTATTAAAGAAAATCCGCCGGAATATGTTTATTCAGATGATTTAGATTGGCTTGATGATGTTGTTAGTTTAGAAACTGGTGAAGAATCTAACATTAGAGAGTTATTTGCGGGATTGCTTGTGTCAGAATATAGTCACATCAAAGCGTTTCATGCCACAAGAACAGAAAGTACAAACTCATTTTATGAGAGAGGACTAATTCCGCTAGTCCATGAGGATATTGAAATTAAAGCGAGACAAATCTTCAATAATAAAGACTTTCCTGAAATATCAGATGATAAATTGAATAAGGCAATAGAGGATTCAAGGCAATATGAAGGTGGAAAGGTATATTTCCAATTAAATAAGGATTTTTTGATTAATCCTGATCATGGTGCTGATCATTACTTGAAATATGGTAGCGAATATCTCCAAAGTATTGCCGCAAACCTTTCAAACTACTCGACGTGTTATAAAGACAAGCTATCAAACAACGGAGAGCCTGTCATATTTGAATGTGATATTCCATTGGGAATTATTGATTTTGAATATATAAAAGCTCTTGCTGGTGTAGTGCTGAGTGAAATATTTTACGAAATTTTAGATGAATGTAGCGAAAAAGACTTTATTTTAGAAGATAGAGACTTTAGTCTTGCAATAACGCAAACATTATCACCAAGTCACATTGTCGGTCATCAAGAGATATAATGCATCGTCACCGGTAAAATACATCATATGACAAATACACGTCTGAAGTATTTCAATCGCTCCACTGCCTTTGCTTCACTGCGGAGGCTGGACTCTTGGTGTTTATATTTCTATCGTATTGCTAATGGAGGCTTTCCCTATGATCTTGACCGTCGAACAAATTGCCGAAGAGGCACTCGCTTTGCCTAGCGAAGCACGCGCCCTACTTGCTGACCGTCTGGTAGAAAGCCTTGACCCGGCAGAAGACGGCTACATTCAACAGCTTTGGTCCGCCGAGGCACGACGACGTCGTGACGATATCCGGGCTGGGCGTGTCCAGACCATCCCCGGTGATGAAGCATTGGAACGTGTTCGGCGAGTGTTTGCCCGATGAGATTGTTGTATACCATCGAAAAGGACTATGTGCTTATTATCGCGGTTATGCACTGCCACCGCGAACCCGGTTACTGGCATCATCGTGTTCCCAATCGCGCCTGACATTGTGCTCCAGTTGAACGCTTTCCGCTACGCTTCAAGCAGCGGCTGAGCTTCGATGTGTTGGGTTACGGCTATTACTTAACCCAACCAGGTCTCTTAATATAATGAGGTTTCACAATGAGTGATTATCAAAAAGACTTTTACAGTTGGACGTGTGAACAAGCCGAATTGCTGAGGGCAGGGCGGTTTAATGAGTTGGACGTGTTTAACCTTATTGAGGAAATTGAAACAATGGGTAGAAGTGAAAAGCGTGAACTCGAAAGCCGTCTTACTGTATTACTGGTTCATCTTTTAAAATGGCAATATCAACCTACCCGGCGTGGTCGCAGCTGGCAATTGACCATCCAAGAACAGCGTCTTGAGTTTTCCGATGTATTAAACGACAACCCTGGTTTAAAGCCTCAATTGCAAGCACTATTAACACATTCATATCAGAAGGCCAAAATTAGGGCATCCAAAGAAACTGGATTAGATTTGGACGTTTTTCCCACCGCTTGCCCTTGGGAGTTTGCGCAACTCATGGATGATGCATTTTTACCTGATTAGGAACGTGCACACTATAATTTCGGCATATTCATCGACAAGCTCAGGACGAACGGAATCGATGTTTCAAATGTCCAATTTTTTTCGTACGTCTTTAAGAGTATAGTGGGTACCAAAAGTAGATGCTTTATGCGACGATCTTCTGTTCACCGTTTTATTAGCCAATGTTGGCAAAAAAATATTGCCCATCCACTATTTTTATAAAACCATGACTCAACGAACTGCCGAAGTCGAGCGCAATACGCTCGAAACCCAAATTAAAATTACAATCAATCTGGATGGAACGGGCAAAGCCTCATTCATAACGGGCGTGCCTTTTCTCGACCACATGCTCGATCAAGTCGCACGGCACGGGCTGATAGACATGGACATTGAAGCACACGGCGATTTGCATATTGATGCCCATCATACCGTTGAAGATATCGGCATTACCTTAGGTCAGGCGTTTGCTTTGGCAATTGGCGACAAAAAAGGCATTTATCGTTATGGACATTCATACATACCTTTGGATGAAGCCTTGTCCAGAGTAGTCATTGATTTTTCCGGCCGCCCCGGCTTGTTCTATGACGTTAAATATCCGAAAGCCATGATAGGCAGTTTTGATGTGGATTTGTTCAGGGAGTTTTTTCAAGGTTTTGTCAATCATGCCGGCGTTACCTTGCATATCGATAACTTGAAAGGAGCAAACGCTCATCATGTCGCCGAAACCATTTTCAAAGCCCTGGGCCGTGCCATAAGAATGGCGATTACCGCCGATACGCGAATGGCAGGTATAATGCCGTCCACCAAAGGCAGTCTTTAATAAATAGGCGCAAGGTACAAGGTTAAAGGTGAAAGAGCCTATAATTTGTGTTTTGAACCTTGAACCTTTCACCTGATTTTCTTATGTCTTCTGTTGCTGTTATTGATTACGGAATGGGCAATTTGCATTCAATTGCAAAAGCCTTACAACACGCCGCCCCTGAAGTAGATGTGCAAATCGTTTCTGATGCCGATGCGATTCTGCAGGCAGATCGAGTAGTTTTCCCCGGCGTCGGGGCGATACGCGATTGTATGCAGGCGCTCAATCAATCGGGTTTATCGGCCGTTATCCAAAGCGTTGCCAAAACGAAACCGCTGCTGGGTATTTGCCTGGGGATGCAGGCATTATTGACGGACAGCGAAGAAAACGATAACACCAGCGGACTGGGTATTGTTTCTGGGCATGTCGTTCGTTTTTCAGATGCGTTAATGGATAGCCATGGCAATAACCTGAAAATTCCGCATATGGGCTGGAATCAGGTGCATCAAAGGCCACATCCGTTATGGGACAAGATTCCGCAAGACAGCCGTTTTTATTTTGTGCATAGTTATTATGCAAAACCAGATGACACGTCTGCGGTAGCAGCGACCACGGAATATCCCGACGCTTTTGCCTGTGCCTTGGCTCAGGATAATGTTTTTGCCGTACAATTTCACCCGGAAAAAAGTCAGGCAGTCGGTTTGCAACTGCTAAACAATTTTTTGCATTGGGATGGTCAAGTTTAAATCTATACACGTTGTTAAGGATTCAGTACCTATGTTGTTAATACCCGCTATCGATTTGAAAGATGGAAAATGCGTGCGTTTACGCCAGGGACGTATGGACGATGATACGATTTTTTCTGATGATCCCGTGGCTGTTGCCGGTAAATGGGTTGCCGCCGGCGCGAAAAGAATTCATTTGGTCGATTTGGATGGCGCATTTGCCGGCAAGCCAATCAATGCCGGTATTATTAAAGCCATAGTCGCAGAATTTCCTGATGTTCCTGTGCAGATAGGTGGCGGTATTCGTGATGAAGAGACTATTCAGGCTTATCTGGATGCGGGCGTGGAATACGTTATTATTGGCACCAAAGCGGTTAATGAACCGCATTTTGTCAGTAATATGGCTCTGGAATATCCCCGGCATATCATTGTCGGCCTGGATGCAAAAGATGGTAAAGTGGCGATTGATGGCTGGTCGAAGTTGTCCAAGCATGACGTGATCGATCTGGCACGACACTTTGAAGCAGACGGTGTGGAAGCCATTATTTACACCGATATTTCCAGAGACGGCATGATGCAGGGTGTTAATGTAGAAGCTACAGCACGCTTGGCCCGGGCGATTAAAATCCCTGTTATTGCCTCGGGCGGCATCACCAATATCGACGATATTAAAGCCTTGGGCGCTGTGGCTCATGAAGGCATTATCGGTGCAATTACCGGACGCGCCATCTATGAAGGCACGCTGGATTTTGCCGAAGCCGAAAAATTAGCAGAATCGTATTCAGTATCATGAGCTTGGCTAAACGTATTATTCCCTGTCTTGATGTCGATAATGGCCGGGTTGTTAAAGGCGTTAAATTTGTTGATATTCGTGATGCCGGCGATCCTGTAGAAGTCGCCAGACGCTATGACCGTGAAGGCGCCGACGAAATCACTTTTCTTGATATTACCGCCACTCATGATAACCGTGACACGCTTGTTCATGTCGTTGAGCAAGTGGCCAGTGAAGTATTCATCCCGTTGACGGTAGGCGGCGGCATCAGAACTCTGGATGATATCCGCCGTATGCTCAATGCCGGAGCGGATAAAGTCGGCATTAACAGCGCTGCGGTGTTTAATCCTGAATTTATCCGCGAAGCTGCACAGCGTTTTGGTTCACAATGTATTGTTGTCGCTATGGACGCTAAAAAAGTCAGTCAACCGGGCGAAGCCGACCGCTGGGAAATTTTTACGCACGGCGGACGTAAAGCAACGGGCATAGAAGCGATAGGCTGGGCAAAAAAAATGGTCGACTTAGGTGCTGGAGAAATTTTATTAACCAGTATGGACAGAGACGGCACGCGCGAAGGTTTTGATTTACCGCTGACCCGTGCTATTAGCGAGGCCGTGACTGTTCCGGTCATTGCTTCAGGGGGCGTAGGTAATCTGGATCATCTGGCTGATGGCGTGATTGAAGGTAAAGCGGATGCCGTATTGGCGGCCAGTATATTTCATTTTGCCGAATACACGATTCAGCAAGCCAAGGAACACATGGCAGCACGCGGCATTGAGATGCGCTTATGAGCGTTTCGTGGCTGGATGAAATACGCTGGACTGAAGACGGCCTGGTGCCCGTTATCGCTCAGCAGGCTGACACTGGAAAAGTACTGATGTTTGCGTGGATGAATCGTGAATCGTTAGGCCTGACAGTCGCAGAAGGTTATGCAGTTTACTGGTCCAGATCGCGCGGAAAATTATGGCGCAAAGGTGAAGAGTCCGGGCACAGGCAGAAAGTTAGCGGTTTGTTCCTGGATTGTGATGAGGATGTTATCCTGCTTAAAATTGAACAAGAAGGCGGTATAGCCTGTCATACAGGGCGTGAAAGCTGTTTTTACCGCCGCCTGATTGAGGGGCAATGGCAAGCTGTAGAGCCGGTGTTGAAAAACCCGGAGGTAATTTATAAACACAAAAGTTAAGTTCCATGTAAAAAATTTTGGTAAATTAATATTTTCTTTAGAGTCAGAATGATGGAGTCAACATTATGTTAGAGCAGCAAATCCTTAAAGAAGCATTGATGTTGCCGCTACTCAAGAGAGTAGCTTTGGCGGAAAAAATCCTTGCGAGTGTTGAGCAGCCAGAACTGGAAATTAGTGAGTTGTGGGCAGTAGAAGCAGAAAGCCGTATTGATGCTTATGACACTGGGGAAATGGGGGCCATTTCATTCGAGCAAGTATTTAAAAAATATCAAACAGAGTGAAGGTGCATTTTTTAGATCAGGCTGAAAAAGAATTAGATAGTGTTATTGAATATTATCAAGCTCAAAAATCCGGCCTTGGTATCCAGTTTCTTAAAGAGGTTCAGTCGGCTATTGAACGGAATAAACTCTATCCAGAGGCGTGGCAACCATTAAGTAAGCGAACACGCAGATGTCAAACCAAGCGTTTTCCCTATGCAGTCATTTATCAAGTTCGCAGTAATGAAATATTGATTGTGGCGATAGCGCATCTTCATCGATCACCTGACTATTGGCGAAAACGAGTTATGCAAAAATGAGTGAAGTTTTACAACAACTGGCCCAAATTCTGGAACAGCGTAAGCTGGAATCAGCCGATAAGTCTTATGTGGCCAGCCTTTATGCAAAAGGACTGGATGCTATTTTGAAAAAAATAGGCGAGGAAGCGACAGAAACGGTTATTGCTGCCAAAGATGGCGATAAAAAACAAATTATTTATGAAACCGCCGATTTGTGGTTCCATTGTATGGTATTGCTCGCAGATCAGGGCTTGGGACCCGAAGATGTACTGCAGGAACTGCAGCGCCGTTTTGGCTTGTCTGGTCTGGATGAAAAAGCGCAGCGTAAAAAATAATATTATCTCGGGAGCTGGAAATGGGTATCGGCATTAAAGAATTATTAATCATATTGGTCATCGTTATTGTGCTTTTCGGCACAAAAAAACTGCGTAATGTAGGCGCGGATTTGGGTGGAGCCATCAAAAGTTTTCGTGCCGCGATGAAAGAAGGTGAAGAAGACAAAAAACACGCCGAAAATGAAGGTGAGACTCTTGAAGGCGAAGTAACTTCCAAGAAAAACGAAAAAGTCTGATATGTTTGATATAGGATTTTCCGAGCTTATTATGGTCGGTTTGGTCAGTTTATTGGTAATAGGTCCTGAGCGCTTGCCTAAGGTGGCGCGACTTGCAGGCTTCTGGATAGGCAAGGCACGTAATATGGTGGCTTCCGTCAAGGCAGAAATCAAACAGGAATTGCACGCCGAAGAAATTCGTCAGATATTAAAAGAGCAAGCGGATTTGCAGGAATTTCATGCAGCGATCAATGAAACAGCGGAAGCTGCAAATTCGATTAAAGCGTCGCTTGCAGTATTGCCGGAAGAGACGTCAGTAGTTGATAAACTGCCTGATGAGCCAAAATAATTTCGATGAGGCTGTAGAGCAGCCTTTTATCAGTCACCTGATCGAGTTGCGTAATCGCCTGTTAAAGGTGGTTTTATGCGTATTAGTGGTGTTTTTGGGTCTGGCTTCCTACGCTAATCAAATCTACAGCATCCTGGCCGGGCCGCTAATGAAACATATGCCCAAAAATAGCACAATGATTGCTATTGATGTGGCATCACCCTTTTTCACGCCATTCAAGCTGGCTCTGGTTGTCGCTGTTTTTATTTCCATTCCCGTTATTCTTTATCAGTTTTGGGCGTTTGTAGCGCCCGGTTTGTATAGGCGCGAACGGCGGATGATTTTGCCGTTACTGATTGCCAGTACGCTACTGTTTTATCTGGGCGTGGCCTTTGCTTATTTTGTGGTTTTTCCATTAATATTTGGTTTCCTGACCGCTGCCGCACCTGCCGGTGTTGCGGTAATGACGGACATTACCAAGTATCTGGATTTTGTTTTAACGCTGTTTTTTGCGTTTGGTGTTTGTTTTGAAGTGCCAATATTTACCATTGTAATGATCTGGACAGGATTGGTAACGCCGGCCTCACTTGCTGAAAAACGCCCTTATGTAATCGTTGCCGCATTTATCATCGGTGCGGTACTGACGCCGCCTGATGCTATTTCGCAAACAATGCTAGCCGTGCCAATGTGGATGTTGTTTGAGCTGGGGTTGTTATTTTCGCGCCTATTTGTGCGCAAGGCTGATGCGGCTGACATGGAAGCCAGGCTGAATATAATTGAAAAGCAGGATGATTAATAATTTTGTTAAGGTTTTTGAAGGCTCGCTACAGGCGGTCAATAGCAGGAAAATCGCAAGTAAAAAAAGCTTTTTCATAAAACAGGATACAGTTGGTTAAGGGCACTGTTAGTGTAGACCGATATTATAAATCGTCAAAATGCTTGCAAGGATAGTCTAGCCATGTAATTAACAAATCAGAATGGCAAATGATGCAAAAAAATATATTAATTACCGGTTCGGCTAAACGTTTAGGTGCCGCTTGCGCACGCTTGCTGCATAGTGAAGGTTGTAATGTTTTTTTGCATTATAGATCGTCACAGGAAGCGGCATTTCAGCTTTGTGCTGAACTGAATGAAATACGTCCTGATTCTGCAAAAATAATGCGCGCCGATTTGCTTGACAGGTTTGAACTGGAAGCGGTTGCCGCAGCAGCCAGTATGGCATGGGGCGGTATTGACGTGTTGGTAAATAATGCGTCTTCTTTTTATCCAACAGCGGTGGCTAGCGTCACTGAACAGCAGTGGGATGAAATACTGGGCAGTAATCTGAAGGCTCCGTTTTTTCTCGCAAAATTATTGGCAGAAACTTTAACCAAAAATAACGGCTGTATTGTTAATATTGTCGATATTTACGCTGAGCGAGGCCTACAGGGCTATCCGGTATACAGTATCGCCAAAGCCGGATTAGGCGCTATGACCAGGATTTTAGCCAAAGAGTTGGGGCCTGCGGTCAGGGTGAACGGAGTGGCTCCTGGCGCTATTCTTTGGCCGGATAATGATTTATCTGAACAAGACAAGCGGGAGATTCTGCAACGAATCGTCTTGCGGCGTATCGGGGAGCCGCTTGATATTGCCAAGGCGGTTTTATTCCTGATTAAGGATGCTGATTACATTACCGGGCATATAATTACCGTTGATGGCGGGCGTACGCTATTTTATTGACGTAGAGACTCAATTTATCGCGTCTCTAATTCAGTTTAACGGGACCAGTCCGGCGTAATACGTTTTTGTTTGAGATCAGTCTTGTCGAATTTTTCCCAGAGTTCGGCATAGCTTAAGTGGCTGACGGGGTGTTTCAGGGCTGGCGCTATTTCCGCTAAAGGCTCCAGTACAAAAGCGTAGCGTTCAATTTCATCGCGTGGTATCCGTAAGCGGCCATCATTAACAATGAGGTCGCCATAAAGAATCAAATCCAGATCGAGGGTACGGGCAGAAAATTTTTGACTGTCGCGGGTGCGGCCGTTATCCAGCTCTATTTGCCGTAGCTGTTTGGCAACCTCTTTTACTTCCAGGTCAGAGTCAAAGCCAACAACAAGATTATAAAAGGTATCACCTGAAAAACCGACGGGCTCTGACTCATAAATGCTTGAGACAGTCTGCTTGCCAAAGTAGTGTTCAAGCGCCTGCAGGCTGGCAAGGACATTTTTATCCTTGTCGATGTTGCTGCCTATGCTGATGTAACCTCTGGGCATATCTTATTTCTCGCCTCGTTCAATAATAATGCCGACATCACTGGCGCCGCGAATTGCGCCTTTTTTATTCAGCGTTATTTTCACCCAGGGTACATTAAATTCATTACGGATAATATTGGCTATTTCAGAAATCAATTTTTCAACCAGCAAAAACTGGCTGGACTCAACAAAACCGATAAGGCGTTTGGAAACGGTTTTGTAATCAAGCGTGTATTGAATGTCATCGGTTTCAGCGGCTTTTTGTATGTCAAAAGCCATCTCAATATCAAGTACTACTGTTTGTCTGGTTTTCCTTTCCCAGTCATAGATACCGATGATTGTTTCAATTTCAAGTCCGCCTAAAAAGATGATGTCCATGGTTATTTTCCGGTTATGATACACGCTTTTTAAAAACGCTAAGTATCAGGGAAATGCGCCTGGCTTACAAGTTCTGAATGGAGAAAGTTACACGATGTTTGAATGGTTGTTCGTTCCAGTTGCCTATTTGATAGGCTCAATTTCCAGTGCAATTATTATTTGCCGATTGATGGGATTACCAGATCCCCGCGAACAAGGTTCAGGTAATCCAGGGGCAACCAATGTCATGCGTATTGGCGGCAAAAAGGCGGCTGCCTGTACTTTACTGGGCGATCTGCTTAAGGGTTTAATCCCGGTATATAGTGCAAATTTATTGGGTGCGCCCGGTGACTTACTTGCGATCACCGGTCTGGCCGCGTTTATAGGGCATCTTTATCCGTTATTTTTTAAATTTGAAGGCGGTAAGGGTGTCGCGACTTCCATTGGTGTTTTACTTGGATTTTCCTGGTTGCTTGGTTTTGCTTTTATTGTAACCTGGGTTCTGATTTACAGGATCGGCAAAATTTCCTCTTTATCAGCGTTGTGCGCCTCGATTTTATCTCCGGTTTATACCTGGTTTATCGTCGGCGATGCCTCTCTGGTTGCAGCTTCCGTGATCATGATGGTATTGTTGCTATGGCGGCATAAAAGCAATATTCAACGTCTGCTTGCCGGAGAGGAATAGAAACAGGCGAAA
>JAQTMV010000072.1 GCA_028714175.1 Methylococcales bacterium
CTGCCGGAGACGATGCGGGCGCCGTCCGGACTGAAGGCGACGCTCAAAACTTTATCCTCATGGCCCTTGAGCGGGTGGCCGATGGGCTGGCCGGTGTTCGCATTCCACAGCCTGAGGGTGTTATCATCACTGCCGGAGACGATGCGGGCGCTGTCCGGGCTGAAGGCGACGCTGGTAACCAAGTCCTGATGGCCCATGAGTGGCTGGCCGATGGGCTGGCTGGTGTTCGCATCCCACAGACGAAGTGTGTTATCGTCACTGCCGGAGACGATGCGGGCGCCGTCCGGGCTGAAGGCGACGCTTAAAACCGGGCCCTTATGACCCTTGAGTGGCTGGCCGATGGGCTGGCCGGTGTTCGAATCCCACAGCCGCAGAGTGTTATCCGAACTGCCGGAGACGATGCGGGGGCCGTCCGGGCTGAAGGCGACGCTTAAAACCGGGCCATTATGGTCATTGAGCGGCTGGTCGATAGGCTGGCCGGTATTCGCATCCCAGAGGCGCAGTTTGTTATCCCAACTACCGGAGACGATGTGGGCGCCGTCCGGGCTAAAGGCGACGCTTGTAACCAAGTCCGTATGGCCCTGGAGTGGCTGGCCGATAGGCTGGCCGGTGTTCGCGTCCCACAGCATCAGGGTGTTATCATCACTGCCGGAAACGAGGCGGGCGCCGTCCGGGCTGAAGGCGATGCTGGTAATGCCGGCTGGATTTTCACGCACAAAAATCAGTTGACTGAATTTGAAATATTCAGTCTGTAGAGCTTCGTCGGTGTTGACCGAGGGGGAAAGTCTGTGGCCGGCGAGCACCTTGAACAGACCCTTTATTGTTCCTCCCGGCCTCAGGCCGGAGGTCATGGACTCGCCTTCGGCGGCCAGGCGCATCGCCGTGGCGTCCCCGCAGGGCATGTTTGGCTTGCCAGGTGGCGTAGGACATGAACCCGGTGAAAATAACCAGCAAACCCATAAAAAAAGCCGTCCCGACCCACCAACGCAACCGCAGCCGCTGTTGCTTCAAGGCTTCCTTGCGCAGTTGGCTTTCCTGCCGGCGTTGCAGGGCTACTTGGGCCAGACGGTCGTGGACCAGCTCGATGCGGTCGCATTCTTCCAGGCTTTTCCGGCGAATCAGCCGTTTATCCACCAGCGTTTTGATCTGCTCGGCCGTGGCCAGCTTTTCCGCTTTCACGGAACGCGCAGGATACGGTAAGCGAACGCCATCGGCGGTGATCAGATGCTGTTCGACGAAATCCCGAAGCATCTCCGACATCCCGGCAAAGGCTTGGTCATAGAAGCGTTCGACTATGAGGCCGCCCTCCGCCGCCAGGTTGCCGGTTGCCATACGCTCCTTCTTGTGTTTCGAGCGTTCGGCGTTAAGCCCGGAGCACATCAAACTGAGCAGGGTCGGCTCCACCTGGAACTGCCTGCGCCGCCGGTGCGTGACGGAATCCGCCGCCTGGGTTTGCGATAGATAATGGATGATGTTTATAGCATCTTCATTGGTCACCAAGGCCCCGCCGGTTTTTTCCACAGCGGCGTTGGCCTGCGCACCCGACATCGGCAATATTCGATACCGGTTCAGCCCCAACCGGGGTATCAGATCGGCCCATTCTTCCAGGTCGGCCAGATAATCCTCGCGCAGGGAAAGCAAGAAACGGTAATTTTGCGTGTCGAGGTTGAGCCGGCCATACAACTTGTCGTCGGCATGCAGGCGTTCGGCCAGGGCCTTGGGAATCCGGTTTTCGATCAGATCAACAAGTTCATAGAAAGTCTGCTTTTGCCGTTCCGGATCCGACGCGAAGGTGAATATCTCCTCGAACTGATCCAGTACGAAGACGGGATGCCAGCGCCGCCCGTCGGCGTCGGCCAAGTCGATGTCGGCGCAATGCAATTCGGCCCACAGGGAATCGGTGAGCGGGAATATTTCCGTCCCATCGGGCTCGCTGGCATGCCGGAACTGATAGGCCAACGGGGTGAAATCATTCGTGACATCCTGTGTGCGCCGGATTTCTTCCTCCAGGCGCCTGGCGATTTGCGCGGATGCACAAGCGGTAACGCTTTCATGGGCGAGGCGCACATAAACCGGCAGCAGCCGTTCTTGCCTTAGCCCTGGAAACAAGCCCGCTTGCAGCAGCGAGGATTTACCCAGTCCCGATTTGCCGAACAACACCGTGGCCGGCGCGGCCAGCACACAACGCAGCAAGGCCTCGGCATCCTCGTCCCGTCCATTGAAGAACGCGGCGGCGTATTCGGGGAAAGCCTCCAGCCAGGGCCAGGGGTGTTCCGCGTCGATCATCAATCCTTCAGTCATGGATATCCCCTTGGAAATTACCACAGATTTTGCGCAGCGTCTCGCAATCCTCGGCGCTCAGGATGCCGCCGGGGGCGTGGATCACATGTTTTTTGAAAAATTCGGCGGTGTCCCCAACAGAAATGCGGATATAGTGGTCTTTGGACGAAGGTTCTGGATCGATGCCGACTGGGAGCAAGAAGGCGTCCTTGATGTCCTTGAGAAGCTTCAGTGCGATTCGCCACTCTCTCCAAAAAACGCCCTTGGGGCGACCGTCGGCTTCCCTGGAAAGAACCGGCAGGAAAAAGTCGCTCTTCTCGATGGCCTCATCGATGCGGTCAGACCAATCATCGCCGCCTATCAGCTTCTTCTTGTCCAGCCAAACATCGCTAAAACCCAGCTTCAGGAGGGTGTCGGCAATGCGCCGGGCGGCTTTGGCGTTTTCGCTGGCGTAACTCACGAATACGGTTGGGCCGCGATGGTCCGTAGACCGCTGCTTTTGTGGGGGTGAAACAGTGCCGAAGGTGTGAACCAGCTTTTGTACAAACTCGTCCAGCCGTCCTTCGAATCCCAGAGTGTTAGGGCTGTACTGGGTCAGGAAAGCATTCAAACCCGCGTCGTTGGCACTTGGACACAGGAATTCGGAGGTGTCTTTCGCATAAAGCCGGTTGTCGTTGACCAGTCTAAGCATGGCCCGCCCCAACCAGTCGGGAAAATTGCAGCCAATAAGTAACTTATCGCGCCGGCGCAGTTCGGACAGGATATTGGAAAACCGGCGGGCGGCATCGGACTGGAGCCGGTACAGATATTCCAAAGCGTCTTCCTCGTGAATGGCAAAGCCGCTACCAACGTTCGTGCAGGAGCCCAGGATCTGAAATATCCCGCGCTCCCCCTGACGCAGACGAGAAAGATCGGCCAGGGATCCGGACGCATCGCGAGGTGAAAAGGTGCTAACGCGAATTTCCTGGAAGTCGTCAGATGGGACCATCGCATGTTCGAGCATTTTGTCAGGCGTCAGGCTGACAAACAGCGTGAATGCGGGGATGCCGACAAGCAAACGCAGACTCTCTGCGGGCTGGACGATATTGCTGTAATGGGCGATGAGACGGGAGACTTCACGCCGGATACACTGCTCGATCCCTGGACCGCTCTTGTTTGCCAGCATGGCTGTAACCGCTTTGTGCAAGGCCCAAGTGTGATCAAGTATTTCAGTTTGGGGCTCGATCTGGAAGGTCTTCAGCAAGTCAGTCGTCACCAGCCGATAAAAGGGTTTGGGACTGGAGCCGGGTTGATCTTTAAGCTCCACCATCAGCGCATCCGGGCCGATGACCGGGATGACATTTCCATCCTTGATCGATTGTCCCAGGGAAAACCAATTGGCGTCGTTGAATTCGTTCACAGTCTTGTCCTTAATACTTTGGCCTGGGGCTTACAAGCCCTTTATTTAAGTCTTTATTCTTGGGTTTGTTTGACGCAAATACTGATGGTAAGTCAAACAATCAAATTCACCACATTTTCCTCGTATCCAGCCAGATCACCCTGCCGTTTTTCTTTTTTACTTCCTTCATCATATGCGCCGTGCCACCTGGCCCATCGCCACCTCCGCCGTCCCATAGGCAAACAAACCGGACTTTCTCTGCGCCGTATGCCAGTGCGCTGGCGAGCAGCCAGAGGTTGCAGCGCTCATAAGCATCCATTTCTTTTGGTAGCGGCCCCAGCTCCAGCGGTGCCGCCAAGGGCGGTGTGTCCAGCTTGTGTTTGATGGCATGATAACGGTCTAGCCAACTTTCTCCGCCGTTAGCAACCGAGTTCTCGATAAACCAGAGTTCTTCAAAGGGCTGCAACAGTTGTAGTTTCACGCCTCTTTGCTGGCAGGCTTCGGCGAAAAGGATGTCGCCGCCGCAGGCACCTTGGGTGAGCCCCAGGTCTTGGGAGTCGGCACCCAGTGCATCCAGAGTTTCGGCAATTTTTCGGGCGGCAATGGCTTCCTTATCGGGCGGAAAGCGAGGCGGGGTGCGATCGGGTGAATCGATCATGTGGCCGCTGAACAGGAATACCTGGCGGGGTTGCCAGAGCGCGTCCAATTTGGATTGACGGGTAAAACGTGCAGGCACAATGTTCATGAGCTGGACTTCCTTTTTCGATAATTGGGGCGTCATTGAAATCATCCGGGTTGTGTCCTCGGTTATTATTAGGCGGCAACGAATGCATGTTCTTTTTCCATGCCTCTCAGCCTCTTTCATTGGTCGGATGGAGGCAAATATCTGTCAGTCCGGTTTCTGTAAAAGAGCTTGAGCGCCCCCTCCGACTCAACCGCAAAGTTGGAAGGTAATGTACTGCACTGCGGAAAAAACCGTCGTGGCATCTCGGTATTTTATATACCAGTAATGATCGGCAGCGGTCAAGTTTTTTCAGACACCGAAGTAGTTGTTTTGCTGCCTTTTTTAGTTTTTGGCTGTTGCTCCGCGAATTCCGCTGTATTCGACAGGTTATTTTTCACTGTTAAAATCTGATGGATTCCATCATAGCTTTCGTGAAAAATCCAGGCGCGCTTGTTAAAATTAACCTAAAAAGATCAGTTGAACCTCTCTAAATTCCGTTCTCCCTGAGCTTGTCGAAGGGTGAACGGTATTTAGTCATGCTTCGACAGTCTCAGCACGAACAGACTCCAACACACTTCAACTGAGGTTTTTAGGTTGATGTATATGTCTTACACTGAGTGTAGTAATGGAGTCCGTGGAAACCGGGAATACGACTCTAACAACAGCGCTTAACCCCGTTCCATTTTTCATCTTGCCACTGCTTAAAAAAATCGGCCTTGCTCAGTGGAGGATGATATTCATGCGCAGCATCGGTCTGATGATACCGGACATAATGTCTTAGATACTGCTCATAAGCATCATCACCCGAAAGGCGGCGAACGATCCGCCAAAACGTTTTGACTTTTTTAAACATCAATCCCTCACCCATTCTTCAACCAGGCGACTGGGACTGTGCGGCGATTCAGTCAGTGGCAGCACCGGTTTTCCCGCCAGATAACGGCTGCATACCCGCAACATATCAAAGACAATTAACCACAGTAAGCTGACAAAAAACAGCGTCAGCCATGCATCAAGCTGTAAATTGAATATTAATTGCGGAGCAACAATCGCTTTTTCAGGAGGCAAGACGCCAGCCGCCAGCTTGTCGGTCAGATCGTTGGCGGCGGCAAAGAAACCTATGCGCGTATCGGCGCCGGCAATTTTCTGCAATGCGGCGGTGGTGGTAATTGTTATCAGCCACAAGAGAGGTAAGCCTGTCACCCACGCAAATTTGAATTTATCGGATTTAATCAAAATACCGGTAGCTACACACAGCGCAATGGCCGCCAGCATTTGATTGGCGATACCGAACAGCGGCCACAGAATGTTTACGCCCCCGTTCGGATCTATCACGCCGATGTAAAGGAAATAGCCCCAACCCGCCACTACCAGGGAACTGGTAAAAATGACTGAAGGCAGCCATGAAGTTTCTGCCATTTTCGGCCAAATATTGCCGAGCATATCCTGCAACATGAAACGACCGACGCGCGTGCCTGCATCCAGCGTGGTAAGAATAAAGATGGCCTCAAACATAATGGCAAAGTGATACCACAAGGCCAGCATACCATCCCCGAAAGCACTGCCGAAAATACTTGCCATACCCACCGCCAGCGAAGGCGCGCCACCGGTTCGCGCAAATAGCGTTGCTTCACCCATTTGCTGCGCCAGAATTTGCATTTGTTCGACTGTTACCGGATAGCCCCAGGAAGAGATTTTTGCGACGGCATCAACAGCGTTGGCGCCTACTACCCCTGCTGAACTGTTAATCGCAAAAAACACGCCGGGATCCAGGACGGTAGCCGCTATCATTGCCATAATGGCAACAAAGGATTCCAGCAACATGCCGCCATAACCGATCATGCGGATGTCACGCTCATTGGTCAATAGTTTGGGTGTAGTGCCCGACGCAATCAGTGCATGAAAACCGGAAATCGCCCCGCAAGCGATGGTAATGAACACAAACGGGAATAACTTGCCGCCAAAAATAGGACCTGTGCCGTCGATAAACTGTGTTATCGCGGGCATTTTTATGTCCGGTTGCAGCATGATAATCGCTATCGCCAATAACGTTATAGTGCCCAGTTTCACGTAGGTTGACAAGTAATCTCGCGGCGCTAACAGCAGCCAAACCGGCAAAATGGCAGCGGCAAGGCCATAAGCCATTATCCACCAGGCCAGCGTCAGCCCTTCGTGATCGAATAGATTGCGCAGAGTCTCATGTTCATCAATTAAACCGCCGCCTGCCACAGACAACAGTAACAGAATCACGCCTAATAGCGATGCCTCCAGCACCTGCCCAGGACGAAAATGACGCATGTAAAGACCTGTAATCATTGCAATCGGGATCGTCGCCGACACTGTGAAAGTCGCCCACGGACTGTGTTTCATCGCATTAACCACGACCAGCCCCAGTACGGCGATCAGGATAATCATGATGGCAAACGTGCCGATTAACGCCGCCGTTCCTCCAAATGGCCCCAGTTCATCACGCGCCATCTGCCCCAAACTTCTGGCATTGCGCCGGGTAGATAGAAACAGCGTCACCATATCCTGCACACAGCCGCCCAGCACTGCGCCAAAAAGTATCCACAACGTGCCTGGCAAATAGCCGAACTGCGCGGCAAGCGTCGGTCCAACCAATGGTCCAGGTCCTGCGATTGCGGCGAAATGGTGGCCAAAGACTATCCATTTGTTGGTAGGCATAAAATCGCGGCCGTTATCAAGACGCTCTGCCGGCGTAGCGCGGGTTTCATCGACTATTAACACCGTCGCTGCAATCCATGCCGCATAAAAGCGATAGGCGATTGCATACACGCATAGCGCTGCGGTTATAAACCACAGCGCGTTGATGCTCTCGCCACGATTCAGGGCAATGCCGCCGACTGCCGAGGCCCCGAGAACAGCGATGAGTATCCAGATGGAATTTTTTACTAGCTTATTCATGATTTACTTCTATTCGGTTTGTTAACTATGAACTCTTCGGGACTAAAATCATCGACAGTAATAGCTGCCAATCTGGCCCGTTCAGCGGCAGTGATTAAATCGGCTTCAAGTTGAGTGATGATACCTTTTGCTAATGCTTCTGCAAGGATTGTAGACGGGTCGCCTTTGAACAACTGCTTTTTCTTTTGGGCAAGGCGAATTTTGGCTTCTATCGGCGCAGCTTTCAATACAGCTTTAAAGGCGATTTCAATTCTGCCGGTTGCATCATCGGCTTTGTTGTTGATATAGATGCCGTGGGTTAAGCGGTCACGAACGGGTGTATCAGCAAGCAGCAATGAAGCGGTTTTGTGAATCAGTAAGTCTCCTGGAGGCGCATAGGGTTTGCCTCGCGGGAAAATAAGGCTACGTAAAACCCACGCAAGCGGGCGTAATGGCAGTTTCCAGAAAACCGCGCGTAATGACTGTTGGGCTCGATAAATGCTTTGTTGGCAAGCCCAATGTAATAATGGTGCCTCATCTTTAGGACAGCCTTGATCCTGATAATGTTTAAGTACGCAGGAGCACAGGTACAGATTGCTTAAGGCATCGGCAAAAAGGCCTGAAAGACGTTCTTTTCGCTTAAGTGTGCCGCCCAGAGCCAATAAGGCAAAATCGGCAAGCAGCGCTAAGCCGACACTTAATCGGGCAATTTGCCGGTAATAACGCCGGGTATTCCGCCTGCCCGGAACAAACTTAAAACGGGCATTAGTCAATCCCAGCCAGAAACTGGCCGCCATGTTGTGCACAAAAAAACCGATATGCTGAAACAGCACTTTATCGAATTGCCGTAGATCATTTTGCTGCAACGCCGCCATTTCTTTTTGAAGGTACGGATGACAGCGGATTGCACCCTGACCGAAGATCATCATCGTCCGGGTTAAAATATTCGCGCCTTCAACAGTAATGCTGACCGGAATGACCTGATATAAGCGCCCCAGATAATTTTTAGGCCCCATGCAAATACCGGAACCGCCCAGAATATCCATGCCGTCATTAACGATACGACGCATTCTTTCCGTGAGTTCGTATTTGAGGATAGCGGAAATAACCGCCGGTTTTTCACCGTTATCCAGTGCTGCATTTGTTACTTTACGTGCAGCATCGAGAATATAGGTTTCACCCGCCATGCGCGCGAGCGGCTCTTCTATACCCTCAAATTCGCCTATCGGCAGATTGAATTGTTTACGGATGCGTGCATAAGCGCCGGTATTGCGGCAGGTGAATTTTGCCGCACCAACGCTGAGCGCGGGCAGTGAAATAGCCCTGCCGGTAGCGAGGCTTTGCATCAGCATTTTCCAGCCGTTGCCGGCTTGTTCAACACCGCCGATGATCCAGTCCATCGGAATAAACACATCCTTGCCCCAGTTAGGACCGTTTTGAAAAGAGGAACCCAGCGGGTTGTGCCGTCTGCCGATGGCTATACCGGGTGTGTCTGTAGGAATCAGCGCGACGGTAATGCCGATATTTTCCATGTCGCCGATAAGATGATCAGGGTCGTAGAGCTTGAATGCAAGCCCCAGCACAGTAGCCACAGGTCCCAGTGTGATATAACGCTTTTCCCAATTGAGACGAATGCCCGGCACCTTATCCGGGTTATAGCAAACGATGCCGGTATCCGGCATTGCACTCGCATCGCTGCCTGCGTGTGGACCGGTCAGTGCGAAGGCAGGAATTTCTTCGCCTGCAGCCAAACGGGGGAGATAATGATTTTTTTGTTGTTCCGTGCCGTAATTCAGTAGTAATTTGGCAGGGCCCAGAGAATTGGGCACCATCACTGTAACCGCTGCCGTGGTACTGCGGCTGGCGATTTTCATGACGATTTCGGAATGCGCTGTATCAGAAAACTCCAGCCCGCCGTAGTGTTTCGGGATAATCATGCCGCAGAATTTTTGCTGTTTAATGTAGTTCCAGACTTCCTGTGGCAGATCTTTGCGGTTATGAGTAATATCCCAGTCATTCAGCATCGCGCACAAGGTTTCAACCGGGCCGTCAATAAAGGCTTGTTCTTCGTCAGTCAACCGCGCTACAGGTAAATTCTGTAATTTTTTCCAGTTTGGATTGCCCGAGAATAACTCTGCGTCCCACCAGGTATTGCCTGCCTCCAGGGCTTCCCGTTCAGTTTGCGACATAACAGGCAATGAGCGCTTCATCAGCTTGAAAATCCAGCGGCTGAATAGCAGTTTCCGGATAAAGGGAATATTGAGCGAAATAAAGAGTAAAAAAAACCCGGCCCACAAACTTGTACTATCCTGAGTCAAGCCATAGGTTGCGGTATAAGCACCGAGCAACAGACCCAAAACCGCTGTAGCCCAAGTTATTCGGGTTGTGAAATAGAATAAAATCCATAAGCTGATGAGTAGTGCCAATAACCAGAGCATTTGTGATTTACCCTTTTTAATTCCTCAACGGCTTGCCGGTTTTCAGCATGTGCTCCAGTCTTGCCAGTGTGCCGGGTTGTTTTACCAGCGCGACAAAGGCTTCCAGTTCCAGCGCCAGCATATTCTCTTCAGTCAACGGTGAGGTCATATCAGAGTTGCCGCCGCTGAGTACAAAGGCCAGTTTTTCCGAGACTTCTACATCGTAGTCGGTGGCTTTGCCTAATAAGTGGAAGGCTTTAATGCCCATAGTGAGCAATACCTTGGCGGTTTTTCCGGGCAGTGGATAGTCATAAGGTTGTGGAACGGTGTAATTATCACATAGCGACAAGGCTTTTGCCTTGGCATCGGCCAGCAGACGGTATTTGTTCATTGTGATGCCATCAGAATGTGCCAGAAACAACAGTTCTTTTGCTTCAACAGCCGATTTTGATACTTTTGCCATGCCGATGGTTTCAAACGCTTTGACAACCGGTGGTATGGGGCCGCCGGCTCGTTCCCAAGCTCCAGCTTGGGAACGCAATGTCAGCCAGCGGCGCAAATATTCTTTACAGCCGCCCCAGCCTGGAATCAAGCCGACCCCGGTTTCTACCAGCCCAATATAGAGTTCGGCAAGGGCCTGTATCGCGTCGCAATGCAGCAATATTTCACAGCCACCTCCTAAAGCCAGTCCGGAGGGTGCGCCAACGACAGGGAAGGGCGAATATTTCAAAGCCTTGTAGGTTTGTTGTCCCTGTCTGACAAGTTGCTCGACTGCCGTCCAGTCGCTATTATGGATGGCTTGCATCAGCAAGCCAAGATTAGCGCCCGCAGAAAAATTCTCGCCATCATTATGAATAACCAGGGCGGAAAACTCGCTGCTGACTTTATCGATACTTTGCCTGATCAGCGTCATGGTATCCATATCCAGCGTATTCATTTTGCTATGAAACTCCAGACAGGCAACGCCGTCGCCAATATCCCATAAACTGGCGGATGGATTACTCAATACTGCCGGATTTTGCAATTTAATGTCAGACAGTAGCAAAACGCCTTCAGCTCTGTGGACTGCGTGATAGTTCCCGGATAAATCGGCAAAGGTCAGTTTGCCTGAGCTTACTTTGTACAAAGGGCATTTATCGGCTAACAGTTTCGGCACAGCCTGGTTCTCTGCACGCAGTGTATCGACGAACCAGGCTACGCCTATTTGATCCAGTAACTCAAAGGGCCCGTATTTCCAGTTAAAGCCATCGCGCATGGCGGCATCAATGGCAACAATATCGTCGGCTATTTCAGGAACCAGGCTGGCTGCATAAGTCAATGTTTTTGACAGCACTCGCCAGGCATAGAAGACGGTCAAATCGGGGTATGACAGTAATGCCTGAAGACCTGCTTTTTTGGCTTCATCAATAGCGTCCAGCTTGGGTTTTTCGCTACGATTGTAATCACCGGTGCCAAGATCAATGGATTCTTTAACGCGCTCCTCGTTTAAACGGTAAAAACCACCTTTGCCTTTTCTGCCGGTATAGCCATCGTCTATCATTTTCCTTACTAATTCAGGAAGGTGGTTGACTTGATGAAAGGCGTCTTCCGGCGGTAACATCAGTCTCATACTGTCCAGAATATGCGGAATAAGATCCAGTCCAACCAGATCTATCAAGCCGAATATGCCGGTTTTTGGTATGCCGAACGCAGTCATTATCGCATCCGCCTGCTCAACAGTTAAGCCAAGTTCCATGGCCTCCAGCAAGCCGCATTGCAGCCAGTAAATGCCGATGCGATTGCCTATAAATCCGGGCGTATCTTTACAAGTGACGCAGTTTTTACCCAGCTTGATATCGGCAAAGCGGCTAATGGCTGCTATCAGTTCAGGCCGGGTTTGCGGACCTGAAACCAGTTCGAGCAGGCGCATGTAGCGCGGCGGATTAAAAAAATGGGTAATCATGAACTGCTGTTTAAAACTGTCCGGCATAGCCTGCATTAATAAACTTAAGGGCAGGGTAGAGGTGTTGGAAGATATTAAACAATCTTTCCGGCAGACTTCTTCCAGTTTCTGATAAAGAGATATTTTTATCTCGGGATTTTCAATAACCGCTTCAATAACCCAGTCTGCATTAGCCAGCCATTGCAGGTGATCTTCGGTATTACCCGGCGTAATCAGACGGGCATTATTTTTGTGCATGAACGGTGCGGGTTCGGTTTTAAGCATTTTTTGAATCGCGGTTTCCGCGATGATACTGCGGTTTGTTGCATTTTCAGGGATGATGTCCAGCAGAGTTACCGGAATGCCGGCATTGCTGATATGCGCGGCGATACTCGCGCCCATGACGCCTGCGCCGATTACAGCTACCTTTTCAATGTTCATCGGACAGTCTCCAGTATCGTTGCGATACCTTGACCGCCGCCTATGCACATGGTGGCTAAGGCATAGCGTTTGTTTTCCCGTTTTAACAGACTGGCTGCTTTGCCGGTAATTCTGGCGCCAGATGCGCCCAATGGATGACCTAAAGCGATAGCACCGCCATCAAGATTGAGTTTGTGTAACGGTATAGGCATGGCTTTAAGGACAGCGAGAACTTGTGCTGCAAACGCTTCATTCAACTCGGCGATATCAATATCTTCCAGTTCCAGGCCGGCGCGTTTCAGCGCCTTATCGGTTGCGTTAACGGGGCCTATGCCCATAATTTCCGGCGCACAGCCGGATACGGCGAAAGCCTTGATTCTTGCCAACACGTCAAGTCCATTGGCGTTTGCGTAATCTTCACTGCATACCAGTACAGCTGCCGCGCCATCGGTTAACGGTGAAGAAGTTCCGGCGGTAACGCTGCCCGTTGCCTGAAAAGCAGGAGGCAGTTGAGCAAGAGTAGCGGCGGTGGAATCAGGGCGGATACAGCCGTCTCTATCAACAAGATCAATGGCTATAATTTCATCGGTAAACCGGTCTTGTTGTTGGGCTGAGTTGGCTTTTTGCTGACTTAGCAGCGAGAAAGCCTCTTGATCAATACGGCTAATGTGGTATTGCCTGGCCAGGTTTTCTGCAGTATCACCCATGCTGATATAAGCTTGGGGAAAAGTCTCATAAAGTACCGGATTGGGCATGAAGTTGTATCCACCCATTGGAACCCTGCTCATGGATTCAACACCGGCGCAGATAAACACTTCTCCGGCGTTCATTT
This sequence comes from Methylococcales bacterium, assembly GCA_028714175.1. Lineage (GTDB taxonomy): Bacteria > Pseudomonadota > Gammaproteobacteria > Methylococcales > Methylomonadaceae > JAGXGJ01. The sequence continues at coordinate 12,874 of JAQTMV010000072.1, forward strand.
GAATAGCGCCGGCGGCGATGTGTATAGCCTGCATCGACGACCCGCAGAAGCGATTAACGGTTGTACCGGCGACAGTAACAGGCAGTCCGGCCAAATGAACAATCAGCCTGGCCAGATTAAGTCCTTGCTCGCCTTCGGGAAATGCACAGCCCAGGATAAGATCTTCTATATCATGCGGGTTTACTCCGGTTTTATTGATTAAGCCCTTGACGACTTGAGCTGCGAGATCATCCGGTCGAACTTTTATCAAGCGGCCTTTATGCGCCGGAGTAAATGGTGATCGACAATAACCTGAAATAACAACATTTTTCATCGTCCTGTCTCCTGTTTTTAAATACTCGACTGGTTTAAATATCTGACTGGCATTTTTTTGACCGATATTAACGCCTTTCGTTTCGCCAACGCAATTATGCTTCGCAAAGTCAAGGGCCAATCTAACTAATTTAAAGCGGTACTTCAACGTTGAATCACATTTAAAACGTATTTCTCTCTGAAATAGCACTTTGACACAACTGCGCAAGTGCGGCAATGGTAATCAAATCAGCATCCACATCGCCACGCGCTGAGCGACATATTGAAAAAAGAGCCGCCCTTTTAGTTTCCAATAAGATTGTCAACATAACACAACAGCAGACCGCCGCTGGTTTTGTGGACGGTTAGCCGAATATCGCTGTTGACGCGAACTGACCAAAAGTTCTTATCTTTGGCCTTGTCGAGTTTATGAAAACTAAAACCCGGATTGGCCGGATTCAGTTGCATATCGAAAGCGGTAATCTTGACAGCCTTTTGTTCCTCGCAGGTGAGTTTGGAGAGACTATCGGTGAAGGTGTCGGCGATGCGGAAATTCATGGGATTATTCTGCCTGATGCGCTATAACTTCCTGCAACACAGTCCCGATTTCAGGTCTTTCGGAAACGATAACGGCATCGGGCAAGTGCTTATGATGCGGAAAACTCGCCAAATCCGGTAAATGCGCTGTGCAGTCATAACGAAACACCAAACGATTTTGCTCATCCTGACAGTGGTAACGATATTCCGGATGCGCGAGGTTTTGATTGTCAATTCATGCAACATTTTTCAGTTTCTTATCCAGTTCCTGACGCAAATACAGGTAATGCCGGTAATCGTTAGCCCATTCCACGAATACCGCATCGTCGGACAGCAACCCTTGACTGTATTGATAAAAAAACTCTTCCGAATCCATGTTTTGTCGTTGTTCAAGGATGCTGAGCCGTTTAGCCACTTCAATCAGGGCATCCATGAGCCGTTTAGCCACTTCAATCAGGGCATCCAAAGGAGATGAGTATTGAATTGTTTGTTTTCGCATAATAGTCGCCTTTATTTGGTTTGAAGGATTGATAAGGGTAAATTGTAAATCGTAGGTCGTGGTTTTTGAGGCTTTTTGTTCGTCGCCAGTGAATTTAGCGAGGCTGTCGGTGAAAATGTTAGCTATACGGAAGTCCATGAACAGGCATCATTTTATTCTTGAATAATCATGGATTGATCATTGCCTTCGAATTTGGCAATTTAATCGGCTTTGAACCGTGGCAAGTAGGAGAAAGAGGGAGCCATTCGTTGAGACTGGTCCATCCAAAAGTGTTTCTGTTCGCTGTCCTGGGTATTTGCCGCGTCACGCCAGCCAATAATGTTGGCGTGCTCTTTATATGGCCTACCATCGGCGTCAAAGTTCAGGTCAACCTTGAACACGGTTTCAGCAGATCCGACGCCGCGTCCTATAGCGGGTTTTGGCACATGTATATCAAAATGCGCAGCACAAATTTCCCAGACTTGGGCTTCGCTGAGGTGTTGCGATCGGCATACCGATGTTTCAAGTCTGCCAGTCTCTGGATTACGCCGCGGCATCAGACGCGAATGGTGAATCGTCAGGCTTTTCTTGACCACCTGATCAGGACGAAATACAAAACTACTTAGCGTTTCATCATGCCTTACGTTTCTTGACAGGTGTTGTGTAGAGCCGGCTAATTTGCCGGGCCACATCTTGAAGAGATTTTTCAAGATTTTCACGACTCGTTGTATCAACAGGCTGCCAACCATGAATACCGCCCTCCTTACCAAACTGTCCAGCGAAATTGATTTTACCGTGTGAACCAACGCTCAAAGAATATAACCTATCAATATCGACCGACCAATTGATACAAATCTCCCCGTCGGATTCCGGTATGACATCAGGCGCTGGCGCACCTCTGGGAAGCAAAGTAGATAGCATTTCAGCAATTATTTCCGTTAGAACGATTGTCTGATCACTCACGAGATTTGCGCCACTACCGTCCCAATCTGGGCTTCTGCACTCATGTTTCATATTGCGAAGCGCCGCCTGTACGGTCGGAACCCAATCAGATGCGCTTCCCTGCAGATAGTTTCGCTTCTGCGTCAAAGTATGCTGGATCGTACGGCCACTGTCTGTAACCGGTTCATAGTTAAAATCAAAAGGCCAATGCCGACCGGAAATTGCTATTGCTGAACTCATTTGTATAGCTCCACTGCCTGATCAGTCAGGCTTCCGAAAAAACACCGATTTTTTAGATCCCTCAGGTTCTCAAGAATCGCCCACAGCTTTTCATCTTCCGGATCCAAGGTTGTGAAAGTGAACGCGTCAACATCAAGAATTACCGGAGCTGGCTCACCTGATCGGATTGATTCCATCGCCAAAGTCAAGTTTACACGGGCATTACTTGAGGTATCCACCAATTGAAATTGCTGAAAAAACGAAGATAGCGCCTGTGGCGCTTCCTCCGGAACATCCGCGAATTTCTGTAAATATGTCTGAAAAGATGCCCCATAGTCCAGTGGAAGTTGCAGATTGTTAATAAAGCGCGTGGCTACGCGAGTAACCCGCACTGGCGCTGTTCGATCACTGTAAACCGACCAGATACGCTTCGCCTCCTTAATTAGTGCGTTCCATGTCTCATAAGGCGGCAGGCGACTCAATGTAAACCCTGTTAGTCGGCACTGTGCGACGTACTGTTCATCGGACGAGTGTAATCGTAATCCTATTTGTACGGCTTCGGCAGTCGTCTGCGGCTCCTGACCATCAGACGTGAGTCTGAAACCAAAGGTTCCTTGGGAAATCTGATTCTTGAAATAGTAGCCGAAGTCCAACTTATTGAACGCTTCCTGAAGCCCGTCAAACGTAAGCCCCTGTTGCTGTTCGACCTGAATGTCTACAAGCGCTTCCGTAATCGGCGCATTATCAAGATGTAGCGGCTTAGCCATTGTTATACGTGGAAAAGTGGTTTAGTAAATTAAAAATTATAACACTAACAAACCTTTCTCACCATGTCACCTTGAGGAAACAATGTGATAGTGGCGTTGCTAAGCATGAAACACCTTCATCACCTCATCCCCCAGGTGATTGATTACCTTCACCGCGATTCGTCCGGACTTGGGTTTATCAAATGGTCTGGATGTGTCTCTGTTGAGTGAGGCCCAGGCTTCTTCGTTGATTTCCGCTTTTAGCGTAGTCTTTAGCGCTTTGTAGGGATCGTTGGCGCCGAGGAAATAGGCGTGGCGGACGAAAAAGCTTTCTTCGTTGTAGTCGGTGTCGATGAACCAGCAGGCGATGCCTTCGGCGCCATCTGAGCGGACTTCGCCGGTGATGGGGTGGAAAACGTCCACGCCGTGGACAGTGATTTGTGTTTTGTGATCAGTGGTCAGTGAAAGCGGAAAATCAGCATCGCTCAAGTTTTTGAGCGTAGCGAGCGTTTGAGTCCGTTGAGCATTCGACCAATGTCTCCCGCCTGTGCCTGTAGAGGGGTGATTTGCTCCTTTGTCGCCATGCGGAGTCTTTCCGCGAGAATCAGGAAAGTCTCCGTCTCCGCCAGAGAACCGCTGGCTATCCCCAGAAACTGTAAAAACTCCCTCGTTCCCGAGCGTTCCGCCCCCTCCGCAATATTCGCGGGTATGGATACTGCCGCCCTTCTGATCTGGCTGGTCAACCCAAACTTTTCCTCCGCTGGAAACAGGGCTGATACACGATAAACCATCTCTGCCAACTCGATTGATTTCTTCCAAACTTCCAAGTCCTGATAACTCTTTAACGTGCTCATAATTTGCAATCATCCTCCCATTTCTAGTCACTAACCACTGTCCACTAAGCACTGTAATGTCCGGCTCGCCGAAGATGATGAACAGGTTGCCCTTGCCGGTGTTCTTGAGGTCGTCGGCCATGTGCAGGTCGGCATTCATGCGCGCTTTTAGCACCGGAATGCGGCCGAGTTTGTCGAACTCAGAGGAATGTGCATCGTAGTTGAAGGCGCAGGCGATGAGCACATCGAAACCGGAATCGCCGGCCTCGCGGGCGGCGGCGACCAGGTCGGGGCGGGAGACGGTGCCAAACTCGGGGCCGATGAAAATGGCAGCGCGTTTTTCGGTGTTCCCCCTCTCCCTGCCCTCTCCCTCCAGGGGAGAGGGTTCTATTTTGACGCCCCCGCGCTCATTTACAGCGGATTCTCTTTTTGCTCCCTCTCCCCTTGTGGGAGAGGGTTGGGGTGAGGGGTATTCCAAATACCGGCCTTCGGCGCAGATCAGGTCTCCGGGCCAGGGCGTCAACGAAGTGAAGTTGATCTTGTCTTCCTTGTGCGCCTGCTGAACGCCCGCCGTCTTAAGATTGTCCAAAACCATCCAGACGAAATCCCGCTCCTCGCTATAGCCGCCTTTCGACTCCGCCAGGTTGTCGATCAGTTCGTCATTCTCATCGATGGCCAGCACGCGGTGCGGTGACAAGCTTTCCACCGTGAAGGGTCCGGCGACGCGGACTTTCTTTTTGTCCTGGTAAGGCTTGTCATAAAGGTATTCATGCTCGGCCTTGGCGGCGATGGAAGCATCGATGGCTTTCTGCCGTTCGATTCTCCCACCCCAGAAAGCAGTGATTAGTGACTGAGTGGCTAGTGGCTAGTGGCCAGTTAGAAGGCGCTTCGCGCGGGATTTCCCATTCTTCAAGGGGGTTGAAGGCGGTTTTGCCTTTACTAATCACTAACCACTCGTCACTAATCACTTTATTCAGTTGTTCGCGCAGCGGTTCCAGCTTTTCCTGAAACTTGTCCCAGATGACATCGATCTCGGTGTTGTTGGCGATGGATTTCAGCGTGATGTGGGGCACGCGTTCATAGACAAAACCTTGCCGGATGTCGCCGCGTGTTGGCTGGCTCGGTGGCATGCTGCGTGTGACTTCCGCTTCCTTACGTTGTCCGTCGTGGCTGTCAGCCAGCAGGTAATAGGGATAGCGGGCGCCCATGATGCGAGCACGGGCCAATGCGAGCGCAACGCGAGAAGTGTCGAGGGTGATCCAGCGGCGGCCCCATTGTTCGGCGATATAGGCGGTGGTGCCGGAGCCGCAGGTGGGATCTAGGACGAGGTCGCCAGGGTCGGTGGCCATGAGGATGCAGCGTTCAATCACCTTGGAGGCTGTTTGAACAACATACATTTTGTCCTCAGTAAAGTTACCGGTTGCCGTATCTGTCCACAAAGTGGTTCGCGCCTTTACACCAAAGTCATCTGCGAAACGCACATAGCGAATACTGTTTGCCGCAACATGGATGCGACCGGCCCTTGACAGTTTGACCATCCCATGAAGAGTGGTCTTCCAGTGCTGATTTTTGGGTGGAATGTAGGGTTTTTGGCGATGCACAAACGTCGTTGGGGAAGATGTTGCACCCTGCGACACTAGCGATGTTGGTTGATAGAGCTTTCCATCATCAGGAATGACCGAGATACCTTCGCGCTCATCCTTAATGAGGCTGCGCAAAGTACCGTCCGAGGTGCGAACCCACATATAATTTCCAGCGGTTGGCGATTTTTCGATCACTTCGTAGGAGCGCCGAAATTTGAGAGTTTGCTTATTCTTCGCATACCAGAGAAGGACATCGCCCGTTGAGGCAAGAAACTCTGAATTGAAGCCGCTGGTCGTCGAGAAATTGATCTGCGCGACGAAATTATCTCCTCCAAACACCTCATCCATCACCGCCCTAACCCGATGCACATTCTCATCCCCAATCTGCACAAAAATCGACCCGGAATCGGTCAACAAATCCCGCGCCACGGTCAGCCGGTCGCGCAGGTAAGTCAGATAAGAGTGAATGCCATCCCGCCAGGTATCCCGGAACGCTTTCACCTGCTCCGGCTCGCGGGTGATGTGGCCGACGTTGCCGTCCTTGACGTCGCGGCTGGTGGTGGACCACTGGAAGTTGGAGTTGAATTTGATACCGTAGGGCGGATCGAGATAGATGCACTGCACCTTGCCGCGCAGGCCCTCGCGCTCTGCCAGAGAAGCCATGACTTGCAGGCTGTCGCCGAGGATCATGCGGTTGGCCCAATGGGCGTCGTGCCGGTAGAACTCGGTTTTGGCGTTGTCGTCGGGCAGGCCGTTGAAGTCAGCGAACATATCGATTTGTTGCCCCTCGCCCCAACCCTCTCCCCGGTGGGGAGAGGGAGTTTGAGTGTGACGCAACAAATCGTCGATCAATACTTTGGGGTGAACCTTTTCCTGAATATACAGCGGCGGCGCATGAACGACCAGGTCCGACCAATCCTGCTCGTCCTTGCCGCGCCAGACCAGTTGCGGATCGAGATCACGGTTGCGGCGCACGTAGGCTATTCGGATGGGGTTTTGCTCATCCTGACGCATGACCGACTGGTATTCAGCGGTCGGGATGTTCTTGCGCGTGGCTTCGTCGTGCTTGAGGGTTTCGACGCTGAGATTGGATATGGACTTCTTGGTTGCCATGTTAGTGCTTTTCTCCCTGTATTGCTTCACCCGTCAATATAACGTTGAGCGCGAGATTGATGTAATAGCTGGATTGCCCGTTTTTTTGTCTTTGCAGGAAGCCGCCTTCTGTTAAAGTATCCAGATATTTGGTGGCCGTCAGGCGGGAAACTTTCAGGTCACGCTCGATAAGTTCAATTGTAGTGTACGGATGGGTAAAAAGATTGTTAATCAAATCCTGACTATAAAACCGGTATTGGGCGCGAATGCGGTGCCTGGTATCCATCAATGCCAGTTTGATGGCGTGGATGATTTGAATGGTAATACCGGCGGTTGCTTCGACAGCCGTCAGCATATAAAGCCCCCAGTCTTCCCAGGCATCCTGTTCTCGAACGTCTTGCAGCAGCCGGTAGTAGTCGGCTTTAGTGCGCACAATGTAACGGCTGAGATGGAGCACCGGGATATCGAGCAAGCCTTCTTTGACCAGATAGAGGATATTGACAATACGTCCGGTTCGTCCATTTCCGTCATAAAAGGGATGGATACTCTCGAACTGATGGTGCAACAAAGCCATTTTGATCAGAGGATCGGCTGCAAAGCAGTCATCGTCGTTGATAAAACGTTCAAGATCGCGCATCAGATGGGTGATGGTTTCGGGTGCTGGCGGTGTGAAAACCGCCTGACCTAAACCGTTTTTTAATGCGGTTCCAGGCAGGTTCCGGAAACCTGCATTGTTTTGTTCCAATACTGCCTGAATTTGAATGATGACATTGTTGGTCAGTAACCCGCTCTGATTGACCTGTTCAAAGCCAAGACGCAGTGCTTGGCGGTAGCGCAAAACTTTTATTGCGGCAGGATTTGTCAGACTTTCCGGAAAAAGCTCGTCTTTGAACAGTTCATCGTGGGTGGTAACAATGTTCTCGATAGCGGAGCTATCCTTGGCTTCTTGCATGCCTATTATATTGATGAGAATGCCTTGATCAGGAATGGATGCTGCAACGCCTTTGAGTTCGGCGAGTTTGCTCCTGGCTAAAGCCAGTTTTTTTAAAATAACGGCTGTTTCAAAACGTTTCGGAGAAAGTTTTTCCAGCGCAGGGATAAGATTCATATCACCTCCGTATGTACAGAGAAACGGCATGTTCTATACAGATTTGCTGTTATATCTAGAGAAAAGGACTGGAACGCATACACATCAGATTGCATCCGCGCAAACTCCGGCCAGCATTTTTTCGAATTCTGCCTCGACCTTGTTCGCAAAGTCCAATTCTATCTGGTAAACCTCGGTAAACTCGGCAAACGCCCAACGGCCATATTGTTTAAGGTTGTTGACGCCGGGCACCCAGTAGGTTTCCATCGTTGTTTTTTTGTCTTTGGCGTCTTCGCGGCGGTAGCCTTTGATTTCAACAATCAGGTTCAGCAGGTCGTCATCGCCGCGGCCGTCATCCACGCGCACAATGAAATCGGGGCGGTATATACGGGATTCAGAGCCGTAGCGGTAAGGTACTTCGAAGCCGAGGCTGTGGTTTTTAACATAGGACTTTACCTTCGGATGCTTCTCCGCCACACGACAGAATTCGGCTTCCCAGTCGCTGTCGAGAATCACCCAGTTAATGTGGCATCGGCTAGGATCGGTTTCCCAGCGCTCAGTTTTAGAGGTGTTGAAATTGACGTGGGCAGTAGAACCATCCGGATTGTAAGGGTCGAGCACGGCTTTGATGGGGCGGCTACCGACCAGGGAACGGGTAATGGCGGCGGTAATGCGTTCACAGGCCATGTCGGCCAGTTCCTGATACATCAGTTGCGCCGGATAGGTTCCGCCTTTACAGTCCAGGCAGGTATCAAGCCATTGCTTGGTGATGCGTTTGAGTTGTCCGAACAGATGCAATTTTGGTTCATCGCCGGGATCGCGCCATTTGGTGTAAAGCAATCGTTGGGTCAGATGAAACAGCAGCGTCGATAGCCGCATGTCCCCTGTATGCACCAGATTTAGATCGACCGACTCGCCAATGATGCCGGCGTTTTGCGTGACGGAGGGGCCGATCAGATCGGGTGTGAGCTCCAGAATGGAATCGGCATTGAATTCGGCAGTGAGCCGCTCTTCTGGGAGCTCGACACGATAGCCTTGAACGCGAGGAAATTGAATTTCCAGGGCATCGCGCGCCGGGCGCACCGCTTTGACATGAATAGTTTGGCGGGGTGGTTGCGGCGGTGCCACGACAGGTTTGGCGGTGAAATCGAATGGTATGCCAAGTACATCGGCATATTCGACATTAAACAGGCCATCTTCATTGAGTTCGTAAGACTGGCGGCGTAGCGCACGGCCAATGACTTGTTCGCATAATAATTGGGTGCCGAAAGCGCGCACACCGAGGACATGAGTAACGGTATTGGTATCCCAGCCTTCGGTGAGCATCGATACTGACACCACGCAACGAATCGATTCGCCCAGGCGGCCTTCTTTGCCGACGGTGTTCATGACTTCGCGCAGCAATTCTTGATCGGTGAGGTTTTCGGCTAGCCTACGGTCACCGGTACGTTCAATGATTTCGCGGCGGAAGCGGTCGATCTCATCACCCGCCATTTTGCGAAAGTTATCGTCCAGGGCATCGCCGGATTCGAGCTGTTCGCTGTCGATCAATAAGGTGCGGGGACGGGCAATCGGGTTGCCGTAATCGTCGTAATTACGAAACAAAGGGAGACGACCGTTTTCCAGGGAACTGGAGCCATCTTCATTTTCGCGCTGAAATCCGGAAATGTAATCGTAAACCAGTTTGGAGGTGCTGGTGTTGTTGCAGACGATGATAAAACAGGGTGGGACTGTGATACCGCTTTGTTGCCAAAGTTGAAAGGTTTTGTCGTAGTGACCGTAAAGCGCTTCCAATGCGGTTTGTAGTTCTACCGGTATGCTGAGCGGGTCAAGTGCTTTGGATTGACCGCGACCTTTCTTTGGCATCTTTTTACCTATATGTTCCCAGAGGTTGCGGAACATCGGCATTTCATCACCTGGGATGTTTTGCGCAACGGGAACGCGCGGTAATTTAACGATGCCGCATTCGATGGCATCCATCAGCGAGAAGTCGCTCATTTCGACAATTCCAGTCGTTCGCGCATTTTAAAGGCATGGTAATTGGTGATAACAATCTTGGTCCGTTCAATGTCGCCAATCATATCGCTCGGAACAATCTCACGGCTTTGATAATAGCTATCGGGATCATTAGGCTGCAGAACCCGTAGACGGTCACGGATTGTTAATCCGGGTGTAACGATGAGGAAACCGCAGGAGAAGTTTTTGCTGTTAGGACGGCGCACGGCATTAACCGTTTGCCAGGCAATGAGCATTGCCATGACTGTGGTTTTACCGGCACCGGTCGCCAATTTGAGCGCCAAACGCATCAACTCCGGATTTGATGGGTAGGCGGTTTTTATAACAATTTTGCAATGACTAGGATTATTCTTACATCTTTTTGCTATAGCCGCAACGTCATGTAGGGAATTATGCTGATCTG
>JAQTMV010000073.1 GCA_028714175.1 Methylococcales bacterium
AATGTGGGAGCAAGAAAACATCCCCTATACGGTTCGGAAGAAACGCCAAGTTTTTTTCGACAATATTCGAAGCCAAAAAGCGGGGATAACGTAGCTTGGGCGTAAGGACAGATTTCGACAGCCTAGGTTGTTTCTCCTGCCAGTTGGAAAACTCCGTAGGGGTCATAACCGACACCATCCACAATAAACAGTTTGTTATTAACGAAGACCGATTTGGCGGTCATCTCGTTACAGGTGAGGGTACCGGTTTTGTCGGAACAGATAACGGTAACGGAGCCTAACGTCTCGACGGCCGGTAAACGCCGGATAATGGCATTGCGTTTGGCCATGCGTTGTACGCCGATAGCCAGCGTGATGGTCATAATAGCCGGCAGGCCTTCTGGAATGGCAGCCACGGCAAGGCCCACCACCGACATGAACAATTCTGTCAAAGAAGAGTGCTGAATGGCCCAGCCATAGGCGAAGGTAGCAGACGCCACCGTTAAAATAGCAAAAGTCAACCATTTGCTGAAGCCGGCAATCTGCTTTAGCAGCGGCGTGGTCAGTTTTGGAACCGTGCGCAGCATGGAACTGATACGACCGATTTCAGTTTTGTCACCGGTAGCGATTACCATGCCGATTGCAGTACCATAGGTAATCAAGGTACCCGAATACGCCAGACAAAATCGGTCCCCTAAAGCGGCATTGACAGCAACAGCCGCGGTATTTTTTTCGGCAGGTAAGGATTCTCCGGTGAGCATCGATTCATCGGCACGCAAATTTTTGACCTGTAACAGACGCAAATCAGCCGGTATTTTGTCACCGCTTTCAAGAGTGACAATATCGCCCGGAACCAGTTGCTCGGCAGGCATCAGAAAGTTCTTGCCATCACGCTGCACCATCGCCTGTTGCGTGAGCATATTGCGTATCGCATCCAGTGCCTTTTCCGCCTTGCCTTCCTGAATGAAACCGATCAGCGCATTGACCAATACCACGCCGACAATTACGCTGCTGTCTACCCATTCTTCAATAGCTGCCGTTAAACCGGCTGCAGCCAGCAATACATAAATGAGTACATTGTGAAATTGGCTGAAAAAGCGTTTGAGAGGGCCGCGATTGATCGCTGGTGTCAGTTTATTGAAGCCGTATTGCGTGAGTCGGCGCTGGGCCTCTTGCCGGCTTAAGCCCTGGTCAGTGCTGGTTAAAATCTCGCACGTTGCTTCCGGAGACAACGTGTGCCATGGACGACTGTCTGATGAACGTTTTTTTTCATTATGAATGATCCCTTAGATGGTTCACATCAGCGAGCTTCTCAAGCTCCTCTTTTTGATGCAAATCAACGCCCACACTGACAATAAAACTGGTCACGGCTTCAATATCCATCTTCGATTTTACGACCTTCGAGCGGTGCACAATAATGGTAAAGCCGGACGTTGGATTGGGAGACGTAGGCACATAAACAACCAGCATCTCGCCCACCTTGTTGGTGACATAACCAGGCACCCATAAGCCTTCCTTGGGATATTCAATAAATATAATTTCTTTAGCTTCACTTTTTTCCTGACGACCGAACAGATTAACCAGTTTTTGACTGACTCTGTAAATCGTCCTTATCATTGGAATCCGGTTAATCAATAATTCAACCTGATGCAGCATCCACATTTTTTCGGATACGCTGACTCTATAACCGGTATAAGCAATGGCTATAAAAGAAAGCGTGAATGCCAGAACCGTTATAAAGACGTTGTTGGAGTAACCGTAAATATAAATAAAAAAATCCCTTAGGATCGTTTCCAAAAACACCAGAACTTGAATGACAATAACAACCGGAATGATTGCTAAAATACCGACTATAAAATATTTCAGACTCGATTTAATATAATTAAGCATGTTTGACTCCTGATTTTGGCTCTACAATGTTAAGAAAATTGAAGCGTTCAAAAACTGATAAATAAGGCAAATTCAACTCATAAAGGCAATGTCCAGATTAATCAAAACTGAATCCAAAGCACAAGGTATCTGACATTACTGTTAGCTGAAGACAAAAAAGGCCAGGCACGATATGCTTACTGTAAAAGATGTAACCCATTTTATTCTCTGGATTGAAGACTGCTCTCTCCAGTAAATGGTAATGCAGGATTTATACTCCGAGCTGGCGGCAAAAAACTGTTCTTTAAACCGGTTGTAAAATCCGGGCAGCGCGCACCATAGGTGATAGAGTCCAAACAGTGCAATAGACCACAACAGATAAAAGACGATGATTTGGCTTTGTTGGCGGTTAGTGTGAAAAATATGCTCGATGAGTTCCTCAAGAGCAAGCTCGAACCACTCGAAAGCAATATGCACAATTGAGAACAATGAGTCCAACAGCACATCGTACATAGTCATAACAATGCCGATCAGGATGAATTGGATCAGTATTTTTCGATTCGTGAATGAAATCACAGGATTCCCCCAAAAAAATATTCGCAATAAAATTCAATTATTAATAGAGTAGAGATAGGCGCGTCTCTATCTTCAAATTGGTTCAAACATCCGAATAAAATTTCACTTTTCCGGTTTCAATGTCGTACATCGCGCCGACTATGCCGATTTCACCGCTTTTTACCATTGCATCTAACAAAGGGCTTTTGCTGCTGATTTGCTCGACTGCCAGTTGCACATTTTTATCGGCCACTTTTTGTACAAGTCTGTCTTCATTAGCCGTAATTTCTGCTGATTCTTCGGCATGCACAGCGTCCACAGCCGGTTTTATCTTGTGCAATAATCCGCTTAAATGATCCAGTTCTACATTTGCGCAAGCGCCTGTGATCGCGCCACAATGCGAATGGCCCAGCACCACAATCAACTTTGAACCCGCCAGCTTACAGGCGTATTCCATGCTGCCGAGAATGTCGTCATTGATGACATTGCCCGCCACCCGCACACTGAACACATCGCCCAAGCCCTGATCGAAAATTAATTCAACGGACGTTCGTGAATCCATGCAGCTGAGAATAATCGCAATGGGGAACTGTCCCTGCCGGGTGTCGTTAATCTGTTCGAGTAAATTCCGGTTTGATTTCAGATTATTAACAAAGCGTTCATTACCCTCTTTTAAAAGCGCCAACACTTTAGCCGGCGTTAATGCTTGCTGGGTATCGTAGGTGGGTGCTCGCGCATTCTCAACCGGTTCCAGCACACCATAGCCGCGCAGGTTTTCAATGGTCAATTTGATGTGCTTTCGTTGTGCTTCAATTTTGAAGTTTTCAATAATTTCGAAGACATCGTAATCAATGTATTTTGATCGGGTTGCATCAATCACTACTTCCGAATAATCGGGCAATTGCTCAAAAGTTTGTTGAATATTGGCTTTATTGAGAAAAGAGACATGCTCGGATAATCTGAGTATGGTTTTATTGCCGATGTGCGACTCATTAAAATAAAAAGCGGTTTTATAATTTTCCAGCAATATCGAAAACAAGGCGGTGGTCAAGCCAATAGCAAGACCGATGAGCAGGTCAATAAAAACCATGCCCAAAATGGTGACGCAAAAGGGAATGAAATGATACATGCCCGCTTTGTACATAATTTTAAAAATTTTCGGCCGGGTCAATTTATAACCGACAACCAGTAACACGCTCGCCAGACTGGCTAAAGGGATTTTATTGAGCAGCGTTGGAATAAGAATGACCGCAAAGAGCAATAGCAGTCCACAAATAATCCCTGATGCTTTGGTTTTTGCACCGGATTGAATATTGATGGAGCTGCGCACGATGACTTGCGCCAGCGGCAGACCACCGAGCAAGCCACTACAGGCATTGCCGATACCCTGGACAATCAGCTCTCGATTAGCGGATGTCACTCTTTTATAAGGATCCATTTTATCAACCGCTTCCACAGAAAGCAGTGTCTTCAAACTTGCGACAACAGCCAGTGTTAGCGCCGTCAAGTAAATAGCCGGATTGCCGAACTGGGAAAAATCCGGGTAATGCAGTTGACTCAATAAATCACTGGCATTTTGCAGCACCGGGATCATGACCAAATGATTACCCCTTAGCGCCAGTTCAGGATAAAAATTTTGCAGACCCTGGTTGATCAACGCACCAACTAAAATTGCGATTAAAACACCCTGAAACAGTTGAAAAAACTTGTACTGTTTCATAAACGGCTGTTCCCACAAAATAAGAATCGCCAGCGATATCAGCGCAATCATAATTGCCGTGGGCGAACTGAATTCCAGCATATGCACCAGTTCAGAAAAAGACGAATAGCTATCCGGCTGAAAAAAGGAGGTATCGCCTTCGTAGTCCCGGTCATAACCCATGGCATGAGGAATCTGTTTAAGAAAAAGAATGATGCCCATACCCGATAACATGCCGTTAATGACAGAGGAAGGAAAATAATAGGCAATAACCCCGGCTTTGCTCAGACCCATGATGATTTGTAAAACACCGGCCATGACCAGAGCGAGTAGAAAACCATTGAATCCAAGTTTTTCAATAGCCGACAAGACAATGATAGCGAGACCCGCAGTCGGACCGCTGATTCCCAACGAGGAACCGCTTAATGGCGCCACTATTATTCCGCTGGTAATACCGGCGATCAATCCGGAGAACAGCGGTGCGCCCGAAGCCAGTGCAATCCCTAATGATAACGGTATTGATATCAGAAAAACCGCAATGCCAGATGGAAGATCGTATTTCAGGTTGGCGAACAGATCATTGTTATTAACTTTAGGGGGTGCATTCATCTGCATTTGTATGGCTTGTGTTTTAATAAAATAAAATTAACTTTACCGGTGTGAATGTTGTAGTTGTTAGCGTTCAAAACACGCGGTCACCGTGCCTGGTAAATTTACAACTGGTCATCTGCATTTAATATCACGATCTCTTCATTTTTTTTGATTTTATCCTTGCCGTGCAGATCAATGAGTTCGACTGTGATATTATCGTCCGGCGCAGCAGCAAGAAAATCTTCAATCGTCTCCATAATATCGTGATCAATAAACGTGGCTTTGCTCGCGACGATGGTGACTGTGCTTTGTTCCGGGATGCTCAAAATATATTTTCTTAATCGCGCTTTATTCAGAAAGGAAACATCTTTGTTCAGTGATAACAGATAGTGCGAGCCAACTTGAGTGAGCGTAATGGCCGCGTGATAATTGGCTCTGATGACAAAAAACAGACCGATAACCATGCCTATTGCCATACCCATTAATAAATCGGTGACCAGAATCGCAATCACTGTGATGACAAAAGGAAGAAATTGACTCATGCCTTTTTGGTAAAACGTTTTGAATAAAACCGGATTTGCCAGCTTGTAACCGGTATGCAATAAAATGGCCGCTAAACAGGCGAGTGGAATAGTGTTCAGGTAGTGCGACAAAAACATGACGCTGAGCAACAAAAACACCCCATGAGTAAAACAGGCCACACGGGTTTGTCCGCCTGCGTTGATGTTGGCCGCGCTGCGCACGATGACGGCAGTCATTGGCAAGCCGCCCAGTAATCCGCTGACAATATTACCGGCTCCTTGCGCCTTCAGTTCGCGATTGGTGGGCGCGAGACGTTTCAAAGGATCCAGTTTATCCGTTGCCTCAAGACTTAACAGTGTTTCCAGACTGGCGATAATCGCAATCGTTACGGCAACAGTATAAACCTGCGGATTGCCAAGATGGCTGAGATAGCTAGCGTTTGGCAGTACAAAGTTATTGAAAAAATCGCTGGTTTTTTCCGAAACCGGCAAGTTGACCAAGTGTTCGCTACTGACCGCCCAGTCAGGAGCAAACTGTCTGGTGATCACATTGTAGCCGACGCCCCAAACGACTGCCACTAATGGTCCGGGGATGAGTTTTAACAATCTTTGTTTTTTAAACCATGGCGTGCCCCATAGAATTAACAGTAACAATGCCACGACGCTGATAACCGCCGAGCCCGGCGAGACACCACTGAACGCATCAAATAACTCAATGAAGCTGGATTCGGCTGTTTCCTTCATATAGCTCTCATCGCCTTCATAACTGGTATGGTAGCCTGTGGCATGAGGAATCTGTTTGATAATCAAAATTAAACCAATCGCCGCCAGCATGCCTTCAATGACTGCGGAAGGAAAAAAAGCGCCAATAATCCCGGCTCTCAGAAATCCCAACACCAGTTGCATGATGCCCGCTAAAATGCAGGCAACCAGTAGCCCTTGAAAACTGCCTAGGGTTTCAAGGGCATTGAAAACAATGACGGTTAAACCGGCAGCAGGACCTGAAACAGCGAGTTGTGAACCACTGAGCCAGGAGACAATGAGCCCGCCGATCAGACCCGTGATTAAGCCGGAAAACAATGGCGCCCCTGATGCCAGGGCTATCCCTAAGCATAAGGGTAAAGCCACTAAAAACACGACGATACCCGCTGGAATGTCATCTTTCATATGGCGCAAATAATACTGGGTGTGTTTGTGTATCATGTCTAAAAGTCCATTGAATTAATATAATGTTACTGAAAATAGTATCGATTCGAAATTATACTATCAATTACCATGATTAAAATTTCAATTTTCATGGATAAACGAAGCCAATTTATAAACTGCTGCCTTTTGCTATGTGGCCTTTGCCTTTTGACTGTATTATTCTTTAATCAACCTTTAGCTTATTAATAAACCGTAATCTTAGTCTCTCTTCCTTTCACGAACCTTTCACGACAGGCCATTCCAGTGTATGAATATTTTATTGATAGAGGATGATCCTGTATTGGCCGATGGCTTAATCCATATTTTGACCAATAGCGGCTACACGGTTACCTGTGCAACCACGGGTTCCTATGCTGAACATTTGTTGCAAGCACAAGGTTTCGATTTGATTGTGCTTGATTTGGGATTGCCGGATATCGACGGCCTGGAATTATTGCGCAAATTCAGACGATTAAAAATGCCTTTGCCTATCATGATTTTAACAGCCCGTGATCGTGTCAATGACCGGATCACAGGTATTGAGCAAGGCGCTGATGACTATATGACCAAACCTTTCGAGCTTCGAGAGTTGGAAGTACGAATTAATGCCCTGATTCGGCGCTGCTATGGAGGATTTAGCAACGATATTGTAATTGGACGGTTGGTACTGGACACGCACAACCATCAGGTGTTGGTAGAGGGCCAACCTATTTTGTTGTCGGCAAGAGAATATGGCGTATTGGAAATTTTATTGCTGCAAGCCGGAAAAGTCGTCGCCAAGGACCGCATAGCCCAACGTTTATCGGTCGACGGTGACGCGCTGACCGACAATGCCATTGAAATTTATGTCCACCGTCTGCGCAAGCGCATAGAGCCTTATGGTGCGGTAATTCGTACGGTACGCGGACTAGGCTACCTTTTGGACAAATCAGCCTATGCATAAAAACAGAAGTCTCAAAACGGAAATGTTTTTCCGTTTGGTTATTCCACTTATTTTTTTCGTTATTATCGATGCCGTTCTATCCTATTTCGTTACCCTGCATTATGTCGATGAGGCGTATGATCGATGGCTACTTGATTCCGCCAGATCCTTGACACAGGAAATCAAAGTGCGGGAAGGCAAGGTATTTGTCGAGTTGCCGCCCGCTGCTTTGGAAATTTTCAAATGGGACGAACAGGACAAAACCTATTTTAAAATCACCTCTTCAGAACAGGACATTCTGGCGGGAGACCAGCTTGTTCCCGAACCCCTGGGTCCGGAAACAGACTGGTCACAGCCCATTTATTTTAACGATAAGATATACGGAGAACCGGTCAGGGTCGTATCCATGTTAATCACGCTTGATAAAACACCGGAAAGAATTTTTGTACACGTCGCAGAGACTTTGAATAAACGCAAGGCAATGATGACGGATATTTTATTAGCCGATATGATTCCGCAAATAGTATTGGTTTTGATAACGGGTATTTATCTTTTGACGGGCTTAAAAAAGGGTTTGAAACCCTTGCATTTGTTGGCTGATCAAATCGCACAGCGGTCATCGCGAGATTTGAGTCCCATACCTGAAACGCATGTTTTTCTTGAAGTACGCACACTAACAGATACCATTAACGAGCTACTGGAAGCCCACACGCAAGCGATAGCCACCCAGCAACGCTTTATTGCCAATGCCGCGCATCAACTGCGCACGCCGTTGGCAGGCTTGAAATTACAAGCCGAACGTGCGTTGCGCGAACTGGATTTATCCACGATGCAGCCGGCACTCCGGCAAATCCAAAACTCAGCTGATCGCATGTCGCATTTGACTACGCAATTATTGGTCCTGGCAAGGTCAGAGCCTATCAGTGGCGGCTACGAATTGCTGCCGGTAGACCTTTGCCAATTGGCTAGAAAAACCTGCATGGACTGGGTGCCCAAAGCATTACAACGGAACATGGAGTTAAGTTTTGAATGCCGGGAAGAGTCGCTGTATGTACAAGGCGCCGAAATACTACTACAGGAATTGTTGGCCAATCTTTTGGATAATGCTATTTCTTATGGTTATGACAATGGCAATATTTTGGTCAAACTTAATCGTTATCCAGTTCCATGTTTGACAGTTGAGGATGATGGGCCAGGTATACCCGACACTGAAATAGACAGGGTTTTCGAGAGGTTTTACCGTATCCCTGGAAGCCCGGGTAACGGTTGCGGCTTGGGTCTGGCCATTGTTACGGAGATTGCTGATCTGCATAAGGCACGCTTTGAACTGAGTAAATCCGGTATCAAAGGCGGCACCCGAATTGACTTGATATTTGAACAGTAAATCGTCGGGTTAGGCTACAACTTACGCTAACCCGGCAGTAACTATCTTTTTACGGGAGTACGGCTTTTAAGTTCCGGCTTGGCTTTTGTAATTGCCGGATTATTTCTTTCCAAGCCTGCAAATTCAAATAACAAATCCAGTTCTTTATCGGTCAGTTCAAAAAAAGAATGGGCTTTCAGACGCTCCGGTAATATCACAGGCCCATAGCGTACACGCATCAAGCGGCTAACGACGACTTCCTGTGACTCCCATAAGCGCCTGACCAGTCTGTTGCGGCCTTCGCTAACAACAACGTGATACCATTTATTAGCGCCTTCGCCGCCGTAAAATTTAATATCATCAAACCTGGCTTTGCCATCCTCAAGCGCTACACCTTGTTTGAGTTTTTCCAATGTCGTATCGGCTACATCACCCAAAATACGCACGGCATATTCACGCTCTACTTGCGTTGACGGGTGCATTAACCGATTAGCCAGTTCACCATTATTGGTAACCAATAATAATCCCGACGTATTAATATCCAGCCTGCCTACAGCAATCCAGCGGGCTGTCGCTAATTTAGGCAATTGTGTAAATACCACCGGACGGCCTTCCGGGTCACGGCGCGTGACCACTTCGCCTGTGGCCTTATGATAAAGCAGCACTCTGGTCGGCTGCTCGGCAAATTTTTCCCAATGAACTACACGCTCATTGAGTTGTAGATGATCACCTGCTTTCAATCGATCGCCCAGCTTTACAACGTTACCGTTAAGCTTGAGCCGCCCTTCATCTATCCAGCGTTCAATTTCTCTTCTGGAGCCAACACCGCCACGCGCCAGCACCTTTTGAATGCGCTCACCCGCGTCTGCCTGAATGGTGCCGGTTTTTTTCGAGGTTTTCGGCAACTGATTTTGGCTTGGCTGCTTCGATGAATTGGCGTGGCTGTAGTCAGTTTCTTGCGGCGTATTTTTTTTCTGATTTTTCTGCTGCTGATTCGGCGACTGGTTTGCTTTCTTCGGCGAACAGTTCGGCCGCTTCGAAGAAGCGTTGGTTGGTTTCTTGTTTCTCACTCTTTACCTGCATAGGTTGTTGCGTGCTATCTATCGGCCCATCAAGATGTTGTATTTCCTGCAAAGTCGGTAGTTCATTTAATGATGTAATATTAAAATAATCCAGAAATTGTTTGGTTGTGCCGTATAGACCGGGTCTGCCAGGTGCTTCTTTATGGGCCACTACCCTTATCCATTCGCGCTCGAGTAACGTCTGAATAATACTTGAACTGACACTGACTCCCCGTATGTCTTCAATATCACCGCGTGTGACAGGCTGCCTGTAGGCAATGATTGCCAGCGTTTCCAGCAGCGCGCGTGAATATTTTGGCGGTTTTTCTTCAAACAGGCGTGATAACCAGCGCGATAAATCCTGCTTGACCTGAAAACGATAGCCGCTAGCCACCTGCTTTAATTCAATGGGACGGTATCGATAATCCTCAGCAATCGCCTCTATTGCCGTTTGTATTTCTTGTAATTCCGGCTGTTCCAGTTCAGGAAAAACCTGCTGTACTTGTTTGGCTGTCATAGGACGCTTGGCAGCAAATAGAATAGCTTCAACTATACGCCTGGTTTTCACGTTGATTTCAAGTTGTTCAGTTACTGGAGAGGGTGTATTCAATGTTATTGACTTTAACTGTTGACGTCGAATCCTGAGCCCTTCGGCTGCGCTCAGGATATCCCTGGCGTAGGGACGAAGCCTTACCGATGTTGTAGACGGCTCTTCGACCGGGCTCTCCTGAGCGCAGTCAAAGGGCTTAGAGAGAACTTTCGGGTTTAAGTCAACAACATCAGGCTGCACACGTGGATTAGTTACCTGCTTCGGCGGAGGCGGAACTGGCGTTTCTGATTCGTATTTCGGTAAAGGGTTCTGACTGGATGATTTCGATGAGTCCTTCCTTGCCGAGTTCGAGGATGGCCAGAAACGAGACAACGACTCCGTGTCGACCTTCTTTTCGGATAAATAATTGCGAGAAAAGGAGACTATCTTCTCCCTTAAGGTTTGCCAAAATGGTTGCCATTCGTTCACGGACAGATAAAGCTTCTTTGGTAATTTGGTGGTGGCTAAGTTGGTCAACTCGTTTAAGGACATCCTGAAATGCCAGTAACATATCTTTTAACCGGAGCTCCGGTAACTGTTGTTCAACAATTAATGAAGATACATCAACATCTATGGCAAATATATCACGTTCAACTCTGGGCAATAAATCGATCTCTTCGGAGGCCGTCTTGATACACTCATATTCCTGTAACCTGCGAATTAACGTTGCCCTCGGATCTTCTTCGTCATCATCTTCTTCTGACTGTCTCGGTAACAGCATTCTTGACTTAATTTCCGCCAATAATGCGGCCATAACCAGATATTCCGCCGCCAGTTCCAGATTTAATTCACCCATTATTTGAATATAGGTGATGTATTGATGGGTAATCTGAGCGATAGGTATGTTCACAATATCCAGATTCTGCCTTCTGATCAAATACAGTAATAAATCCAGAGGTCCTTCAAACAAGTCCAGAAATACTTCCAGTGCATCAGGGGGGATATAGAGGTCTTCAGGCAGTTGGTTAAAAGGTGTGCCATTGACTAGTGCGAAGACTGGTGCCTGCACGCTAACAGCAGCAGTTATGTTATCGCTCATTTCGTAGTCACTTGTGCGTTATTCCGGATAAAATTCAAAATTCAAAAGTTCAATTTGAGCGTAAGGACATTGCACCGGGAATGCAGACTCGTCCAAGCCAGTTTCTTTGGCCGCCAGCAAAATCGAGTCTATGTATGAATCAGCGATAAATTCATCCAATCGGGCATGTAAACTGGGATTATCCTTTAAATGCCTGTGCAGCTGCCGCCGCTGTTCTTTAATGGTGAGTTGCCAACTCCGCCCGCGAAACGAAGGCTGATATTGCCACTTCAAGAGATGGGCTAAAAGAATAGCAAGCCGGTTAATCAATTCGCGCCGTTCACTTGCTCCCATACTCTCAATCTCCTCAAGCAGATGTTCAAAATCGACATCAACCAGATTACCGGATTTAATCAGGTCAACCTGTTGCTGCGTCCAAGCGTAAAAATCCAGCTCATGAAGCGATGAAATCGCCATAACACACTCCAGTAATGACATGAAAAAAGTGTCGAAATTATATCACCTGTTCAATAATTTCCATTCACAAAGACCATTCAAAAATCAATCGGTCTGTTCCATTGATCCGCATCGCGTACCCTACACTTGAATAAATTTACAACCCGGCAATTGAAAAAAATACTTTCTGAGCGACGAACATCGGATAAGCTAAAATTGCAGCCAACAGATTTGTATATAACAATAATAATAGAATTATAAATCCGAACCGCTCCAGACGATTATATTGCCACGCCCAATAACTCGGCAACATACCGGTCAAAATACGGCTGCCATCCAGCGGTGGAATCGGCAACAAGTTAATCAATGCTAAAACCAGATTAATTGAAATGCCTGCAACGCCTGTATAAATCAACGGGTGTGAGATAGCTTCAACTCCTGCACCTATCATCACTCCCAAACGGGCTATTAATGCCCAAGCTAGTGCCATCAACAAATTTGAAACCGGCCCTGCCAAAGCAACTATTGCCATATCATGCAAGGGATTTTTAAAATTTCGAGGATCAACAGGAACTGGCTTTGCCCAGCCAAAAATAAAACCTGTGCCCGTCATTAGTAATAGCCCTGGAAGAATAATAGTTCCAAACCAATCTATATGCTTGATCGGGTTTAAGGTTAATCGACCCAGACTGGAGGCTGTGTTATCACCGTATTTTTTTGCTACCCAACCGTGCGAAACTTCATGCACAGTAATTGCAAAAATCACCGGTAATATCCAAACCACTATGCGCTGTATTAATGTCAATTCATCCATCATGTTGTATCCTCTTTGTCAATCCAGCATCGGTGCAAGACCTTTGCCTTGTCTGATGATCTCTGCACCATTACTGGAAAATTCAATTATCGTCGTCTCTTCATATTCAATAATACCCGCATCAATCACTAAATCCAGCTCATGTTCCAGCTTGTTTCTGATGTCGTAAGGGTCTGCCATGGCCTCATTGTCTCCGGGTAATACCAAGGTAGAACTAAACAATGCTTCGCCCAGTTCCTGAAGCAACAATTGCGCAACCGGATGATTCGGAATGCGTATGCCGATAGTTTTTTTCTTCGGATGTTGCAGTCTGCGCGGCACTTCGCGCGTCGCATCCAATATAAAAGTAAAGGGACCCGGCGTTAACGCTTTAATCAGCCGATAAGCATCATTACCGATTTTGGTGAAATTGGATACTTGCGTCAGATCTTTGCATACAAGGGTAAAATTATGTTTATCGTCCAGTTTTCTGATACGTCGTATTTTGTCCAGTGCCTGTTTGTCACCGATATGGCAAGCCAGCGCATAAGATGAATCGGTCGGATAAACAATAACGCCACCCTTGCGTATGATTTCCACGGTACGATGAATTAGACGCAGTTGCGGATTTTCGGCATGTATTTCAAAAAACTGAGCCATTATTACCAGTGAGCAAGATTAAATAACCTATTATTATAGCGTACATGTATACAAGCTTGCAGTATGAATACAGACGAGCGGTTTAAAGATATTGTAAGTATCGGGTGTTAATCCTTTTTGATAAAAAGTTGGGTACAATAGCGACCAGTGATATTAAAAACACCGGTTGCCATTTTGATTATTAGAATTGCTTTGTTATTGATGTTTAGCTCATTTGCTGTGTTTGTATCGGCAGACTTGTTGCTGTGGCTAACAGTACCTGGAGTGCCTGAGCTAATAACCCAGATCGGCTTGGCTACACTATTAAGCGCATTCACATTGTTATTAATAACAGGCGTGCTGGCAATTACCAGACTCATCATCGCTTCCTGTTTCGATTACTTTTCCGCCAAGCAACGTTTTCAGCGGCGGGTGTTGTTTATTCAGACCAAACGGGATCAGCTTAGGCGTCTGTTTTATTTCAAAACAGTGCAAATCAATTATGTTAATCAACTAAAAAGAAATCGGCTTTTAAATAGAAACAATCGTCAACACATCCGTTCATTATCCAATGCGATAGATAAAGACTTGCTATCGATTAAACAGCAGTTATCCAAAGCTACTTATCTGCAATTACAACACGAAAATGTGCAATATCGAAACCAGCTGGATATTAATGCCTTGTTAAAATTGCAGCAAAAAATAGCCACAATCGGTTAACACATGACTATTTTTAAAAATTGGGTTTTTGCTCTGGTTAAGTTATTTCAATCTGTCAAGGATGAAAATCTGCACTGGAAAAATGCCAATCAGGATCAGCAAGTCAAACTCAAACACGCGCGTGTGCTGGCAGAGAAAACGCTGGAAGCCGAATTAAAAATGAAAAGTGTGCGGTTAGAACATGAAATTATCCTGTTAAGGACTAAAAACGACGCAGAACTGTCCATGTTTAAAACCAAGTGTAAACAGGACATTAAAGACTATAAACAGTATTTGGCATCACTGGATCAGCTCAAGCGTTCAATACAGGCCAGTTATACGCACCTGCCCGAAGCCGTTGCCTTCACCATTCATCATCATGCGAAACAATTATTGAATCAAATGTGGGAGGCGGAAGATTTTGAACAAAAAATACAACACGAGATACAATTGATCAACTTTATGACGACGGTGCATGAAGACGCCCGTCTGCATCTGGAAGGGGAGACCACCGAAAAAGTGCCGGAAAGAACGCTAAGTTTGATTCAGAAACTATAAAATTTGTGTTTGATATTAGTATTTGATTATGAGGTTATACGGAATTATTTACACCCTCAAATAAGCTGTCGATTTCCCCTCGGGCGGTTTATTTCAATCAATATTTAACCGTGAAATGTTGGGTTGCGAAAAGCAGCAACTAACCCTTGCTGCTAACCAAACCGCCCGAGGGATAACCTGATAAGGTGGTATTTGTGTATAATAGAATTTTTATGCCGGGCATACGGTCATGACTGCAATTACCTTTGATACCCATAAATTTATTCGTAAATTAAAAGATGCCGGTTTCGAAGAAAAGCAAGCCGAAGCAGTTGCCGATGCTTTCCGGGATGCCCAAACTGAAACTGAAACCGTTACAAAACACGACCTGAAAGAACTTGAGCTGTCTTTAAAAGCGGAGATGCAAACACTTCGTAGTGATATGCAAGCTATGGAATACCGCATGACCATCAAGCTGGGTGGCATGATGGCGGCATCAGTGGCTGTGGTAGCAGTGTTGATTAAATTATTATAGCCAGATTTGGTTAACAGTTTTATTGTTAACCCAAATACAGCAAAGCACCGATAGTCCAGCTAACCAGAGTGATGATATGGGCTCCTCTCACACCCTGGTGTTATAAAAGCACCGAGATTTTTTTACCGGCGTAATGAGGAGTCCGACGTGAACAATAGCGTAATTGGCTTGGATATAGCAAAAAATATTTTTCATGTGTTTACTTTGTTGGCGGACGGAAAACCACTAAAAAAGAAACTTAAACGCAATGAATTGCTGGCGTTTTTTGCCAACTATCCAGCCAGTATTATTGGCATGGAAGCGTGCGGAAGTTCCCATCACTGATCTGGTGAACAATATTGTGCTGGGATCGGCCCGCGCTTGTAGCGCTGATGTGTTAGGTCATGTGTTTGAATATTTTCTTGGCGAATTTGCGTTGGCGAAAGGCAAGCAGGGCGGTCAGTTCTAAACGCCGCGCAGTATTGTTGAGCTACTGGTCAATATAAGCCCTTAAGTGTTAAAATTTCCGTTAATTTATCAACGTCCTTCTACTGTTAATGAATTAACGTATCGGATAACGTACTTTTGCGCGACTCAGCGTTATGGTATGTTATGTACTACTCTTTGATAAGCATGCAGGTATTGTTTCGCCTTAAGGATGACCTCATGGTTCCAGAATAATGAAAAGCCGATAACTCTTAGGTAAAAAACCTCACCGGTGTATAAGAACTGTTTATCATCATGATCTCCGGTAGGAGTTCTTCGCTGCAAATAGGGACAGCCAATGAACATTTTCCAAACACATGCTCGAATAGTTAAAGACTACGCCACCTACATCAGTAGTTTTCTTAATATTGCCGATCCGGGCATCAAAAATCATGTTGAAGCAGAATTAACACAAGGGAAGCTCTGGCCTGAGCCATTATTGCAATTTAACCCATCTTTTGAGATGGCTGGAAGTGTTAGCGACCTCGCACAAACAGGCGTCATCCACAAAGAGTTGGCCGATATTTTCAAAGGGTACAGTCTGTATCACCACCAGGTTCAGGCCATTCAATTAGGCACACAGAACCGGGATTTTGTGGTTACATCGGGTACCGGTTCAGGTAAGTCGTTAACTTACATTGGCTCAATCTTCCATTATTTGCTTTCAAATCCCAATCAATCCGGCATTGCAGCCATCGTGGTTTACCCGATGAATGCCTTGATCAATTCTCAGTACGAAGAGTTTGATCGTTATAAGAAGAATTACGAGAATGCCGCAGGTAAGGAGTTTCCAATCACATTCGGTCAATACACAGGCCAGGAAAAGGAGGAAAAACGCGAGCAAATGAGGGAGAACCCACCCCATATTCTCCTTACCAACTACATGATGCTGGAACTTCTGCTAACACGAATGCGCGAACGTTCCCTACGCGATGCCATATACAACAATCTGCGTTTCCTGGTCTTCGATGAACTGCATACTTATCGAGGAAGACAAGGAGCCGATGTAGCGATGCTTATCCGGCGTATCCGGGCCAAGTGTTTGCAGGATGTGGTCAGTGTTGGCACCTCCGCGACGATGGTTTCCACTGGCGACAGCGCAACACAACGTAACGAGGTAGCCAGGGTTGCCACAACGCTATTCGGGCGCACATTTTCTCCCGAGCAGGTAATTAACGAAAAACTAACCCGGTCTCTGAGTTTTGAAGGCAGCTTTCCGTCCAAAGCAGAACTTGCCGCAAGCATTCTTGCAGGCATCCAGACTGAAGCGCCAGTAGAAAAGTTGAAAAAACATCCGATAGCAATCTGGCTGGAAAACCGCATTGCTTTGGATGAAAACAAGGGCGAGTTGCAGCGACGCAAGCCCAAACCGGTCAGCAATATCATCCAATCTCTTTCCGAAGATTCAGGAGTAAATGCTGAAATCTGCGAGAAATTCCTGGTCGAACTCCTGCAATGGATAAGTATCGTTAATCAACGCTTACAAGATGCCGGAGAACGTTACACCTATCTACCTTTTAAGTTACACCAGTTCATCTCCCAAACCGGCTCCGTTTATACGACACTTGATCAAGATGAAAATCGTTATATCACTTTAGAGCCTGGGGTTTATAAAAAGGACGAGGATGAAAAAAAGCCTATTTTTCCCAACGTATTTAGTCGAGCAAGTGGCCATGCTTTTATCTGTGTTTCCCGAAATGGCAATCGGCTGGAACCCAGAGAGTTTCGTGAGAGCACAGGGGATGATGAAGCATGTGAAACCACGGATGGTTATCTCATTATTGACGAAGAAATATGGGATCCGGTGGACGATCTTGAATTTCTCCCAGATGCCTGGTTAGTTAAATCAAGACGAGGGCCGGATACAAAAAAGAAGCCCTTTTTCCCTACCAAACTCTATTTTGACGAATATGGAAAATGCTCGGAAAACGAACCACTGAAATGGTGGGGCTGGTTCATGAAAGCCCCTTTATTGTTCGATCCAACCGGTGGTGTGTTCTTTGACACCAAAACCAATGAGGGAACCAAACTCACCAAGCTCGGTAGCGAGGGGCGCAGCACGTCAACGACCATCACCGTCTTTTCGATCTTGAGCCAGCTCAAAGAAGCAGGTTATCTTGACGAAGATCAGAAACTATTAAGTTTCACCGACAATCGCCAGGATGCTGCGCTACAAGCTGGACATTTCAATGACTTTGTTCAGGTTGTCCGCTTGCGAGCGAGCATTTATAAGGCTTTATTGGACAGTCCGGAAAATAAGCTGACGTATAGCACACTGGGCGAAGCCATTTTTAATGCCCTGGGATTGCCATTTGCGGAATATGCCAACCGCAACGATGAACCGTCTTTTGTTAACGTCAAACGTAAATATGAAGAGTGTCTGCAAACCTATCTGTGTTATCGGGCCATTGCTGATTTACGCCGCAGCTGGCGGATCGTGTTACCCAATCTCGAACAGTGCGCATTACTGACGGTTGACTATCTTGACATTGATGAGGTCGCATCAGCCGATATTGCCTGGAGCGATGTTCCGCTTGTCAATGAACTCAATTCGAAGGAACGAAAAGAGTTTCTGACCACCATTCTTGATTTCTTCCGGCTCGAATTCGCCATCCATAGTGAAAACTATCTAACGCAGTCCAAACTGAAAGAACACGAAAAACAGTTTCGTGAAATGCTCAAGGCTCCTTGGGCCCTGGATCGCAATGAAGAATTGCGCGAACCCTTCCATATTCGTTTCGAAACCTTACATAAATCGGCGCGGCTCTCCTCAAAAAGCATGGGACCAGCCAGCTCTTTGGGGAAATTTATTAAGTTCTATGCTAAGCAACACTGTCCTGATCTGAATCTAAAAGGTGACAACTACCGGCACCTTGTTTTTCAACTCATGGCCAAGCTGGAGGATGCGGATTACCTGCGTTCCCAAATAGCCAGAAGCGACAAGAACGAAGACGTTAAAATTTACCGGCTGAAGATTGAAAAAATCGTTTGGACACTGGGCGATGGGCAAACTGTCAAACCCGATGCAATCAAGCGCCGGTCATACAAAGATCAACTCCCGAAGCCAAATGAATGCTTCCGGGACATGTACCGCCAGAACTTTTCTCAAGGAAAACGCTTGCGTGGAGAGGATCACACCGGCCAATTGGGGACGGACACGCGAATTGAACGTGAAGATTTATTCAGACAAGGCAAAATCAGCGCGCTATTTTGTTCCCCAACTATGGAACTGGGTATCGACATCGGCGGTTTAAGTGTCGTGCATCTTCGTAACGCACCGCCCAATCCAGCCAACTATGCCCAACGTTCCGGCCGGGCTGGTCGAAGTGGGCAAGGGGCATTGATCTTTACCTACTGCTCCAGCTATTCGCCGCATGACCGGCATTATTTCCAGCAACAAAGTGATTTAGTGGCGGGCGCCGACCAGGCCCCCCGTCTCGATCTGTGCAATAAAGAATTATTGCTCACTCATCTCAACGCGCTGGCAATTTCAGAAATCGGTTTACCTGGCTTGGAAGAACTAGGCGGCGCCAAGCCGTCCATCATGCGATTCGTCGTAGATGACAACGACAAAATGCCGCTTTCCTCGGAAGTTATTGCCGGGCTTGAAATCCCTGCCGGGCTGTTTGCTGAAATCAAGGCAACCTTTACCCGCGTTATCCATGATTTTTTCTGCCGATTTAGAAAACGGCCCTTCCGCGTGGTACACGGATCAATGGACGGATCAAAATCTGTCCAAACTGGCCGCTCATCTTGATCAGTCGCTCAATCGTTGGCGTAGACTTTACCGTTCAGCACGGACACTCTTGACCAGAGCATCACAAAAAATCGAATGCGGAACTCTCAGCCTTGGCAGTGATGAGTATCGTAAACACAAGCGCAATCTTGATCAGGCGACCCGTCAGTTAGATTTGCTGCGTAACGATCTGGGCGGTAGATCGAGAGAATTGTCCGAGTTTTACCCTTATCGCTATCTCGCCTCGGAAGGCTTCCTGCCCGGCTATAACTTTACCCGCTTGCCACTGCGGATATTCCTGCCTACCAATGATTCTTCCGGTGAATTTATTTCACGTCCGCGTTCCATCGCTTTGCGGGAATTCGGCCCCTTAAACGTTATTTATCACAATGGCCGGAAGTATCGGGTTTCGCAATTAATCCTGCAGGACGCTGAATCAGCCATATCGGAAGCCAAAGTTAGTAAAAAATCAGGCTATTTTTTGACGGGGGATCAAAAAGATTTGGAAATATGCCCGTTCACTGGCGAAAACCTCGGCGATAACGCCAATTGCGAACATCTGCTTCATCTCCTGGAAATGTCTGAATCGCGCGCTGAAGAACGGGATCGGATTTCCTGCGAAGAGGAAGAGCGTGTTTCCATGGGGTTTTGTATCCAAACCTATTTTTCCGTGGATGGAGGACAACTGGACTGTGTACGCAAGGCTATTGTCAAAACCAGTGAACAGGCTTTGCTCAATCTGCGTTACATACCCGCAGCGCGGCTGGTACATGTCAATCACCAATGGCGCTCACAGCAAACTGAAGGCTTTCCGGTAGGGATGATTTCCGGCGACTGGGCCAGCTCAATGCCGGCACCTGATGCCAACTTCAAGGAAGAATACAAACGCGTTAAGCTATGGACATCCAATCTGGCCGATAGCTTATACATCGAACCAACCCAACCTTTAGGGTTGAAGTCTGATGGTGTCATTACCTTGCAATACACATTAAAACGAGCCATTGAAAATGTCTTCCAGGTCGAATCCAACGAAATCGGGGTTATCACGGTCGGTGATTCAGAATCGCCGAACATACTGCTTTACGAAGCCGCCGAAGGTAGCTTAGGTATACTGTCGCAGTTCGTGGAAAGTATCGATGTCTTTCATCAGGTTGTTGATCAGGCCATCACCATTTGCCGGTTTGAGGATGCGCACTACAAAGGGCCAGCCAGCTACGATGATCTCCTCAGTTATTACAACCAACGTGATCACAAAATCATCGACCGCCATCTGATTGCCGGTGCCTTGGAGAAACTGCGCATTTGCAGCATTGAAATTCAAACCAATACTGGTTTCACCGATTATGATGAGCAATACCAATCCCTGCTGAGAAACCTTGATCCTACCTCATCGACTGAAAGAAAGTTTATCGACTATTTATACAACACCGGCCTGCGCTTACCCGATGCCGCACAAAAACGGGTTGATGGCCTGTATGTCCAACCCGACTTTTACTACCATTCCCGCATCTGGATCTTTTGCGATGGTACCCCGCATGACGATCCGGCGGTGAAAGCCGATGATGAAAATAAGCGGCAAGCCATCATTGCGATGGGCGACGAGGTTTGGGCGTATTATTACAAAGACAATTTGGCAGAAACAACCGCCGCCAGGCCCGACATATTCAAGAAAGTACGATGAACACCTTGTTTCAACCAGGCAAACTGGTATCCCTGCGCGGCCGTGACTGGATCGTCTTACCTTCTGACGACAAGGATTTGCTTGTCGTTAAGCCGTTAGGGGGTAGTGATGATGAAATGACCGGCATTTACTTGCCACTGGCGATAGCATCTGACCAACCCGCTGATGCCAACTTTCCGCCGCCTTCGCCGGGCGATTTGGGTGACATCGCCACGGCGCGATTGCTCTACGAATCCGCGCGTCTGGCGTTTCGTAATGGTGCCGGTCCCTTTCGATGCCTTGCCAAACTGTCTTTCCGCCCGCGCTCCTATCAGATGGTGCCGCTGATTATGGCTTTGCGCCAGGAAGCGGTGCGCTTGTTGATTGCCGACGACGTCGGCGTGGGTAAAACCATTGAATCGCTGCTGATCGTCAAAGAACTGTTGGAGCGCCGCAAGATCAAGCGCTTTGCCGTGGTTTGTCTGCCGCATCTCTGTGAACAATGGCAAGCAGAGATTCGCTCGAAACTGGATTTGGAAGCGGTCATCATCCGTTCCAACACCCAAGCGCGTTTGGATCGGCAAATTCAGGGCGATACCAGCGTTTATGAT
This sequence comes from Methylococcales bacterium, assembly GCA_028714175.1. Classification (GTDB taxonomy): domain Bacteria; phylum Pseudomonadota; class Gammaproteobacteria; order Methylococcales; family Methylomonadaceae; genus JAGXGJ01. The sequence goes on from JAQTMV010000073.1 coordinate 21,484, forward strand.
TATTATCCCTATCAGGTCATCAGTATTGACTTCATCAAGTCCGATACCCGGCGCGATGTCTTCATCGAACAATGCCCGGAACTGATTATTGTTGACGAAGCGCACACCTGCGCCAGGCCCGCCGGTGCTTCAACCAGTCAACAGCAACGCTATTCCTTGCTCAAACGCATTGCTGATAAACCGAATCAGCAATTGATTTTACTGACCGCAACCCCTCACAGCGGTAAACCCGAAGAATTTCATGCGCTATTGGGATTAATCAAAGACGAATTTGAAATCCTGGATTTGCCTGAATCCAGCCAGACACAACGCCGTGAGCTGGCGCGTTACTTTGTACAACGCAAACGCGCCGATGTTCAAAAATGGCTGAGTGAAGATACCCCGTTCCCCGAAAGAGAAGCCTTTGAATGGTCGTATGAATTAGGCAAAGCATATGCCCGTTTTTTTGATGACATTCTCGACTTTACCCGCAAGCTGGTAGCCCACGATCCGGGGCGAACTGAGCGAAAACGCGTTCAATACTGGACTGCGCTGGCCTTATTGCGCGGCGTTATGTCCAGCCCCGCCGCCGGTATCGAAATGCTCAATACCCGCTTATCGAACTTGCCAACGGCTATTGATGAAGATGAGATCATCGGGATCAATCCTGTCCAGGATAGCGAATTTGGCTTTGAAGGCGATAATACCCCTACTCAGGTTATCGAGCGTAATGATTGGAGTAGCCATCAACGTCAGCAACTACGACTATTTGCTGATCAACTTGAGCAACTCAGCAATATAAAAAATGATCAAAAACTTGGGTCCGCTGGGCTGATTCTCGAAGACTGGCTAAACAGCGGATTTAATCCGGTCGTATTTTGCCGTTACATTGCCACAGCCAACTATGTCGGTAATCAATTAGTTTCTATTCTCAAGAAGAAATTTCCCAAGCTCGATTTACAGGTTATTACCAGCGAATCACCTGACGAGCTGCGCAAGCAGCGTATTGAAGGCATGGCTAAATCGCCATTACGCATTCTGATTGTCACCGATTGCCTGAGTGAAGGCATTAATCTGCAGGAACACTTCACCGGCGTACTCCACTACGATCTACCCTGGAACCCCAATCGTTTGGAACAACGCGAAGGCCGTGTGGATCGTTTTGGGCAAATGGCGCCCATCGTTAAAGCCTGTTTGCTTTATGGTGCCAACAATCCCATTGATGGCATCGTACTGGATGTTATCTTGCGTAAAATCCGCGAAATTAAACGCTCAACCGGTATCAACGTAGGCTGTCGAAATACAATAAGTTAGCATATATTTTAATTTCCCGGCTTATGGATTCGTGTAGATTGAAAAACAGACTGGAACTCATTGAAAATAAATGCTAAAAAACACCGTCGCTCAACTACCGT
>JAQTMV010000074.1 GCA_028714175.1 Methylococcales bacterium
ATCAAAACACTTTAAACCATTCCCGCCTTTAATAAGCCATTGTTCGTTTTCAAAACGGGTCATCATCAGTTTATCCTGATAATCAAACCGGCCGTCGGGCATAAACAGATAAGCGCGGTTTCGATAAATTCCGGAATCGATGCGTACCGGAAATGTACCTGATTGAATAATACACTGGTATGTTTGGGCTAAAGTCTGGAACAGGGCTATATAATCATCATGCAATGACTGCATGGCGACCAGCTGTTTGCTTAACGATGAATAAATCTCCTGACCAAAAAGTGAAGCCAGTTCCATGCTGGCATATTCAGGAAACAGCAGAATTTTGGCATCTTGTGCTGTGGCTTCAGCAACCCAGCGTTCAATTTTTTGTTGATAAGCCTGCCAATGTTCCAGAAAACTGATGTCGTACTGGGCAGTTGCAATTTTAACGTTCATGTTTAAGCCAGAATGTCATCGGTTTAGCTGTTTCTTCAGTATCATCCAGGTCTTTCCAGGAGTAGGTTGTTTTAAGTTCCGGATGTTTGAAATAGCCGCGTTTGTTCCAGAACTTGTCCAGCGGGACATAATTGGCTGGACGACGAGGGTGGTCCAGGGGCCGCTCTACACAACAGAAAGTGATATATTTGAAACCGCCCAAGTCTTCAGCGTGGGCTTCTCTTTGCTCAAAAAAACGCACACCTAATCCCAATCCGCGATAATCCTTATTTAAAACCGATTCGCTGCAATAAAAAACATCATCAAGGTTGTAGTCATGTTCAATAAAGGGCTTTTTAAGTTGATCAGTTTCATATTTCATTGGAATAGCTGTTGATGCGCCGACCACTTTATCGCCGTCAAATGCCAATACGATAACGCTTTGAGGATTATCAATATAGGTTTGCAGGTATTTTTTTTCATAGTCATAATCCCCGTCGTACAAATAAGGGAAGTCACGGAATACTTCAATTCTAAGGCGCGCAAGCTCAGGAATATATTGCTGAAGAGCAGCACCGCTCCATCTTTCAATGCGAATATCTTTAGCCATGGATTTGTAATATCAAGAGATAAAATGTTGCATTCTAGTTTGCCGCAAGTCGCAATTGGGCAAGTTTTGCACAAGCCTTACCACCACTGATGTCTGGAATAATTCTTAATTCGAGCGCTTTTAGTTGCTTGAGATCGACTGTAAATTCCTCGTTTTCCCGTGTAGTGAGCGGTGGACTGAAATGATATTGCTGACGCAGAATTTCTCGAAAAGAGTCTTCATTATCCATGCGCCAAAGCAAAACGAACTCTTGCGTACGAGATTCTTCCTGTTCATCAAATCGGAGATAGATATGTTTAATAGTCTGCGGCTGATCAAAAACCAGTCGTATCGTTTGCTCGCCGGAACCGGCTGCCCGCCATCCTGATTCAGAATCTGCTACCAAGGCAGACTCTATAGGGTATTCCTGGCATTCGGAACTTATTTCTGCTTGTGCCAGTAGTTCCAGATCTAAAAAGTTCAGATCAGAAGATAAAACGTTATCTTTGAGTGGGTTGATCGTTATTTTACGCATCGTTAATTGCCTTTGGTATTGAAGTATTAAAGCGTCTAATGCCATCATGACCATAACGCTACCGAGTAAAGCCCCATTTCAATGCGACTCCGGAATACTCCGCACCGTTCAATGGAAATATGATTGCTGTGATAGGGAAGATAATACCACAGCTGTGTGCGAACTTTATTACTCTACTGTATAACCTCTGTTCGGAATAAGAATAAGCGGGCAGGTTTTTGTAAAAACAGGGGAACATATAGATTAAGACATCAAATTTATCCACAAAAACTGGCATAGCATGAAATTAACACACTTATTTTGCGATATAGACGATTTTTGTCAGACATTTATTCTGGAATGACAAAAAAAATAAATTAACGAACGGTGAAAAGAAACATAATAGCCCACACCGAATGAATTTTAGTGAAATCATAACTTTTTTAGTGCATTACCATCAATCTGGTTACCGTACCTTCAAGTGGTTTTATCAAGAGAAAAAGTCTGTTCTTATCAAAGGTCAGGCGGTCGATGGCGTCGACTCCCCAAGCCGGTGGGCAGAGCTGCCTACAGGCCGCAGTCGGGTCTCCTTTGGAGGCTGGGGGTCGCGTCCGTAGGCATGGCGGACAGAGCGGCGCAGGGATCCGGCCCTGGATTGGGGGTCAGGGTCAGGGTCAGGGTCAGGGTCAGGGTCAGGGTCAGGGTCAGGGTCAGGGTCAGGATCAGGGCCGGGCTAGGGCTAGGGCTAGGGCTCGGGCTCGGGCTCGGACCTGGACTAGGGGAGGAGAGAGGCAGGACGGCCGTGATGACCAGGTTCGTGTCGCTGTCGAAGGCCGCCGTAAGGCTCAGCGGTTTGCTGCCGACGCCGAAGGACTGCTGGAGCCGGGGGAAGCTCGCCGCGATCTGGTCCGCTGCTTTCTCGGCCAGGTAGGCCAAGCAGAACGGGATGGCACTGCAGTCGATGACGGACACAACGGGGCCGCACGGGAGCAGGTCGAGCAGGTCCTCCCACCAGGCCAGATCGACCTCGGCGCTGACATTGGCGGTGGTCAGGTCGAGGTGCCAATTCCCGTCGGCGCTCTGGTGTGTGCCGGCGACCAGGTTGAAGTTGATGTCCACCTCAGGGTCGGAAGCGAAGACGTCGGCGGCGAGGTCCAGGTCGACGTTGGCGACCGCGTTGTTGTGCATCGTCGCTTCGACCCCCCGGCCGTACAGGTGGCCCCAGTAGGCGTCGGTGCCGTGGATCGCATGGCCGACCATCGCCTCGATACGCGCCTCCAGGTCGGCGCGCGGGATCGTGAACACCGCCGTGATCGTGCCGTCCGGGTTGAACGTGAGCGCTGGGAAGGGCGGGGCGAAGGTCGTCCAGCGCGAGTCGGCCCGCAGCGCGGCATGGGACACGAACCCGCCCGAGGCGTGGGTCCCGAGCCATTCGCACGCTGCCCCGAAGGTCGTGCTGAACACCGCGACGTTGTCCACGAGCAGCGTCACTCCCTTCAGGCACCAGTCGTCGTCCCCGTCCGTGAAGAAGACGAGCGAGTGGATGTCGCCCAGCTCGGCGATCCCGTCGAGCGCAACCAGGTCGTACTCATGGGTGCTGTTGCGCTCGAAGTCGTCGGTGGCGTGGTCGAGCCAGGTGGGCCCCTCCGACGCTGCCGGCACCGGCGCCTCCGATGGTCACCGATCCCGCGAACGGCAAGGAGTGATGAAACCGGATCCCGGTCTGCGCTGTAATCTCGTTTAGCACGTGCCCCCATGTTCCCGCCTTTGCCTCAACACTGAGCAGACCGTCTCGAAAGCTAACGCTCACCGTCGTGGCATTAGGACGGTCGGACCCGAGCGTCGCAGAACGGTGGTCACGAGAACCTCTGTCGATGCCTCTGCCGCCAGGCAGGCGGCGAGGATCGCCGGGGCTGTAAGGCTAAGGAGTCCCGCTTTACCTGGTGTCATTCTCTTCATACTTAATGCCCATCGCCTAACGTTGATAACAAGTCACTCTAGTCGCATGCCAGGGAATTCGATTCCCCTCGAATCTATATTTCCCGCGCCGCCGAGAATATGCCTTGGAGCGGAAATACGTCAACGCGGGTCGGGAATGGGACTGGCAGTATGTTTTTCCGTCTAGCCAGCGGTCAATTGATTCCTATTCCGGTAAAGAGCGGCGGCAATCGTTCGCCACCTATCACCTTCAGTCCGGCTACGACATACGCACCGTGCAAGAATCGTTGGGGCACAAGGACATGAGCATTATTATGATTTACACCCATGTCCTGAACCGCAATGGACAGGGAGTGCGGAGCCCTCTTGAAAACCTGTTGCGTCATTGCCCAAATCGTTTGCAGTAACCGAATATCCGTTTCGCAAATGATAAGTTGCTACTTGGAAACTCGAGTCGAGTGTCTACTTCACGCCCTGAGCAAGTCCGTCAATATTTTTTGTTAGTCGAATGCAATAATCAAGATGAAAAACTGGTGCCCTTTGGAGATCAAAAACACACTCTTTCATGCCAAGTTTCCACCGAGTCCATTAATTCAATATCGATGTGCCCTTGATCTGTACATACACCGCCATGCCGATTTGTAAACTCAGCAACAATGCCGATTTGCTGGTGATGTGCGCCAGCAGCGCGTGATTGCCGACCTGCAGGCGCACCACGCTCCGTCCGGCCCGATCGTCGGCGAGGCCGGTGATGGTTGCTGGCAGCACATTAAGAATGCTGGTGGCGCTCGGGGCCTCAAGGGCGATACTGACATCGCTGGCGTAAATCTGCATGCGTAGCGGCGTACCGATCGCGGCATCGACTGCCGGCAGGCTGAGTGCGCCACCGGCAAAGGCGACGCGGGTGAGATGATAGCCGGCTTCATGTTCAACGACGGTTACCGGCCAAACCGTGGCCGCTTTCCTGTCTTGCGCCAACGGTACGTCGAGACGGCTCAACGTTTCCGACAGCGGTCCCGAGGCCAATGCCCTACCATCCGCCAGAATCACCAGAGTGTCGGCCAGTTGCGCGACTTCCTGCTGGGAATGGGTAACATACAGCACAGGTATGTTCAACTCCTGATGCAACCGACTTATAAAAGGCAGGATTTCCTGTTTTCGCTTGAAATCCAGTGATGCCAGCGGTTCGTCCATCAACAATACTTCAGGATTGAGCGCCAGCGCGCGGGCGATGGCAACCCGCTGCCGTTCGCCACCGGACAGGCAATCCGGTTTGCGTTTGAGTAAATGGTCGATACCCAGCAATTCCAGGATGTGCTGAAGATCGGCAACGCGCGAAGCTTTGGCTATCCGCTTCAAGCCGAACTGCAGGTTATCCGCTACGGTCAAATGCGGAAACAGATTGGCTTCCTGAAACACATAACCCAACGCCCGTTTATGCGTGGGTAAAAACACGCCACGCTCGCTGTCTTGCCAACAACTGCCGCTGATTTCCAGAAAACCTTGCGGTGCGCGTTGCAGTCCGGCGATACAGCGTAGCAGCGTGGTTTTGCCGGAACCGGAATTGCCGAACAGCACAGTTATGCCGGAACCCGGCAAACATAGATCAACAGCCAGTTGAAACACGCCGTAATCGAGTTGAAAGCAGGCAGTGATTGGCTGAGTCATTTCAGTTGATGGGCAACAGGATGGGTTTTCAGCACTGTGTAGAGCGCCAGCAGAACGGTAAACGAGAATAACAGCAAACAACCGGCCAGCCAGTGAGCTTCGCTGTATTCCAGGGCTTCGACATGATTGTAGATTTGCACCGACACGACCCGGGTTTTATCGGGAATGTTGCCGCCGACCATCAGCACCACACCAAATTCGCCGACGGTATGGGCAAAGCCTAAAATGGTGGCAGTCAGGAATCCGGGTTTTGCCAGCGGCACGACCACGCTGAAAAACGTATCCAGGGGGCTGGCGCGCAAGGTTGCCGCCGCTTCCAAAGGCTGCTCGCCAATAGTCGTGAATGCGGCTTGCAAAGGTTGCACAACAAACGGCATGGAATACAGAACCGAGGCTACCACCAATCCGGCAAAGGTAAACGGCAAGGTACCCAAACCCAGCCAGCTGGTGAATTTACCGATTGCCCCGGCTGGGCCCATCAGCACCAGCAAATAGAAGCCCAATACCGTCGGTGGTAGCACCAGCGGCAGCGCTACGACGGCATTGATGATGCCTTTCCAGGCGGAACCGGTCCGGGCAAGCCACCAGGCGAGCGGAGTGCCGAGCAGCAGCATCAACGAGGTGGAAATACTGGCCACTTTGAATGTTAACAGCAAGGCGCCAAGATCGGCTGGGTTTAGCATAAGATCGCCTCGTTAATGTGTGGGCAAGTCGTAGCCGTATTTCTTGATAATGGCCAATGCCGGGGCGGATTTTAAATAGTCCAGCAATGCCGATGCAGCCGGGTTTTCGGCGCCTTTCTTCATCAGTACCGCACCTTGCCGGATCGGTGCATAGTAATTGCCTGGAATAATCCAGCCTGAACCATTCGCAATTTTGCCGTTTTCCTCGACTTGCGACAAGGCCACAAAGCCCAGTTCGGCATTACCTGTACTGACGAATTGGTACGTTTGCGCGATGTTTTCACCCTGCACGAACAAGGGTTGCAATTTCTCGAACAGTCCCAACTTTTTCAATACCTCCACTGCCGCCGCACCGTAAGGCGCCAGTTTGGGATCGGCCAGGGCCAGATGCTTAAAGCCGCCGGTGGTCAGAATTTTCCCTTGATCGTCGACATAGCCCGGTTTAGCCGACCACAGCACCAGCTTACTCAGTGCGTAGACAAAACGGCTATCCGGTACTGTTAAACCTGATTGCTCTAATTTCTGAGGACCTTTTTCGTCTGCCGACAACAGCACCTCAAAAGGTCCGCCGTTTTCAATTTGCGAGACGAATTTGCCGGATGAACCGAACGATAATTTGGCGCTGTGACCGGTAGCCTTTTCAAATTCGGCGGCAATTTCCGTCATCGGTTTGCTGAAATTGGCTGCGACGGCGACCAGAACCGTAGCTGCCCAGCTTGTTTGGCCGACTAGCAGCAATGTTAACACTATGACAGTGCGGGAAGATGTGGTTAGTAACATCAGTAATCTCCAAAAGTTAAAAAAGTATCATCATGGCAAGTGCTCAAGGTACCTCTGAATAAGTTGATTCCATTCATGGTTCGACAAGTTTACAACGAACGGAATCAATAGCTTACCGTTCGTCCTGAGCTTGTCGAAGGACTGTACAGAGATTCCTTAAAATCTAAGCATACTTTGTACATAAAAATAATCGACATCCACAGGAGCCGGGGCTCTGGGCGCATCCTTGGCGAATGAGCCTTTAAATAAATGCGCCCAGCCGGTTTCAAAATTCAGACTGCTGTTAAAATCCCAACGCGCCGATAAATCCAGTTGTTGGCCGAGATTATTGCCGCTACGGCCGGTTGGGTCCCGGAGAATAAGACTGTTACCGCTACAGGTGGCACCGCCCCAGCAATCTTTTGCCTCTGCCAGCCAGAATATGCGATGGCTAAGCGAGGCTTGCACATCGGAGCGCGGCGAAACGTTGATGCGGTAGCCGGGCGAGTTGATGTTGGCGCGGGAGAATGCGCCGTAAATGCCGGTGGGTCCGAACTCGAAACGGCGGGCGCCGAACAGGGTATCAAAACGCTGGTCATTGTTGTCAGTGGGGCTTTGATCGCCGCTGGCATAGTCGTATTCGAGCGCAAAACGCGGCGACCACGGTATCTCGAAGGTGTAGCCGACATCGGCATGCTGATACCAGGCGGTATGGTTGAGATTCTGGCTGTTGGGGGTAGTAGTCGCCTGTACCGTACCGAACTGGCCAATAGTTTCCAGTTGAAAATCAAATTCCGCTTTGGCGGGTTTGATGTAAAATCGCATGCCGGGCGTAAAATAGCGACGATGACGGGTTGGAACGCTGGTGCTGCTGCCTTCGTCAAGATGATACAGATAAATCTCGCTGTTGATGTTCCAGCCTAGGTCATACAGTTCCAGGAATCCGCCGGAAAACCAGGTGCGGGTGTTTTCTCTGTCGAACACCTGTTCATTGTCGAGAAGGGCGGTTGATGAGGTCGGGAGGCGGTTTACCGGCGTGCTGACAAAAGCGTTGAACTGCCAGTTACCGTAATCCAGCAGCCGCAGCTTTACTCCGGTAAAGCTGTTGATAGTGTTGCGCATTGCGTTCCTCGCCACCAGCCGCCGGCTGCCCAAATTCAGAGTTTGCCGGCCGGCAACCACCTCAGCGCCGATGCCGCTGTAAAACACATTCTGGTCGGCCCAGGCGGCATAGCCTTGTAAGAAATCCCAAGTATCACTCATCGTGTTATTCACGCCGGTACCGCTATCGGAATTCAATGCGCGAGCATCCATGAATTCGGTGCCAAGCCGGAATGAATTCAGATGGGCTTCCAGCCATAGCGTGGTTTGCAGCGGGATTTGCTGATCGCCGCCTTTGCTGCCGGCTTTGAATGGACCGGCCACGGCTTCGTAGCGGCTGCGCTGTTCCAGCGATACCGACAACCATTCCGGTAACTTCAGTGCATCGTGCAGATTCCAGACGGGCTTTTCGTATTTATCGGATCCCAACAACGCATCCTGCATTTGGCTGGAGAAGGCGGCAAAAGGCGCTCTGGTGTAGGTTTTCTTTTCCGCTGCCTGAATATTATCGCTGCTGTTTATGTACAAGGCGCTACCGGCAATCAGGTTGAGTGTATGGCTGACGGCAGCCACTGCAAGATGTTTTCTTCGTTTCATCAATCACCTGTAATTCTAAGTTGGAAGACATATCTACGTTGTTTCGTCGATATGGTCAGATCTTATTCGTATAAGTCTCTGAAATAAAAACGGATTCAGTATAAATCGTTATGTATAAAAGTAAACAACGTTGATAAAAATGGATTGTTGTCGATCGGGAAATAATTAGCGGCTTAATTTTGTAACGAGGGCCAGGAGCTATTTCATTAAATTGGACATTCGGGGAGGGTTTGCCGATCAGGTTGTACCGAGATAATAGTGGCCATCACCATGACTGACTACCCGATGGTAGGGCTGGGCGACAAGTTCGGCGAGGTAAGTAATGGAGTGGGTTTTGATCAGGCAATAGATGTCCTCTCCCTCCTGCAAGGCCATGTCCCGGCAGGCGCCCGGCGTAATTTCGGCCAGCAGCGTGCCACCGCAATCAACTTGTACGATCAGGCTTTCTCCGCTGGGAATCAGTGCACAGATTCGGCCCCTGATTTGATTTTGTATCGATATACCGCTGATATAGCTGCGCGATAGCGCAATATCGTTGGCGCGTATCGATACCTGGGTCTGGCTGCCGACAGCTAAATGCGGCCGTAGCGGTAAGGTCAGCGGCAGGCCGAAGCTGTGGGCCAGGCTGCAACCGGACAAATAGTCATGGTTGTGGATAATCACCGGCAAGTTATTGTCAATCCGACGGATACCCAGATAGCGCAGCATACCCTGTTGTTTGGCGACTTCGAGCAACGAGCCCTTGTGCAGCACTTTGCCTTGCTCCAGCACGATCAGGCGGTCGGTCAGCTCTAGAATTTCGCACAGGGACTGGCTGGCGTACAGTACCGGCAAGCCGAGTTCGTTTTGCAGACGTTTCAGAATCGGCAGCAATTGTCTTCGGTAGCCATTGCCGATCGCGGCAAAGGTTTCGTCTAATAATAACAGCCGTGGCGATTTTAGCAGCGAGCGGGCCAGTGCCACGCGCCGGCGTTCGCCGGCGGAAAGCAGTTCGATGGCATGATCGAGGACAGGGCCCAGTTCTAAAAGCTCGATTATAAAATCCAGTTTGAAAATGCGGCGGTGTTTCAGCGTGCGATTATAGACGACGGTCAGATTGTCGCGAACGGTTTCAGCAGAATTGACACAGTCGATCTGCAACACGGCGCCCACAGGACGCTGCTCACGTGGCATCACGATACCTTTGCGGCTGTCAAACAGAATTTTGCCATCCAGCATAATATGTCCGCTTTGTGGCTGAATGGTGCCGGCGATCAAGCCGAGCACCGTGCTTTTGCCTGCACCTGATTTGCCGAACAGGCCGACGCTTGAGTCGCTGATCGACAACTGCGTGGTCAAATCGAAATGACCCCGGCGCAATTTCACATTCATTTCCAGCAGCATGGTTACCTCTGTTAATCAAGAGCAACTCGGCCGCAACCGAAAGCCGGTTTATAGCCGAGTTGCACGGAACATCAACCGGCGACCGCCATAATCACTGCGCCGGCCTTAAAGATTGCGGTGACAGACTGTCCTTTACGCAAACCCAGGGTATCGACGCTGTCGTTGGTCACGGTGGCGGTAACCTGCTCGCCGCCCTTTAACTCGATATCGACTTCTGTGTTGACTGCGCCGGGTTTAACCAAAGTCACCGTGCCTGGCAGCTGGTTGCGCGCCGAAACCCGGTAGCCGCCGAAATCGGTGACGATGATGATTTGCGGAGCCTTGACCAGGGCAATGACTTCCTGTCCGGTCTTGATTTCCAATCTTTCGGCGGATTCCTTGGTAATCGTAGCGACTATGGTTTCTCCACCCTTCAAGCCGACATGAACTTCGGCATTCACCGCGCCGATAAGCACTTCACTGACGATTCCGGTAAACTGATTACGTGCACTTGCTTTCATATTAAATACCTTATTGGTTGGGAAAAACTCCATCGTTATTTTGCGAGGATCAGACTGATTGCCCGATCAAGAGTGGCAGCAGTAAGAGGTTTGTTTTGCAAAATCATGGTTGATCTATAACCCCGGGTTTTAAATCTGCATTGCCGAGCCGTCATGTAAAAAGGAACTTATTCGGCATTCGGGATAAAATACACGTTCATTATATTGCGTTATGTATTAAAGTAAATAATGATGGCTGGAAACAAATCGTTGCTGTTGGAGAAATAATATTCGACCCCAAAAGGGTTATAGTGTTTTTAAAACGTCACATTTTTAGATAATGAAATGCCCAAAAAACTGAATGAAAACATGGCCACAATGGCACCATTACCGATATTCAAACGAGTGCATTTATTGCCGAAGTGTTAGTCGAATTGAAAGATGGCGAACAGATTGTTGCCTCGCTCATATTGACCTGGCTTAAACTGCTTGAGCTCAGCATCGGCAGCAATGCAGCGCTGCTGATCAATGACCCGGAGATTTTCTTTATAACCGATCCAGGGTACTGCCCTTTGACAGTGCGTAACTGCCTGCGCGGCACAGTGATCCGGATCCAATGTGACGGCGTGGAGTCAGAGGTTGTGATCCAACTGCACAGCGGCGATAGTCTTGAAGCACCATATTCTGTTATCATAAGCAATTGAATGGCGGCAGTTCGCCGCCATTCGCGTTGATATAAAGAGTTTTTGTGAATACTGTCGAATTTTCTTCCCTACCGTTAAAACCCGCCCTGCTTGAAAACATCGAATCCCTGGGTTATACCCATTTAACTCCCATTCAGGCCGAAAGTCTGCCGCATATTCTGGAGGGCAGGGATGTGATTGCGCAGGCTAAAACAGGCAGTGGTAAAACGGCTGCGTTTGGTATTGGTTTGCTGTCCCGATTGGACTTGGGCAGCTTTAGAGTTCAGGCATTGGTTGTCTGTCCAACCCGGGAGCTTGCTGATCAGGTTTGTAAGGAAATTCGCAGACTGGCGTGCTTTACGCAAAACATCAAGGTGCTGTCCTTATGCGGCGGCGTACCATTTGGGCCGCAGGTCGGTTCGCTGGAACATGGTGTGCATATTGTGGTCGGTACACCGGGGCGTTTACAGGAGCATCTGCATAAACGCAGTTTGCGCTTGAGTAATCTGAAAGTGCTGGTGCTGGATGAAGCAGACCGGATGCTGGATATGGGCTTTGAAGAGATTATTACCGATGTGATTTCCTACGCGCCGACGCACAGACAAACCTTGTTGTTCTCGGCGACTTACGCCGATCCTATCCGGGAAATCAGTCAGAAGTTTCAATATAAGCCGGTTTCAGTGAGCATTGACAACAGTCATCACGAAAGCATTATTGAACAGCGGTTTTATCAAATAGAAAAGGCTCAAAGAGTAAACGCGTTGGGCTTTCTGTTAGCATATCACCGGCCCGAATCGACAGTGGTATTTTGCAATACCAAAAGAGATTGTCAGGATATAGCGAGTGCTCTGGAAAACAGCGGTTTTTCCGTTCAGGCGCTGCATGGCGATCTGGAACAAAAGCATCGCGATCAAGTGCTGGTGCGGTTTGCCAATAAAAGCTGTTCAATTCTGGTAGCCACCGATGTGGCTGCGCGCGGCCTGGATATTAAAGAACTGCAAGCAGTGATTAATTATGAGCTGCCCTGGGATCCTGAAATCTATGTACACCGGATCGGACGCATAGGACGTGCGGGAAAAAAGGGTTTGGCGCTCAGTTTATGCACGCAACAGGAAACAGCCCGGGTTAAAGCCATTGAAGAATATCTAGCTATTGCTGCCCGGTGGGACGAAGTCGCGTCTTTTCAGATGAGCCATGAACTTAGGTTTCAGCCGCCGATGGTAACCTTGTGGATAGATGGCGGACGTAAGGAAAAGGTGCGTCCAGGCGATATATTGGGCGCATTAACAGGCGAGGCAGGGATTGCCGGCAGTGAAGTCGGCAAAATCGATATTTTTGATGCACATGCTTATGTCGCAATCAAGCAAGCAAGTGTCGACAAGGCGCTCGCCTGTTTAAGAAACGGCAAAATAAAGGGCCGCAGTTTTATGGTTCGTAAATCTCAATGGGGATGAATAGTGTGTTTCTGTTGATTCATTTGGCTAATTCCCGCAACAAACAACTGCCCGTCCGCTACGGTGCATATGGTCGATAACTGGTACCTGCGGGACTTTGCTTTACAGACAAGGAGAGAATCGCGCCCAGTCCTCGAAGTCCATGCACTTGCGATCTGTCTGGTTGGTGTCGAGGCTGACCAGCGAGAATCCCACGTCGGTAAACATACTGCTGAGTATCCCCGGCTCCGCCGCCCGCGATAGCGTCCGACGCCCCCAAGGCGATCAATAGCCGGGCCATTTCGTTCAACGTAATGCCTTCATTGGGGCTCTTGGGATTCTGGACGTAGAAGGTAGTATCTCGATCGACGGCTCCAGGTTTTCCGGCGAACACTGAGACCACAATAACCCGATCTGAGTTACCCTCGATGCCAAACGCGGTGAACGATGATCTCAACTTGCAATTGATCTCATCGTTGATCGTTTGACCGTCTGCCTTCATTCGCGCCGGTATGCTACAGGCTGCGTTCCTCCCGGCTACGACCAATGCCGGTCCTGAAATCGCAAAACGGATTGGGCGGCGCGCAGCGAGCTTGTTTCGCTCCACGGAAACCTGCGTGACCTCAAGAGGCGGCGGGTCGAAGATTATTGTCTGGTAATCGTGCGCGAGCGCGATGTAGTGGTCTCCGTCGAGTGCGGCAGCTCCGGGCGGCTTGCAGACCAGTCCGTTCTCAATGACGACGAAACCGTTACCGCGCACGAAGTTTGTGTGCAGCGTATTACATGCGAAGACACACCTGTTGATGTCAACGCGAGACAGCCCTCTTGCGGCTTCCGGGTTGGCCCCATCCAAGAACTGTGGGATGTTGGTGCCAAGGTTCACGTCCGGGGGTGGACTGTAGCCCCGCGCCGGGTTGAAGTTTTTGTTAACCAACTCGGAGAACACGTGAATCCCAAGATCAAAGTCGCCGGGGCGGAAGCAGACGGCGCGGCCGTGCGCGCGGAGGGGGCCAAAGGTGACCTCGCGAAGGACGAGCCCCGGAACGACTTGAACGGGCTCCTTGTCAAGAGGCGGCGCAAAGGTGAAAGCAGGTTCAGGCAGTTCGTCACACATAGCGGAATACCTCTGGGCGTGCAGCGCACGAGCCCGTAGTCAGGTTGGTTTGATAACCCCGGCCCACACGCCACAGATTGGCCTTACTGTGTTAAACATTAAAATAGTTTTATGAACACGCCCTGGTTGAGCGTAATATTAGGCTTTTTGGGTCAAACAATTATCTTCCTGTTCAGGGCTTTCGGCCTTGAACAGCTCGGCAATAAGCTCAATGTGAGTCGCCAATTGAGGTATCAAAGGGATTTTCCAGGCTTTTCCTGCGATACGGGCTAGCAAATTATTCAACCAGAGCCGGTTTGATTTTGCTTGGTGAATGATAAATTCGTGGGATTCCCCAGCGCTAACAACGGCAAAATCTTCCAGCCAGACTTCAATTGTTTCTGATTCGCCGAGGAGTTGAATTTGAACATATGCTTTTCGCGCTTCAAGGTCAAAACTAAAATCTGTTAATTCTGCAATGCCCTTTAGTATTATATTTGCCACCCATATAATCATCATATTGGGAGTCAATTTTATTGCAATTTTTATTAAACTGGTTTTAAAACTCATTTTTTAGCCTTTATCAGTTATGTGGTAAGGTGCCTGGATTTAATCGTGCTTTGCTTTGTTCGCTAAGCACAAACTAACAAAATGTTACCAAACTCCTTTGCTTAATTCTATTTTGCCAGCAAAATTCGCCAGAGCGTTAGGAAGATAGTACGAAGGGATGCGCTTCTCTTCGTTTAACTCATCGCATTGACCAAAAACCGATATTAGTTTGCTCTGCTCCCAGCTATTATTGCCACGGTTCTTTAAGTTTGCAGGGAAAAAAGCGTTGTAATGTCTGGCAAGCTAGCGTTAAAATTCTATAACATCACCCGAATCCCTGATTTTCCCAAGAAGTTTCTTTCCCGATAAGAGAACAAACAATGCTGGCTACCAAACGGTACGAATACTTACCCATTGATCAAATCGAATTTCACCATAATTTAACCAATCACCGGGATTTGGATCGGGCCAAGGTCACTCACCTCGAGAAAGATATCGTCACCAACGGGTTATTTGAACCGCTGGTGGTGTGGGAACGCAACGGCAAAGAATACTACCTGGTGGGCGGATTCCATCGAATGGAGGCGATTCAGGGCATCCGCAGGTCAAACCCCGGGTATTTCGACCGGGTCGACGTACGCATCGTTACCGGTGATCCTGACGAGATCAAGGCGCTCAATCTTAAACTGAATTCCGACCGTGTCGACACACGGATAACGGATTATTTCCAGACCGTAATTTATCTCAACAATGCCAATTGGTCTAAGGACCGCATCGCCGAGTTCTTCGACAAAAGCATCAGCTGGATCGACGACATCATCCGATACGCCCCGCTGACCACGGAATTGATGCGCGAAAAGTTGGCGAGCGGAGAGCTTTCCTGGACTCGAGCACGGGAAATACTTCAGAAGGCCTTAAAGGCGCCAGCCGGAAACGAAAAAGAAATTATTGAGAACGAACTGTCGCGGCCCGTGCGGCCAGTCCTGAAACCATTACCGTTCCAAATCACCATCAAGCGCCTGTCGAAATCCCTGGGCTCAAACCCAAAACAGACCTTCAAGGTCAGCACCCACGACCTTTACGCGCTACTTGTTACCTTGCGGGGGAAAAATGTCGAACAGGAACACATCGACCGTGTACGCAAGGCATTCCCGGTATTGTGGGACGCTGACTAGCCCGCAGGGTTAGAGTGCGCTGAGGCGCACAGCGCATCAATCGCGTAAGATGTGCTTCCCTTTGTTCAGCACATCTTACGCGCTGACCAAAACCCGATATAAGTTTGCTTTGACCCCAGTTATATCCCTTTTTTGTGAATCCTTCGGCTAGGCTCAGAATGAATGAAGAGCTAGCTAGCCGAAGGGCACAGGTATATTTACCCACCCAATTTTATCTATGGCCGTATTTTTTAGAGAGTAAGCCACTCATGCAAACCCAAATCTTAAAACCCAATGAAGCCGATGAATACTACTTTGAAGAAGGCTGTTTTATTTTGGAATTGTCAAACTCACCGGCAGATCCCGGTGTGTCCATTGCCAGAGCTCGGGTTAAGCCAGGGGTGACCACCAAAATGCACCGTTTAAAAGGTGTTGTCGAGAGATACGTTATTCTTGAAGGGATAGCAACAGTTGAAGTCGCTGATTTAGAGCCGCAACAGGTATCGGCTGGTAATGTGGTTATTATTCCGCCGCTGTGTTCACAGAGAATTACCAATACCGGAACTGAAGACCTGATTTTTTTAGCCATCTGTACACCTCGCTTTACAGAAGAAGTCTATCAGAATATGGATTAAGTTTTTGCTCCCTCTCCCTCAACGGAGAAGGCGCTGACACTTGTGTAGATAGCTATAGACAGAGATACACTAAACTTTTCATCTAAATTGCCATGCAGTTATAATGGAATCGATTCAATAATAACAAGAGAGACCGAGATGGATAAAATGAGTGAAGAAGATCGCAAGCGTATTCTCGAAAGCCCCCCTGTTGGTACTTTTGCGCTGATGTCAGTAGTGATCGGCGGTATGGTAGTCGCGTGGCTGTTTCTTTATTACGGCGTGTTTCTGACGCGAGGCTAGGGTTCCATTATGCAAACAGAGCCATTAAAACAAAAATGTGAACAGCTCTTGCAAAATTTAAATTCGCAACTGTGTGATTTTTACGCGCAACTGCGTGCTATTCATATCGATCAACTGGAACGAAAATGGATCACTATATCGCTTATTGTGATCGGTCTTTTTGTCGGCATCATCGTTATTGATGCGTTTTTCCACGGCGTTAATCCACCCGGTAAAGTCGAAACAGTTGATTCTGCCAGTCTGCATTTGAATAAAGAATTTGCTGAAGACAATCTGGGCGTACAAGTTGATGCCAAGGGCCATGTCACAGTCAGAATGGTCGCCGGGCGTTATTCCTTTTTCCCGAAACACATTGATGTCCCTGCCGAGACGCCGGTAACCTTTCGCTGGGTTAGTATGGATGTTTTACACGGCGTTCATATCCCGATGACTAATATGAGCACGATGATTGTGCCGGGTTATGTTGCGGAAATAATCACGACCTTTCCGAAACCGGGCGAATATCCGGTGCTGTGTAATGAATATTGTGGCTTGGGTCATAACCACATGTGGAGCAATATTTCTGTAATCGCCAAAGAAAACTGGACTGCTCCGGTAAAGTCGCCCGCCAAAGGAGTATCAAACAATGAATGATGCAGCGACAAGAAAACTGGCGTTAAGCCATCTCTGGGTGGCATTTATTGCCTTTATTGTGGCCTGTTTCATGGGTCAATATCAGGTACTGGAGCGTAGCGGCTTTATCCCTGCGCTGGATTCGCCCAGCGTTTATTTTGCCTCGGTCAGTACGCATGGGGTATTGATGGCGTTTGTACTAACCTTCTTTTTTATTATGGGCTTTGGTTACACCATCGCCACGACCAGCTTAAAGCAACCGGTATGGAACAAGCCGCTGGCATGGGCTGGCTTCTGGCTGGCTTTGACCGGCGTCGTGCTGGCTGCCATTCCCTTGCTGACCGGCAAGGCATCGGTGCTTTATACGTTCTACCCCCCCATGGTTGCGCCTGCAGTATTTTATATCGGCGCTACCTTGCTGGTTGTCGGCTCCTGGGTCTGGTGCGTCATCATGCTGGTGATGTTTATGCATTGGAAAAAAGCCAATACCGGACAACCCGTACCTTTAGCCATGTTTGCAACGGCTATGAATGCTTTGTTATGGCTCTGGACCAGCGCCGGTGTTGCCCTGGAGGTGCTCTTTCAATTAATCCCCTTGTCCCTGGGCTGGATCGATACGGTTGATGCGGGGCTGGCCAGAACATTATTCGCCTGGACTTTACACCCAATAGTTTATTTCTGGCTGATCCCTGCCTATACCGCTTTTTATGTGTTTGTACCTAAACAGGCGGGCGGCTTTTTGTTCAGCGATGAAATGGCCAGACTGGCATTTATCGTATTGGCGGTGTTTTCCTTGCCGATAGGTTTTCACCACCTGTATATGGATCCGGAACAGGCCAAGGGCTGGAAGTTGTTACACGCCATCGGCACCTTCGTCGTCGCCCTGCCAACCCTGGTAACAGGTTTTGCCGTCATTGCCTCGCTGGAAATAGCCGGGCGCCTGCGCGGAGGCAAAGGACTGTTCGGCTGGATAATCAGCTTGCCCTGGACCAATACGATGGTGCTGTCGGTAATCTTGTCGCTGCTGATGCTGATTTTTGGCGGCTTTGGCGGCATAGTCAATGCCAGTTATGCGATGAATGCGATGATCCATAACACCGCCTGGGTACCCGGTCACTTTCATCTGATTTTTGCCGGCACCACCGTCATTATGTATTTTGCCATTGCCTATTATTTCTGGCCAACACTGGTAAAAAAACCGTTATTTTCCAGTTCCATGGCTCTGGTTCAGTTATGGACCTGGTTTATAGGCATGAGTATCCTGACGACACCCTGGCATGTACTGGGTTTGTTAGGTCAGCCCCGCCGTATTTCCAGTGTTGTTTACAATAATTTGCTGACGTTGGCCTGGAAGCCCTACGAATTCATGATGATATTTGGCGGTTTGATACTTCTGGGTTCGGCTTGTTTGTTTATCTACATTCTGGCAAAGACTCAGTTGAATCCGGCTGCAGAAGCATTTGACCAACAAATTGAATTTGCCGAGCCGATCTATGCGGTAGAGTCGCTTCCTGAATGGCTGAATGACATTAAACTCTGGAACAAAGTGATTGCCGTTTTAATGGCCATCAGCTTCGGCTATCCCATCTTGCAGTTCTTTTTTATGGACAGTTCCGGTTCTTCGCCATGGGGATTTTAAACATGAAACGAATGCTGTTATTACTAGCGTTTATTGCACCGGTTGTGGTGAATGCTGAACCAGCCTCGCAAATTGCCTGGACACCTGAAGTTCTGAACCGGGTTAAAAACGGCGATATTAACAAGGGCAAGGAACTGGCGGATTCCTGTAAAAGCTGCCATGGTGATAAAGGCCAGGGCATGAAGGAGGAAACGAGGGATGATGAAACGCTTCCCGCGATCCCGGCACTTGCAGGTCAGCTCGGCACCTATACCTACAAACAGCTGCGTGATTATTCCAATGGCAGTCGTAGTCATGATCAGATGACCGGCATTGCTAAAGGACTGAGTGAACAGGATGCCGCTGATCTGGCAGTCTGGTTCAGTTCCTTAGCGCCGCCAGAAAATAAATCGGGCAGCCAGAATCTCGCCAGAGCTGAAAAAATGGTTGAACAGGGTGACGGCAAACGCATCCTGCCGCCCTGTTTTGTTTGTCATGGCGGCAAAGGTCAGGGCGAAAAACAGGATATTCCTGCATTGGCAGGACAACAGGCCGATTACTTTGCCAGGGCCTTGCTGGACTATAAAAACGGCCGGCGGCACAATGATATATACAGCCGCATGCGTTTGATTGCACAACAATTAAGTGATGAGGAAATCAAGGAATTGGCCCAGTATTATCAGCAGCTCAAATAGGTTTTTGCTGAGGTAAATCAGGGGGAGGGGCACATGCTTTTTGTGCCCCTCCTTAAATTGATCGTCTGGTTATTGGTGGGTAAAAAAACCCTGCCCACCGGACTCAAAAGTTGAGCATTGCCTACTATAATAAATTTAATACGGTTTAAGTGTCTTTCTTGAGAGGGATTGTGTTTAATCTGGCCCCGATTTTCCCGATTTTTTCGAATATGAATAGTGAGTATGAATATTTTTGATCTTAATATAATCACCTATATTAACCAGTTTTCTCAAAATTCATGGGCATTTGACAAAACCATTTTATTTTTATCCAACTCTAATTTATTAAAAGGGGGCGTATTAGTAACTATTATATGGTGGGCATGGTTTAAAATTGATGAACGTCAATCACTTAACCGTGAGCATTTAACTTCAACTCTGCTTTGTTGCTTTTTAGCGATATTGGTTGGCCGGGTTTTGGCGTTAACCTTGCCATTTCGTCTCAGGCCGTTTCAAGAGGAAAGCTTGGTTTTCTTAATTCCATATGGAATGGAGGAAACTATCCTCGAAGGTTGGACCTCATTCCCAAGTGACCATGCAGTATATTTTTTTGCTCTATCTACCGGTTTATTATTTGTATCCAGGAAAGTTGGTGCTTTTGCACTTGCATATACCACATTGTTTATCTGTCTTCCAAGAATATATCTGGGGATGCATTACCCTACTGACATTATCGCTGGCGCAGTGATCGGAATGACTATCGCTTCACTGGGAAACATTTCTCTTGTCCATAGTAAAAGCGTAAAATTGATAATAAACTGGTCGCTCTCAAAACCCCACTTTTTTTATCCCCTGTTTTTTATTTTAACTTATCAAATTACCAATATGTTTGAAGATGTTAGGAACATCGGCAATGGGGTTTACAAATTATTTCAAAGCGGCCTTATCTAAAATTATTATGGACGGCAGGCCGTATGTCAGGTAAATTGCAGGGTAGATTCGCTCCAGCAATCCACCATAACGAAGCCACAGCAATTCAATTTCTAAATAATTTAATGTCGAATCAAATAATCCATAATCAAGTCGATTTAATTCTATTTGAAGAAGGAAAGTTTTCAGTTTTAAATTGGTTACTTAGAGAAGGCTTTCTTGATTACAATGATTACCAGAAGTGGAGAAAAGGTGAAACCCCTTATTTAGAAGATCATTTTAAAGCAATGATCCCGGCGATAATCGCTGATCTTGAGATTGTTCAGCGCTATACCAAAAAATTGAAGCTTGAATCTTTTCGACACTCGTATACATCTGTGGCCAACCAAACACTCCATTTTTGCCGTTGTCCGGCGAATGAAATCATTTTCACAACAGATTATGAACCTGGCAAAGATCGGTCACAGATGGATTTGTTTTATGACAGCGCGCCCGTTTGTGCTGCCAATGACCTGATCAGGGCCATCATTGATAAACGTGGAGATAATGTCTTATATTTAATGAGCCAACTAAAATCGCTAGCTCCCGAAAATTACCAAAAATTTGCTCGTTTATTGACATTTCAAAATGAATTAACACTATCGAGGAAAACCAGCGTCAGAAAAATCAAATTGTTACTGCAAACAATTACACCACTGGCTTTTGATGTTTTAGGGCAGTTTGCGCATGATTTCCTTACGCCTTTATGGCATATGCTTTCTGTCGAAGTCGCTGACAGGTATTTTGATGCTGAATTACCTGAAGAACATTTAAGTTTTACTGCCTTTAAAGGTTTTCAATGGCAGCAAGTACTCTCTTCTATTACTCGAGAAGCGGACTGGATCAAACAACCTGTTTTAATATTTCGTTATGGCGAAGCTTGTTTCAAGTTGAATAAAGAACTGGAAGGATTAGAGAGTTGGTTCAGATTGTTTATGACATTTCCTGTAGTAGCAGAAACAGTGATTGAAAGCACTTGTAATCGTTTGTTGTTATCAGATTGGCAGCATTATAACGAGTTGGAGCCTGAGCTGAAACCCACATTTTTTCCAGCGTGGATGGTACTAAAAAAACCAGCGCTTGCGAAAATCGCTATTACACTCGATTGTGTAGGAGCGGGCAATGCGTCGTTGCAATTGATGTGTAGTTTAGTGAGAAGCAAAGAAAATGGTCTCAATGAAACCATTATTAAACGCAGAGCCAGACTACAACAGCAAAACCCAACGTTATTTATTCATTATATGGCAGCTAATCCATAAAATCCAGGAGCCAGGTAAAGTATGCTGTACGTACCTTCAAGGGCTACCAAAACTCACACTATAAAGGTCAATCGTTATGGAACCGCTCAAGAAAGGTGCCATCACCAACCTGCCCGATGACGCGGGCATGGAAGAGATAATGTACCGGCTCTTTGTACTGGAGAATATCCGGCGTGGACAGGAAGACGCAGAGAAAGGCAAAACCACGCCCGCGGAACAGGAGTTGCGGGATATCCAATCACTCATATTGATATCTGGCGGTGATTCACAAACGGCGGGATTTGCAGATCGGAGAAATTCCGAGAGAGCCGAAGGTGTTCCCGCGAGTACAAACAACATGCCAATCATTAACACAACGTCTGATCAATAGTGGGCAAAAACTGCCCATCCTTATATCCTGATTTTGTCTCCGATTTTTACTTCATACAATAACCCAAAACAGGCTAAATGCAATGGAACCCAGTTCGCCATTAACTTCATGTTTAACTTGCAGATTATCTGATTTATGTCTTCCTTGCGGACTCCAGATAAATGAGTTAGAACAGCTTGCAACCATTATAAAAAATAAACGGCCTTTACGGATTGATGAATTATTGTATTCACAGGATGAGGAGTGTCAAAGCTTATATGCAGTTAAATCAGGCTCTTTTCGGAGTTTTATAGTTAATTCCGAAGGCGTCGAGCAAACCATAGGATTTTATCTGCCAGGTGAGTTAACGGGGTTAGATGCTTTATTGCATGGACGATTTAGCTGTTATGCTGTTGCGCTGGAAACAGGTTCAGTCTGCGAATTGCCTTTATCGCGTCTGAACGAGTTATGCGTCGAAATACCCAGTCTTCAACACCAGATGACGCGAATTTTAAGCAAGGAGATTGCATCTGATCATGACCAGATATTATTACTTGGACATAGCTCGGCAAAAGAAAGGATGGCAACGTTTTTGTTGATGTTGTCAAGACGATATGGTGCGTTGGGGTTTTCAAATACTGAATTTAAATTGAGCATGCGCCGTCAGGATATTGCCAATTTTTTAGGGCTTAGCAACGAAACAATCAGTCGCCAGCTCACGAAGCTAAGGAAAACAGGTATTATTTCTGTCAAGCAACGCGGCATTCAAATTATTGACCTTAAATTATTAAGGTCAATTGTCGAACCCTGTTACTAACCCTCTTTCGGACACTGACTGAGTAATTGCCTATCGCAAAAATTCAGCAGATAGGCGCGGCTCTCCAGCAACTCAATCCGCTTGAAAAAGCGTCTATTTTATAGATGATTGTGCAGAATTTGTAGCAGCCGGCTTACTCGGACCTGTACCTGAATCGCAGGCCGTAAGCGTTATCATAGTAACAACTAGCAATAATAAATGGCTAATAATTTTCATAGACTTTTTCTCGTTTGTTAATTTAAACATACAGATGCTTCTACCTAAAAATGCTGGTGGGAAGCAGACCTTTTTCGACCCTTATACGGGAATTGCTATTCTTGCATTAAAATTAGAACTCAATATTGATCTAGATCAAGAACTCATCATATAAAGTATCTAATACTCTAAATATAATAATTGATGTTACCCGGGGCAACCCCGTACGACGGTTAAATTGTAGAGCTACAGGGCTGAATCTCGCTAGAGCTCCTTGAGTGAGATTGATCTTTAAAATGGAGTCAAGTTTTCAGTTCGCCAATTTAGCCTCCTGAATGAGTCGGTCGATTGCCTGGCTAGCCTGGATTAGAACACGCGGAGCTTGGCCGGA
>JAQTMV010000075.1 GCA_028714175.1 Methylococcales bacterium
GTTAAAAAACAGGTTCTGTATAGCAAACATTACGACCGTTTCGACGCTTTTAGAAGCAGCATTAATGCCTGCATCACTGAACTCGGCACCCGTTACAAAAATCAGATGCGAAGCTTGATGACCTTGAGCTTCCAGTTATTTTAAGAGAAAACCGAAAACTTAATCGCGTGGAGTATATATAAGGTACATCGAATAAAATGAAGCGATACTGAATTTGCCAAAGCTGCAGACTGAATAAAAACAATCTGGTTAATATATACTTCGCGCGGTCATGTTTGCGGAAAATAAGTCAGCTATAAAACCCAAATTTTAATGCGCCACACGATTGAAAAAACTCACGGAGATTAAACCGGCGTTAAGCGCCTGCCGCGATTTTATGCGTAAACACCTCGGCATGAAGTGTCGCAAAATGGGGGTGGTCCCCTCGAAAGCCGACCCGGACAAGCAGAAAGCATTTCTACACGGTAAGCTTGAGCCCTTACTGGAAGAGAAAAAACAAGGTAAACGCCGGGTCTTTTTTGTTGATGCGGCGCACTTTGTGATGGGCGCTTTTTTAGGGCTACTGTGGTGTTTCGAACGCCTGTTTCTCAACTCCTCCTCGGCGGGACGTAGCCGTTAAAATGTCCTGGGCGCTTTCAGCGTCAAGGGAACCGAATTGATCACAATCACCAATAACGCCTACATCCCGAAACCATACCGCCATCACCTTGGTCATGGACAACGCGCGTTATCAGCGTTGCGATAAAGTAATAGCCAAGGCCAAGGAATTCGGGATTGACCTGCTTTTTTTGCCGCCTTATTCGCCAAATTTGAACCTGATCGAACGCTTGTGGAAATTCACCAAAAAGCAATGCCTTTACAATCGCTATTACGAAACTTTCCACCAATTCAAAGCCGCCATTGACGACTGCCTCGACAAGGTGAAATCCACATATAGTGAGCAGATAAAAACCCTCTTGAACCCAAAGTTTCAGCTGTTTGAAAAAAATCCGCAAACTTGACCGCTTGAGGTATATATCCGGCCAGGCTCCCCGGGTCATCATAATTAAACCGGGATCAGCCATAATCAAGGCGTCCGGTTTCATTGCGATAATCGATGCTATATCGGCCAAAAAGGTTTTAACCTTGGCGTTGTGAGGGATTACGTTTGTGGCCAGGAAAAATTTTTTACCCTGTTTGTGTGCTTCATTAATGCCTTTGGCAAGGTTGCCGGCAAGAAAATCATTGTTGCGCACTCTGAGACTGTAGCGCGGTAGTCCTCTGCGTAGACCGCATCCGCGCTGAAAGCAAAGGCATAGCGCATGTTTCGGAGGGTTCCGGCAGGAGAAAGGAGTTCGACTTGTTTCATGTTGTTGTGTATAAATGAACTGTGCAGCATATATTCTATCGTAACTTACGTCACGCAAACCAAAAAATCAGGAGTATAGAAATGTGGATAGTGTTGTTTATAGTCGCGGTACTGTTCGTTTTAGGCAGTGCATTAATTTTACTCAGATCGGCAAAAACACCGAAAATTCCCGATAATGCTAAAGCACAACCCTACAATGACGACAATTCTGATAATTGGTAGCCTGCATAATTACCAGTCCTTTTTAAGGTTTCTTCTTGCTGAAGAACGATCGTTGAGTTTAGGCAATCAGGAGCGTAGCAGGATATGACACAAAAAATAATCCGCAAGTTATCATACGGCTGGCGGCTTTTTGCTACAGACTTCAGCTTTTTCAGTTTCGGTCTGGCCGGTTTGATATTGAGATTTCTGGTTTTTTCCGGCGCTGTCCTTTTTACCCGGCAATCGCTTGCAGCGAATAAGCCGGGGGACAGCGCTTATGTGTTCATCGGGCTGATGCACAGAATCGGTATCATGACTTACGAAATAAAAGGCCTGGAGAAACTTAATCGTCCGGGACAACTGATAATTGCCAATCATCCAACGCTGATAGATATTGTGTTTCTAATCAGCCGGATTCAACAGGCATACTGCATTGTAAAGGAAAGCCTGTTGCGTTATCCTTTCATGCGCGGGCCTATTCTAAATGCCGGCTATATCAGTAACGGCCTTCCTAAAAAAATGATAGCCGAGTGTGTAGAGTGGTTGCAGTCCGGCGGTGCCATGATTGTTTTTCCGGAAGGAACCCGATCAATACCGGGTAAACTGTGTCGTTAAAACGATATACATTAATGTGTTAGTCCATACCAGGCATGCCAAAAATTTAACCGGCTATTAAATCAGACCAGTGACAACAACCAGTTAAATCTGCTTCAGGTATTAAAACAAATGCTTAATTTTGCGAAAGAAAATGGCTATAAAAAGGAAACTAATCTGTTCGTAATGCTTTGATAGTCTTCAGCTAAAACCGCCACTGAATTCTGTTCGATTCTATATAATTTTTATGCATTTTAATTTA
This sequence comes from Methylococcales bacterium, assembly GCA_028714175.1. GTDB lineage: Bacteria > Pseudomonadota > Gammaproteobacteria > Methylococcales > Methylomonadaceae > JAGXGJ01. Next base: position 2,406 of record JAQTMV010000075.1, read on the forward strand.
CTCAATACTGACGGTCATGGACGGCGTGGCCGTCTTGTTTTTGCGCGTGGCGTTGTGGAAACGCCTATTTTCATGCCTGTCGGCACCTATGGCTCGGTTAAGTCATTGACTCCCGAAGATTTAACGGGACTTGGCGCGCAAATCATTCTCGGCAATACCTTTCATTTAATGTTGCGCCCAACTGCACCAGTTATTAAGGCGCATGGCGATTTGCATGATTTTATGCGCTGGGATAGACCCATTCTGACCGATTCCGGCGGCTTTCAGGTGTTCAGCCTGGGCAAGTTACGAAAAATTACCGAACAGGGCGTGACTTTTAAATCACCGATCAATGGTAGCCGGATTTTTATGGGGCCGGAGGAATCGATGCAGGTCCAGCTTGATCTGGGATCTGATATTGTAATGATTTTTGATGAATGCACGCCTTATCCTGCTACGGTTCAGGAAGCAGCCGATTCCATGCGCTTGTCATTGCGTTGGGCGGCGCGCAGTAAAGCGGCGCATGGCGATAATCCATCGGCTTTGTTTGGCATCGTGCAAGGCGGCATGTATGAGAACTTGCGTCAGGAATCGATAGACGGGTTGGTGGATATTGGCTTTGACGGTTATGCTATCGGCGGTTTGTCAGTGGGTGAGCCCAAAGATGAAATGATGGCGACGCTGGATGTAATACACCAAAAAATGCCGGTTGATAAACCACGCTATTTAATGGGTGTAGGTACGCCGGAAGATTTGGTAGAAGCAGTCAGGCGGGGTATTGATATGTTCGATTGTGTAATGCCGACGCGTAATGCGCGTAACGGTCATCTTTTTACCCGTTTCGGCGCGATTAAAATCAGGAACAGTCAATATGAGTTTGATACCGGGCCGCTGGATGAATCTTGCGGCTGTTATACTTGTCAAAATTATTCGAGATCGTATCTGCGTCATCTGGATAAATGCAAGGAAATGCTGGGTTCAAGGCTTAACACGATACATAATCTTTATTATTATCTGAGTCTGATGCAAGGCTTGCGTGATGCGATTGAAAAGCGCGAGCTGGATATTTTTGTTCAGCAATTTTATCAACAACGAGGAAAAGCCATGCCGACTGTGGCATAATAATCAGCTTTTTTATTAAATAATAACAACCGAGGATAACAATGAGTTTCTTTATCTCTGAAGCTGTAGCTGCTGCTGCACCCGCTGCCCAACAACCCGGCATTGAAGGTATGCTGTTCCCATTGGGTATTCTGGTGTTTTTTTATATTTTGTTTCTGCGCCCGCAAGCCAAGCGTACCAAGGAAAAGAAGCAAATGATCGCTGCGATGACGAAGGGCGCTGAAGTGGTAACATCGGGAGGAATTTTAGGTAAGGTAGTTGATCTGGATGATAATTTTGTCAAGATTGAAATCTGTGACAATACCTTTATTCAGGTACAGCGCCATAGCATTGAAAGCATGATGCCTAAAGGAACTTATAAAGCAATAACTAATAAAGCGATAGCTAAAAAGTAGTTAAAGTTTAATATTACAGAGCGTAGTGTGTAGGATCACTGCCATTAAGTTAAGAAAGAAACTCCCTCTCCTTGCGGGAGAGGGCTGGGGTGAGGGGAATCCAAAAGGAAAAATGCTTTTAAAATCCCCCCTCATCCTAACCTTCTCCCTCAAGGGAGAAGGAACTAAATCGCTTAACTTAATGGCAGTGTATAAGCAGGATGGGTTTCACTTCGTGCTCTATCCATCCTACGACAGGCTTCAATTATTGGAATAACACATGCAAAACCGTTTCCCACTTTGGAAAAATTCATTAGTCCTGATTATTTTTGTCATCGGACTTGTTTATTCGTTACCGAATTTGTACGGCGATGATCCATCTGTTCAGGTGTCATCCCCGCAAGCCGCCAAGCTAGGGCAAGAACAGGCAAACCAGGTCGAGACGGCCATTAAAACTGCCGGGATTGGCGTCAAAGCCTTTGAATTTAAGGGTGAACGTGTTTTAGCGCGGTTTAATAATACCGACGATCAGCTTAAAGCAGCTGATTTGCTCAGGGATACATTGGGTAGCGATTATACCGTTGCTTTAAACCTGGCGCCTACGACACCCGTCTGGTTGCAAGCCATAGGCGCTGAAGCCATGTATCTGGGTCTTGATTTGCGCGGCGGTGTGCATTTTCTGCTGGAAGTGGATATGGATGCTGCCGTCAAGCAAGCTGAAGACCGCTATACCGAAGATCTTCGCCTGGCATTAAGAAGCGAAAAATTACGTTATCAGTCTGTTTCCAAAGACAATGGTGTAATCAAGGTTACGTTGAAAACGGCAGATGACAAGCCCGCGCTGTTGACGCTCCTGGACAAGGATTTTCGTACACTGGATGTTACCGAGCCGGAATCCCAGGATCAGGTTTGGTTAAAAATCTCTGAAAAAGAAGTTCGTGAGATTAAGAAATTTGCTGTTGCGCAAAACATGACTACGTTGCGTAACCGGGTTAATGAGTTAGGTGTTGCAGAACCGGTTATTCAGCAGCAAGGCGAGAATCGTATTGTGGTTCAGTTGCCCGGTGTGCAGGATACTACGCGCGCCAAGGAGATTCTGGGTACGACAGCTACTCTGGAGTATCGAATGGTTGATGTTGAGCATGATGTGCAACAGGCGGTTGCAGGGCACGTCCCTGTTGGCAGCCGCTTGTATTATGAAAGAAACGGCAATCCGATACTGTTAGACCGGCGCGTCATAGTGACGGGTGATCAGATTGTTGATGCTTCTTCCGGCGTTGATCAGGACGGCAGGCCTTCGGTAAATATTTCATTGAATGGTATTGGTGGAGCCAAGATGGCTAAAACTACCAAGGTTAGTGTTGGCAAGCCTATGGCGGTCGTATTTATTGAATATAAAGTTGACACCAAAATTATTAACGGTCAAAAAGTACGCCATAAGGAGAAGGTTGAAAAGGTTATCAATGTCGCAACTATCCAGGGCGTATTCAGTAAACGCTTTCAAACCACCGGTTTGGATAGCCCTCAGGAAGCACGCAACCTGGCATTGTTATTAAGGGCGGGAGCACTGGCCGCACCGGTCGATATTATTGAAGAACGTACCGTAGGACCTAGCCTTGGACAAGATAACATTGACAAAGGCATGTTATCGTTTGTCGTGGGTTTTGCTTTGGTTGTGTTGTTTATGGCTGTTTATTACAGGCTGTTTGGCATGATTGCCAACTTGGCGCTGGCATTTAACGTGGTTATTGTTGTGGCGATTTTGTCGATGTTGCAGGCAACGCTGACCTTGCCGGGTATTGCGGGGATTATCCTGACTGTGGGTATGTCGGTTGATGCCAATGTGTTAATCTTTGAACGGATAAAAGAAGAACTCAAAAATGGCCATACACCGCAATCCGCTATATTTATTGGCTATGATAAAGCGTTTGCGACCATCCTTGACTCCCATTTTACCAACCTTGTAGTAGCTGTTGTGTTATTTGCTTATGGCACCGGTTCTATTAAAGGTTTTGCGGTAACGCTGATTATTGGAATTTTGTCATCGATGTTTACGGCAATCACCGGGACGCGGATGGTTATTAACTGGATCTACGGGAACCGCAGGGTTGAGAAATTATCCATTTAGTCACCTGGTTGGGTTAGCGTAGTATAACTTGACAAAGGTGGTTTTTATGTCGGGTTAAGCTGACTCAAGCAAAATGTTGAGCCTGGTACGTTGAAATTTTAGAAGGTTAATTGTGAAGACAACAAATATAAATTTTATAGGTAACCGAAATATAGCACTGATATTTTCCGCTGTGCTGACGCTTATCTCGATAGGATCGCTCGCTGTACGCGGTTTGCAGATGGGCATTGATTTTACTGGCGGTACACTGATTGAGATCGGTTATCAAAAAGCGGCAGATTTAACAGTGCTGCGCAATACTTTAGATGCAGAGGGGTATAGCGATGCCACTGTGCAGAATTTTGGCACGGCCAAAGATGTCCTGATCCGCTTGAAACCTCATGAAGGGGTGAGTAGCGCCGATTTAAGTTCCAAGGTGCTTGAGGCTATTAACAAAACTACTGCAGAACCCGCGGTTGTGCGGCGTGTAGAATTCGTAGGCCCCCAAGTCGGTGACGATCTGGCCGAGGACGGCTTTTTGGCTTTGTTGTATTCAACGATAGGTATTTTGATTTATATTGCCTGGCGTTTTGAGTGGAAATTTTCCACTGGCGCGATTATCGCAACGCTTCATGACGTTATTGTCACAATGGGATTTTTCTCCCTTTTAGGGCTGGAGTTTGACTTGACGGTATTGGCAGCTGTTCTTGCTCTGATCGGTTATTCTCTGAACGATACCATTGTAGTTTATGATCGCATCCGCGAAAATTTCAGGCTATTAAGAAATAAATCGACCGAGGATATTATGAATCTTTCGATCAATGAGACGCTCAGTCGAACGATCATGACTTCCGTAACAGTCTTGCTGGTGCTTGTTTCTTTGTTCTTTTTGGGTGGAGAAGTGATTCATAATTTCTCCATCGTGCTATTGTTCGGCGTATTTTTTGGCACTTATTCGTCCATTTTTATCGCCAGCCCGGCGGCGTTGTTGTTGGGTATTAGTGCGGCAGATTTGATGATACCGGTAAAAGAAGGCGCGAATTTGGATAGCAGACCTTAACACTTTGAAAGATTTACCACGAAGAACATGAAGCGCTCGAAGAAAACATAAAACTTCGTGTTCTTCGTGCACTTCGTGGTGAATAATAACTACTTATCTTCGAAATAGTCCTGCTATTGGGCTATAATCAGCAATCATTTTTTCTCAATCCGGAGTTTTAAAACATAATGGCAATAGAACGCACATTCTCAATTATCAAGCCTGACGCAGTCGCAAAAAACATTATCGGCGAAATTTACAGCCGTTTTGAAAAAAACGGTTTGCAGATCATCGCTGCAAAAATGTTGCATTTGACTCTAGCGCAAGCGGAAGGTTTTTATGCGGAACACAGCGAGCGCGGTTTCTTTAAGGATCTGATTACATTTATGATTTCAGGTCCTGTGATGATGCAGGTGCTGGAAGGTGAAAATGCGGTTCTTAAACATCGCGAAATAATGGGCGCAACCAACCCTAAAGAAGCAGCAGCCGGAACTATTCGCGCTGATTTTGCCGCCAGCATTGATGAAAATGCCGTGCATGGATCAGACTCTGCCGAAACCGCTAAAAGAGAAATCGCTTTCTTTTTCCCGGATGATGAAATCTGTGCCAGAACCCGTTAAGCCCAAGCTCTTCAATTTGCTCGATTTCGACAGGAAAGGCCTCGCCGCTTTTTTTGTCGAACGCGGTGAAAAGCCTTTCCGGGCGACCCAGTTGCTTAAATGGATATATCAGGAAGAAGTTGAAGATTTCGACCTGATGAGCAATTTAAGCAAGCCTTTGCGCGCTTATTTAACAGAGAACTGTTATATAGCCACACCTGAAATAGTGATTGAACAAATCGCCAGTGATGGCGTGCACAAATGGGCTTTGCAAACCCATTGCGGCAATCGCGTAGAAACCGTTTTTATTCCGGAAGAAGGGCGCGGCACTCTATGCGTGTCATCGCAAATTGGTTGCGCGTTGGCGTGTACGTTTTGTTCTACTGCCCGGCAAGGATTTAATCGCAATTTGACGACGGCGGAAATCATCGGCCAGGTTATTGTTGCACAAAAACGTTTAGGTGCAGAAAAACGCATTACCAATATCGTCATGATGGGGATGGGCGAACCTTTGCTTAATTTTGACAATGTCGTCGCGGCCATGAATCTGATGATGGATGATTTTACCTTTGGTCTGTCCAAGCGCCGGGTAACCATCAGTACATCGGGTGTGGTGCCTGCCATGTACCGTTTGACACAGGTGTGTGATGTGAGTCTTGCCGTATCATTACATGCGGTCACTGACGAATTAAGGGATGAACTGGTCCCTATCAATAAAAAATATCCATTAAAAGAGTTAATGGAAGCGTGCAGGGATAACGCAAAAATTGCGCCACGGCGCACGATTACCTTTGAATATGTGATGCTTGATGGCGTCAATGATTCGATGCAGGATGCGCGCGGACTCATCAAATTATTAAAAACCGTCCCGTCAAAACTCAATTTGATTCCATTCAATCCGTTTCCGAATTCTTCTTACCGGTGTTCAAGCAAGGAAACGATTCATCGTTTCAAAACCCTTTTAAACGATGCGGGAATAGTCACTACGGTCAGAAAGACGCGTGGCGAAGATATTGACGCCGCCTGCGGCCAGCTGGTTGGGCAGGTTGAGGATAAAAGCCGCAGACATCTTAAACTGAAAACAGTGAATTAAGACCATGCAGCCTGACGCAGCAAAAAAAATCAACCGGCTTGTTATTTGTCTGTTTGCTGTTGCCCTGACCGCTTGCGCCTCATCGACGGAAAATAAAATTAAAAGTGATGATTCTGCTGATGTGAATTTGCAGCTCGGGGTGCGCTATATGAATCTTAATAAGCTGGAGGTGGCTAAAGAGAATTTGCAACTGGCATTAAGAAAAGATCCGGATAATGCGCAGGTACATAATGCCTTGGCTATTTTGTATGAAAAATTGAATGAATACGATAATGCCAAAGATCAATATCAAACCGCGCTGGATTTCCAGCCCGATGACTGGAGTGTGCAAAATAATTTTGGCCGTTTCCTCTGTGATCGTGGCGAATTTGAAGAAGGCATGGCTTTATTGACCCAGGCGATTTCAACGCCGCTAAACGACAAGCAGTGGTTGGCCTTGACCAATGCCGGACGTTGCCAAATGGCGATGAAACAACAACAAAAAGCCAAAGCCTATTTTAAGCAGGCGCTGCTGCTTAATAATGCCTATGCGCCTGCATTGCTGGAAATGCAGGAAATCAGCTATCAAAGCGGCGAATATTGGGCGGCGAAAGGCTATTTACAACGCTACCTGAGCGTTGGGGCTCATACCTCGGGAACCTTATGGTTTGCCGCTCAAACAGAGCGTGCATTAGGTAATGCGGAGCTGGCAAAAGAATACCAGAACTTATTATTGGAAAAATTTCCACTTTCAGATGAAGCAAAACGAATCAAGCCGGTTTCACAATAACAGGCACCGCTAATCAATATGGCAAATACTATACAAGCAGTTCGCGGTATGCACGATGTGCTCCCTGAACAAACGCCGCTCTGGCAATACGCAGAGCAAATGATAAGAGAAGTGCTCGGCGCTTATGGTTATAGTGAAATCCGGCTGCCTATCGTTGAAAAAACAGAACTTTTCAAGCGCTCTATCGGTGAAGTGACCGATATAGTCGAAAAAGAAATGTACACATTTGATGACAGAAACGGAGATTCCCTGACGCTGCGCCCCGAAGGCACGGCGGGTTGTCTCAGAGCCTGTCTGGAACACGGGCTGTTAAATAATCAGGTGCACAGGTTATGGTATTACGGCCCCATGTATCGCCATGAACGCCCGCAAAAAGGGCGTTATCGCCAGTTTTTTCAATTGGGTGTTGAAACTTATGGCATGGCCGGGCCTGATATTGACGCTGAATTGATACTGATAATGGATCGGTTATGGAGAAAACTGGGGATTCGGGATAAGGTTCGCCTGCAATTGAATTCCCTCGGCGCTATCGCTGAACGGCTGGTTTACCGCGAAAGCCTGGTCAGTTATTTCCAGGAGCATCTGGATGAACTGGATGAAGACAGTTTGCGGCGGCTGGAGACAAATCCTTTGCGGATTCTGGACACCAAAAACCCGGCCATGCAACAGCTTGTTGCCAATGCTCCCGAATTTACGGCTTATCTGGGCGATGAGAGCCTTGAGCATTTCAGGACGTTAACAGCAACATTAGACGATCTCGGGATAAGCTACGAAATCAACTCCAGATTGGTGCGTGGGCTGGATTATTACAGCAAGACTGTTTTTGAATGGGTGACTGATGAGCTGGGTTCTCAGGATACTGTATGCGCGGGCGGTCGTTATGATGGCCTGATAGAACAGTTGGGCGGCAGAGCCAATTATGCCGTAGGTTTTGCAATGGGCATAGAGCGTTTATTGGCTCTGATAGAAACGTCGGCTAATGTCCCCGTTACCAGAACCGTTGATGTGTATATGATTCGTGTCGGCGAAACAGCCGAACGGGAAGGCTTGCGTTTTGCTGAAGTTGTCAGAAACGAGGCGCCCGGCTTGAAACTGCAAGTAAATTGCGGCGGCGGCAGCTTTAAAAGCCAGTTTAAAAAAGCCGACAAATCAGGCGCTGAATATGCCGTCATTCTGGGCGAAGATGAAGTCAACCGTGGCGAGGTCAGCGTCAAATCCTTGCGGCATCAGCAGGAACAACAGACTTTATCCCGGCAGCAAACAATTGCTTTTTTGCAAGAGCTATGTCATACGCAAAAAATAACTTGAGTATTGTATCCCCTCTATCCAAGCCTCTCGACAATTGCTCCTGCATTGTTCTACTTCCTGCATCCATGCAGTCGTCCCAGAGGGCTAATCTATGTACACATTGTTTGGAGCAGAGTAAACCCTCTCCAAAGAGAGAGGGCTTTTTCTGCATACATCCAAAATGTGTGCATAGATTAGCCCTGAGGGAGAGGGAGTAAGATGATAAAGTTATTTCATGCACTATGTACCTGTAGGCCGGAATAAGCCTGTTTGAGCGAAAGCGAAAGCATGCGTTTCCGGCAATAATCCTGAATAGGTATATTTTTTAAAACACAAACAAGAGAAAGCAAGTGGAAATTTACGATACAGAAGAAGAACAGCTTGAAGCTTTTAAAAGATGGTGGAAAGAAAACGGGCAATCTACTATTGTGGGTCTCGTTCTTGGTATTGCGGTTATTCTGGGCTGGAATTACTGGCAAGGTAACAAGAAAGCTCAGGCTGAACAGGCATCGGCTTTATACAGTCAATTAATACAGGCGATTGGAGCAGATAAAAAAGACAGCGCGGAAAAACTGGCTGAGCGCATACAGGAGCAATTTCCGAAGACTCAATATGCAGCCTACAGCGGTCTTCTACAGGCAAAGTTAAAAGTTCAGCAAGGCGATATGGCCGCAGCACAGCAGATTCTGAAGAAAATAGCAGCGGGATCGAATAAGGAATTGAGCAATGTTGCCAGGATCAGGCAGGTACGTTTACTGCTGGCCAGCGGCGAATATGAACGGGGCTTGCAGTTGATTAACGACGTTGATCCGGCGACATCAACCAGTTTTTCAGGCAATTATGATGAATTGGTGGGGGATTTGTACGTTGCCCTGGATCGTTTGGATCTGGCGCGAAGTTCTTATCAAAAAGCGCTGGAAAATGGCTACAAATCACCGTTATTGCAATTCAAGATTGACGATCTGACAGCCCCGGAAAAGGGTGGGGTTCAAAATTCCGAACCGGTAAAATAATGCGCCTGATTTCGCTTTTATTGGTCTGTTTGTTTTTGGCAGGCTGCGCCGCATTTGATACGTTAAATGATTCTATTTCCGGCATTTCGGATTACTTTCTTGGCGGCGAGGATAATTCTGATCCCCCGGCTGTCTTGCTTGAGTATACACCTGAGATAAAAATCGAGGAACTCTGGCAGGAAACCGTCGGTATAGGGTCAGACGAGCGCTTTTTGAAACTGGTTCCGGCAATCGGCTCAGGAAAAATAGTGGCTGCAGACAGGGATGGCTTGGTGCAGGCCAGAGATTTGAGGACGGGCGATCTGATTTGGGAAGCGGAGACTGACATTCATTTCTCCGGCGGCCCCGGTCTGGGTACAGGAACTGTCATTTTGGGATCCAGCGATGCCGAAGTCGTTGCCTTGAATAGTGAAAACGGCGAGACTCTTTGGAAGTCCGAGGTGTCCAGCGAAGTGCTTTCGGTGCCTGTCATTGCCAATGGCATTGTCGTTATTCGTACTACCGATGGCGCTGTTATCGCCCTTAACGAAAAAAATGGCGGAAAACTGTGGAGTTATGAAATTAACGTGCCCGCGTTAAGCGTTCGGGGAGTCGGTACGCCCATCATTGTTGAGGATAATGTGATTGTCGGCTACGATAATGGTAAATTGATGGCATTACGTCTGACTGACGGCAAATACGGCTGGGAAACCAGTATCGCCATTCCAAAAGGACGTTCTGAAGTCGAAAGGCTCGCAGATTTGGATGCTGACCCGATAGATGTAGCCGGCGTGATCTATATTGCCGGTTATCACGGCGGAGTCGCCGCTGTTTCTGAACTGGATGGCGATGTATTGTGGCGTAACGAAACCATTTTTTCCTCTACCGGCCTGAGTAATGACTTTCGCTACCTGTATCTATCAGATACAAGCAGCGATGTGTTGCAACTGGATCAGCGCACAGGCGCATCATTGTGGAAGCAAAAGGATTTGCATCAAAGAAAATTAACAGCCCCGGCTGTTTATGATAGTTATGTCGTCGTAGGCGATTTTGAAGGTTATGTGCATTGGCTCTCAACCAGTGATGGCAGACAGCTTGGCCGTATAAAGGTTGCTGATAGCGCAATTGATGCCAAGCCTGCCGTCGTAGATAATACTGTTTATGTTTATGCAAAAGACGGCACTCTTACTGCTTTAAGAACTCAATGACGTCGAATGTGTTACCTGTTATAGCCCTGGTTGGCCGGCCTAATGTTGGCAAGTCAACATTATTCAATTATCTAACCCGAAGCCGGGAGGCGCTGGTCGCAGACTTTCCAGGTCTGACCCGCGACCGGCAATACGGGCGGGTAAAACATGGTAATCGCGCCTGTCTGGTTGTCGATACCGGCGGTATAGCCGATGATGCCGAAGGTATAGAAAGCTTTTCCAGAAAGCAGGTACAGATTGCCCTGGAAGAAGCGGATATCGTATTCTTTATGGTTGATGCGCGTGAAGGACTCAGTGCTTCAGATAAAGTAATTGCCGATAACCTTAGAAAACTGGATAAGCCCGTAGTCCTGGTTACCAATAAAGTAGATGGAATTGATGCTAATCTGGCCGCTTCGGATTTTTATTCGCTGGCTTTGGGCGAACCGGTACAAATAGCAGCCTCCCATGGCAGGGGTATACCTGAATTACTGGCAAGAGTTGATCAACTGTTACCTCCCGGCAATGAGGAAGTAATCGATGATACCGGCAAGGGCATTGGTATTGCCATCGTAGGCCGGCCAAACGTCGGTAAATCGACTTTAGTCAATCGCTTGCTGGGTGAAGAAAGAGTTATCGTATTTGATCAACCGGGTACGACCCGAGACAGCATTTATATACCTTTTGAACGCAATGGCAAACAGTTTACATTGATTGACACTGCGGGAATGCGCCGCCGATCCAAGGTGTCGGAGACGATTGAAAAATTCAGTGTGATTAAAACCTTGCAGGCGATTGAAAAGTCGCATGTCGTTATCTATCTGATTGATGCCAGCGAAGGCATTACCGATCAGGATGCGCATTTACTGGGATTGGTGCTGGAAGCCGGGAGGGCGTTGATAATCGGCCTCAATAAATGGGACGGGCTAACGATAGAGCAGAAAGAAACCGTTAAAAGGCAACTTGATGTAAAGTTGACCTTTCTTGATTTTGCCGAAAAACACCCGATTTCGGCGCTGCACGGCAGTGGTGTCGGCAAATTGTTTGATGTTGTACATAAATTGTATGACTCGGCGATGATTGATATGACAACGCCAACGCTGACCAGAATCCTGAAAGAAGCCACTGATGCGCATCAGCCGCCGATAGTGAACACGCGCCGCATCAAGTTGAAATATGCACATCAGGGCGGGCGAAATCCCCCTATCGTAGTGATTCATGGCGTACAAACCGATGCCTTGCCAACGTCATATAAGCGCTATTTAACGAATTATTTCCGTGACAAGTTGAAACTGTCAGGAACGCCGATACGCCTGGAGTTTAAATCGCCGGTCAATCCCTTTCACGGCAAAAAAAACAAGATGACCGAATGGCAAGTCCAAAAGCGTCAACGCTTGATGAAACGTGTGAAAAGCAAGAAATGATTAAGGCAAAAGGCGAAAGGCGAAAGGCGAAAGACACAAGGTGCAAAGCCTTTAGCCTTTAACCTTTAACCTTGTACCTTAACCTTTTATGGCAACTATTACATTTCAAGGCAATCCATTACATACATCCGGTGAATTACCGGCAGTAGGCAGCAAAGCGCCCGATTTTAGTCTTGTGAACAGTAAATTAGCGGACGTGACGCTGGCAACCTACGCAGGTAAAAAGAAAGTACTGAATATTGTACCTAGTCTGGATACCCCCACTTGCGCCGCTTCGACGCGCAAATTCAACGAGAAAGCATCACACTTGTATAATACCGAGGTATTGGTCATTTCTGCTGATTTGCCGTTTGCGCAATGCCGATTTTGTGAAGTAGAAGACTTAAAACACGTAATTCCTTTATCAACCTTTCGCTCAGGTTTTGCCGATGACTACGGTGTTAAGCTGGTTGATACCATTCTTGCCGGATTGACAGCGCGTGCAGTCATTATTATCGATGAGCATGACAACATCGTTTATACACAATTGGTCAGCGAAATAGCCAACGAACCGGACTACGAAAGCGCGTTGGCAGCATTGTAGCAACAGTTAGTTTTAAAAAGCCCCGCCAGAAATCATAAAAAAGCAGTCGCGCTAAGTGAATCTGCAGGAGTTTTCCACTGTAGAAACATACTGATTCGAAACTTTACGTTATTTCAATACCGGATAATTAATAGGGGATATTGGATTAAAAGTAAATTCTGCTACTATTGAATCCAAGGGTTTTGTCAACCTGCAAGAAATTCTGGAATAGCCGGAAGCTCATTATGTACCCAGGAGGATGAAAAAAGGCTAATGTGGCGACTGGTACCATAACCTAGTAGTTAGAAAAATTGGAGATATTAATGAAAACTGTTGGATTTTTAATTGTTATGTCGGCCTTGGCATTTTCTGCTTCAAGTTTTGCTGAAAGCAATATCGATAATGAAAGTAAGCATATTGAAACTGTCGAGACGCCGGGTCTTGACACTGTATTGGATATACCATTACGTATAGGGGGATTTGCTACAACTGTTGTTGGCACGGCCCTTTTTATCGGCACAAGTCCTTTTACCGGCTTGATGACAGCGATTTATCCGCATGATGCAATAGAAAAAGCAGCGGAGTACCTGGTTGTCAGACCGGGTGTTTATACTTTTGTTCGACCTACCGGTGATTTCAATTATGATTCACGACCCGCCGATGAAAAATAAACTATTCACGTAACTATTCAGCGCGAAGCACAATATCCCTCTCCAGCGGGAGAGGGTAGGGTGAGGGAAATCTAAAGCAAGGTAGTTTGTTGATTGAATTTCTCCTCACCCCAGCCCTCTCCATCAGGAGAAGGGGCGAGCCATCTGCGATTCGCGGGTTGTTGCTTAGCTGAATAGTTACGATAAATTTAGAGTAATTGATTACTGATTGATTTGCATTGGTTATATTAAAGTAGCTCATATTGTAAAGCTCTTGAATATACCGGTTACCCTTCTATACTCCTATTAAGATAAATTGCAGTTAAGTTAACACTAAACTATTGATGGGAGTCTATTCATGGGGTTAAAAACAAGAATGCAAGGTTTTGGTATATCCAAGCCTGAAATAAAGGTGGGTGATAACGGGGGTGTAACGGTTAAACAAAATGAAAAACCGGAAGAAGCATTAGCGCCACTGTTGTTAAAAATATTGTCCCCGGTAGAGTTGGAATTTAAAGAGAGTATTCATTCCAGGCTGCTTGATATTCTTGATTTGTCACTGATCAGTGGAATAGAAGAAAAAGAAGCAAGAAAACAGATTCGGGCGGTAGCGCAAAAATTAATCGATGAAGAATCTATCCCTTTAAATACGCAGACCCGACATCAAATAATTAAAGAAATTGAAGATGATGTATTGGGCCTCGGACCTTTGGAAGCTTTACTGTACGACCCGACCATTGCCGATATTCTGGTTAATGGTTATAAAAAAGTGTACGTTGAAAGATTTGGCAAGCTGGAACTAACGCCGGTCAAATTTAACGATAACAATCATCTGATGAAAATTATTGACCGGATTGTGTCGAAAATGGGCCGCCGGATTGATGAATCGTCACCGATGGTGGATGCCAGGTTGCAGGATGGCTCCCGGGTAAACGCTATTATTCCACCGTTAGCGATTGACGGCCCTTCCTTGTCGATAAGACGGTTTGCAGTCGATAAAATGGCGCTCGATGATCTGGTAGTAAAAGATGCCTTAACCGGCTATATGGCTGAATTCCTCAAAGGAGCGGCAAAGTCTAAATTGAATATACTGATTTCGGGGGGAACGGGTTCGGGTAAGACAACGATGTTGAATGCCATTTCAAATTATATTCCCAATAATGAAAGAATCATTACCCTGGAAGATTCCGCAGAGTTACAGTTACAGTTACCCCATGTTTTGCGCTTGGAAACCAGGCCGGCAAATATTGAAGGCAAGGGCGAGATAACGTTACGCGATTTGGTCCGCAACAGTCTTAGAATGCGGCCGGATCGTATCGTCATTGGCGAAGTCAGGAGCGGGGAAGCTTTCGATATGCTGCAGGCGATGAATACCGGTCATGAAGGCTCGCTGACTACAGTCCATGCCAATACTCCGAGAGATGCCCTGGCGCGTCTGGAGAATATGGTTTCCATGGCAGGGCTGGAAATGCCGGCCAAAGCCATCAGAAAACAAATTGCATCGGCCATTCACCTGATAATTCAGCTTAGCAGGCTTGAGGATGGCAGCAGGCGGATCATTAGCATCCAGGAAGTGGATGGTATGGAAGGCGAAGTGATTACCTTGTCTGAAGTTTTTAAATACAACAGGCGCGGGATAGATGAAAAAGGCGTGGTGCTTGGCCAATATTGTGCAACAGGACTCATTCCTAAATGTATGGCTAATTTGAAGCAAAGAGGCGCTAATGCAGATCTGGCCATGTTTACCAATAATATCAATTAAAGGCAGGAGAGCGACATGACCAGTGATATGGCGGCATTATTTGTTGGGTTAGTGTTTTTAGCGGTCTTTATGGCCTCACAAATCCTCGTATTACCAACTATGGGAACGAGCCGGGCAGACAGTCGTAAATTAAAACAACGATTGGAAGGCGTTATGCAGGCGCATGGCGAGTCTGAAACGTCGATTATAAAAGCAAAATATCTTAAACGTTTGGGGCCTATTGAACGGATTCTTGAACGTTTGCCCGGTATGCCTAGGTTAAAAACATTACTGGACCAGGCAGGTAAGCAACACATGGCCTACCGGTTTGCATTAATTTCACTATTTTGTTCAACAGGTATCGCATTTATAGTCTGGCTGTATTTTCATAATCTGATATTCACCATGGGTGCATTTATTTTTGTGGCAATAGTACCGATCGTGTGGCTCAAAAAATTAAAAACCAAACGCCTGGACAAGTTTGAAGAGCAATTGCCTGAAGCATTACAGATGATGTCCAGAGCTTTGCGGACGGGTTATCCGTTCTCCGAATGTATGAAAATCGTTTCTACCGAGATGAGTGAACCTATAAGTCAGGAATTTGGCATGACCTATGAGGAGATCAATTACGGACGCGATGTTGAAGTGGCGTTTGCATTAATGATAGAACGGGTTCCCAGTCTCAGTTTAATAGCCATGAGTACTGCGATTATAATCCAGCGGGAAACTGGGGGTAATCTTTCCGAAGTGCTATTGAAAATTAGCGATGTACTAAATGGGCGGTTTAAATTACAACGACGTATTAAAACATTATCGGCAGATGGAATGTTTTCGGCGCGGATCTTGCTTTTATTACCGCTGGCTTTGTTTGGGCTGCTGAATTTACTAAATCCTGGATATTTTAAGCCGGTTTTTGAATCACCTGATAGGATGACGTATGTCTATATTTTTTTGGGTCTGGAGTTGGTCGCCGCTTACTGGATACGGAACATTATTAATATTGATGCATGAGGTAATTTGAATGGACTTTTTGATGCAACTGTTGACAGGACTGGTGGAAAATCGACAAGAAAGTCAATGGGCTGTTGTTTTGATAGTGTCCGGGGCGGTTTTTATTTTGGTTTTGGCGCTGATGTCGCTATTCGATGATTTTTTTGATCCAGTGCGTTCCCGTTTCAAGCGTGAAATAAATTCCGATGCGGTTTCAATGGTTGAAACCAATGCTATATCGGACAAGCTTCGTAAATATAATAATGTATATGTTCCTTCCGATAAGGCGTTATTACAAAGAACAACTATGCGTCTTCATTATGGAGGGTTTCATGGAAGGAACAGTTTATTGCATTATTATGCGATACGGATGTTGTTAATGATTTCGTTGCCTTTGTTCATATTGATAGTCATGGCACTAATTCCCGGAATGAAGGGCCAAATAATATTTCAATCGGCATTAGTATTGTTAGCGCTAGGCTTTATGGGCCCCAGTTTTATTCTGGATAAACTCATTGCCAATAGGCAAAAAACTCTTCGCAGGGCTTTTCCTGATGCGCTTGATTTGCTGGTGGTATGTTCCGAGGCCGGCATGAGTCTGGATGCGGCGATACAAAAAGTGGCCCAGGAAATCAGCATAAGTCAACCGGTATTGGCGGATGAGCTGAATATTGTTATTGACGAAACTCGCGCGGGCATTGATCGGCAAAAAGCTTTGCAAAGGCTCGTTGAAAGAACCGGTGTGGAAGACATCAAAGGTTTGGTAGCAACGCTTTCACAAAGTATGCGTTTTGGAACAAGTATTGTCGAGACGCTAAAGGTTTATTCAGAAGACCTAAGGGATAAAAGAACGCAAGCTGCCGAAGCCGTGGCCGCTAAAATTGGCACAAAGCTGATTTTTCCGTTGGCTGTATGTTTATTGCCGGCGTTTTTGATGGTTGTTATGGTGCCTGCCTTGATTATAATAAAAAATATTGGCACAAGGCTCTAGGTGAAATACAGTGTGCACAACTAACCGCGAACGGATAAAGTTAAACAGCAAGAATAGCTTGCTCAGGAAGACTTCGGAAATACCCACTCTAATCCATACAGAGCCCAAATCTTTGAATGAATTGTGTCAATATTTGGGTTTTCTGCATTACGGAATTTTTACCATTCGTAGAAATAATATACGCATCGCACTTCATTGTCGGCACTTGCTTCGCTTGCTGGAACAAAGTTATTTACACTAACCGTATTGCAGTCATTCCAGCACGGATTCATGACTTTTGTAGTACCTATGCAGCGGGAGAAGGGGCTTTTTGAATTTTTAGAGATTCCCATATATAGCTATCGAGATTGGTTTTGTCATGCATACGTAGGTCGTGCTGTGCGCACCTTAACTCCCAAGGCTCGCAAAGCACGACCTACAGCGGATGGCCTAATGCCGGGGACAGCTACGAGAGAACAAAACTTTTCTGGACAAGTAAAAAATTTCTTTTTGGACAAAACTAATGAAACAAAGAAAAAAAGTAACATACCTAGTTTTTGGGGGCATTTTAAGTTGTGTGCTGTTGACAGCCTGCAATCCAGGTAACATTAAAGAAGCGGGGAGTAGTGGCGACAAACAGGAAATCGAAGAGATTTTGCAAAGCACCGGGCTTAATGTAACTTCGGTGGAGGACGCTGTACAAAAGGCGGAAAAAGCGGCGCAGGGTGGCAAGATGGATCTGGCACAGCTCTATTATATAAAAGCATATGATCTGGAGCCGAATAATGTTCGGGTTTTGCAAAAAATGGCTGATTTATATATCGAACTAAAAAAATATGATCTGGCGGAAGTCAGTCTTAAATTAATATTAAAGAAACAGCCGGGAGATTTAGAGACAACAGAACAGTACGGATTACTGTTGATCAAGATGGGAAAATATCATGAAGCGGAAGAAAATCTCACTCGGGTTGTCGCCAAACAGCAAAGTTGGCCTGCTTATAACGGCTTGGGTATTGTTGCCAATTTACAGGGAAATCCTGTGAAAGCTGAAAGTTTTTTCAAGAAAGCTGACAGAATTTTGCCGAATTCGCCCGAATTGCTCAATAATATTGGCTTTGCGCTCTATTCATCCGGCAAACTAAATGAGGCAGCGCCCTATTATATTAAAGCCCTGCAAATCAATCCCAGCTTTAAAAAGGCAATTTATAACTACGCGTTGCTGCAAGCTCGCTTAAGCAACTATGATCAGGCGTATATTTCATTTGGCAAGGTGTCTTCACCAGCAGAAGCAAATAATAATACCGGATATATTGCGATGATGAATGGCGATTATGCAGAGGCAAACAATTATTTACAAGAGGCAATAAATGCATCTCCCCGGTTTTATAAAAAAGCCAATGATAATTTAATGCGGCTGGAAATACTGGAAAATCAGTAAGCCTGATAAATCATTTTTTTCCTGATTAGCAAGATACATCAGCTATTCGCAAAAATCGTCATACCAGCAGGGATTGCTGGTATCTAGGCTACAGGGATATAATTTCAATATGCCATCCTTGGCTTCTGGATTCCGGCATTCCTGCCGGAACGACTTTATCAGCCGGTGTTGCGCATTGGCTAAAAATTTTTGCTAATCAGGCTATTTTTTGAATCCCAATTTGCAGGTTGACAACCCTGTTCAGCGCTATGAATGGTGTAGCATTCACAGCCCTCTGTCTGGATAGCAGCACAAATCTGTTCCAGGCAGATTTGTGCCGGAACCGAAGACCGCGTAAGTAACCCGTTAGAGCTCGAAGAGAATCCAGTCTCCATGGATGGGTTTGAGTTTTCAGCCCTTTCGACTTCGCTCAGGATAGGTCATGGCACCGGGATACCCGCTTCCTGTCGGATATGACGACCTAGCGTATTAATCTGACAAAGTAGAATTAGGTACTGTTAACATTTAGCAGAACAAATTTAAGATTTCGGCATTTTGAGCGAAAATGGTAAGAAGTAAGAACACACGGATGATCAATGGAATACTTTCTATGGTTTGTTATTGCTTAATAGGTTCGCCTGGCGGTTATTGCTTGAATCGCTGCACATTATAATTTCGCCAAATTCATCAACAACAAGGCTCTCCTGAGCGAAGTCGAGGGGGGACTCTGATTGAGAAGCTTGGATTTGTGTATACCCACTATATTTCAGATAGAGCCGTTTTGATGCACGATACCGTCATTGGATTGCTTTTTCATCAGGTAGGGCTAGGCATTTATATTCATGCCAAGCTACAGGTTTGATACATAATCAAATCGCCTTCTGAGGCATTTCTACAGGGTTGTCTATATTCAACTTATATCCAAATCCTTTGACGGTCAAAATCCATTGCGGATTATTAGGGTCTTTTTCTATTTTTTTTCTTAATAGATGCATATATTGATAAAGATCTGATTTTGTTGCCCGGTTATTTTCAGGCCAAAGATGGTTTATGATTTCTTTAGTCATAAAAGTGCGATTAACATCCGTTAGCAGCAGATCAATCAGCTCAAATTCTTTGGGTGTTAGATCGATTTTTCGTCCTTTTAATAACACACACTTGTTACGCTGATCAATTTGGAAATTTTTAACTCCCGGATTTCCGGATTTATGGGGATAATCCGGATTTTTGGTTTCTTTATATCCTCCGTCACCATTATTATTTATTCCGATACTTCTTCTATCTGGACCAGAACGTCTTTCCCCGTTCATTCTTTTCTCGGTCAATCTGGTATTCAATAAAAAAAAAGTTTTTTTAACATACCCGTCAATCTCGCCAATATCGAACGGATTATTTATGATCACATCAATCCACGCTGACAACCCGGTTGAAATAATGTCGGTTGAGTTTTTATTTAAACCGCAGATTTTTACATCGCCGCTTGCGCCCGCCTGTCTTAATAAACCAGTTTCATGGCTCTTATTTGCGGTACTTACCAAATCGAGTGGAACGACGATTAAAGCCGGTTTTAATTTTTCTAATTCATTGATCCCATCTATATTGAAGTCGGCCTCTATCATCGCAATATGATTTGCATAACAGTATCCTTTCAACATGGCTAAAAAATATTTGTCATGATCAAAAACTACAATATTGTTAATTATTTTCATTTTATTGAATCGTGGAATGTTATGAAACAAAACTTATTTTTTTGGATATCGATACCTTGCCTTGTTAATTTTCTTTGTCAGATTATACGCAAGCTCGTCATACCCGCCCGGAAGCGGGTATCCAGC
>JAQTMV010000076.1 GCA_028714175.1 Methylococcales bacterium
CGGGAAGAAAATTCGGTAATTGTTTTAAGCCATGTTGCATGTATGATACCTGTGCCGTCAGGGAAAAACTCCGGACTAAGCACCGGAAGCAAATCGTAAACCAAAAAATTAATCGATAAACCGGCTGCTTTCCATTTCAAATAGATACCAGTCTTGGCGGCTTCGATAACGCCTTCAGGAAAATAATCCAGACCATAAAACACATCTCCCAGGCCTACATCAATCGGCGTATCACAGAGGTTTGCCTGTTCAATACCTAGCACCTTGCAGGCATAAGACCTCGCATACCAATAGTACCATTGTCCATCTTGTTCTGTTAAATAGACAGGCTCAACCCTGAAACCGCTAGGTGGATTTTTTAACAGCTCCAGCAACTGGGCGTGAACAACGCGCTCAATTCCAGATTTTAGATCGTGTTGTGCTATGCTGGACACATCAATAAAAAGTTGGCGTTGCGACGGTTCAGGCGAAAATGACACAGCTACTGATTTCGCTACAAGTTCAAGGGCTTTGTTAGCAGAAGGCAGATCATCCAAAGCAGCTATTGCTTTCACCAGAGCGTGCTGACCAGTTGCTGCTCGTTGGTACATGGACTCAATGGCTTGTGCATACTGATTGGCGCACGCACCCGGATCGTGTTGAGTGAGGATAACTTCCCGAGCACGGGTACCCAGTTGATTACGCCTTGAACCATCCTGCCAGAGCGTTTCCAAGGCTTCCACCAGCTCGGCGTCAGTAAACTCATCTGCAAGCATCCATACTGCATTCCTTGGCAAGTCCCTCATGGAACCGTTAGCATTGACAATAGTCGGCAGACCGTAATTCATACAGTCCAGAACGGTTCCTGAAGTTTCACCGCGCGAAAGTGTGCGCAATTGCACACCTACGTCAGCGGCCGCCAAATATTGACGAAAAACTGTAGTATCTGCCCAGCCGGTGATGCAAATACGCTTTTCAACGCCGCTTTTTTTGATGGTTTTTAAAAGTTCAATCCCATAATCTCCTTCGTGATTTTCACCAACGAACACCAGCAAGCAACGCTCATTTTTAGATAATGATGAGCTCAGCCATGCATCAAGTAGACGCTGATTAAGCTTGGTAGGGCCTAGCATACCAAAACTACAGACAATAAAATTGTCTTCGTTCAAATTTAGTGCGTGGCGAGCGACAACACTAGTAACCTTTAGTGCCGGGACCCGTAGATGAGGGATGACAGCCCAATCCAGCCCTGTCCCCTCACCATACCACTGTTCGGCCATCAGCCGGGAGCATACGGTATGCGCAATGACACCCAACGCACTTTGTAAAACGCCCAAATTGCAAGGATAACGAATCATCACCTCTTCAGTGTCTGAAACGTAAAACCGCTGCTGCAAGGCCGCATACCCATGACTTTGGTAGAGAGCCTGCGCCCAGTAGCCAGGCTGATAACCAGTGACATCCATGTGGGCTGCTATACCCGACAGAAAAAAGTCATGTAAAACAACGATACCTGGCACCTCTTCCAGCAAACCAAACATGTGCCGATGAAAATCGGAGTTGCCAAAGTGGTAGAGCACCCGGTCGTAATGGTCTGTATGATCTTTGAGCCACGACACACTGCGCAGCGTGCAGTTGGCGTTGATCCAGGGATCAGATACGGAAACCTGTGCCACGATCACGTCGATATCGTAGAGACGCGACAGCTCGGGTAAAAGCTCGGCACTATAATCACTGATCCCGCTGCGCTCCGGCGGCAATGGCGAGACATACGCCAGCTTGGGGCGTCGAGCGAGCATTACCTCCGTCAATGAATGGTTGACCTTTTTTAAATGTAATGCCTCAAGTGCAGCAAGTGCGCGTCGTGCGCTTTCATCCCAGGAAAATCGACTGGCCTGTTCCAGACTGTGCTGTTGAAGCTCGGAACGAAAGGCGTCATCCGTCAATACTTGCGCAAGTTTTTCAGCAATCGCTGTATCGTTCATCGGGTCGAACAGAGCGTCACTCCGGCCAATCACTTCCGGCAGACTGGAAGTATTGGCACCGATCACCGCCCGCCCGCAGCACATGGCTTCCAGCGCCGGCAGCCCGAAGCCTTCGTGCCATGAGGGGAATACGAATACTTTGCAGAGATTATAGAGCACCAGCAAGTCTTCTTCTGATACAAATCCGGTTAGCACCAGCTCATTGGCCTTTAGCCCCTTCTCTTTGGCCAGCATTTCCAGAGCTGCCCGGCTGGGAGGCTGAATAGAACAGACAATTGCCAACTGGTGGCTGGCTCGCAGCGGCTTGGGCAATATGGCGTAGGCACGAATTAACCCTTCAATGTTCTTTCGGTAGTCAATGCCGCCGGTATACATTACAAATGGCTTGAGTAAGCCGTAACGCTCGCGTACCGCAGCTTCGCATTCGATAGCAACTTTTGCCGGCTGAAATTGCGGTTCGGCAGCCGTCGAAATATTGACGCAGGACTCATTATAAAAACCGAGGTAACGTATACCCTCTTGCCGCGATGATTCGGAAATGGCCAGCAGCATGTCGGAGCGGCGCAAGTGGTGAAGTTTGTTTTCATACCATGCTTCTACCACCTGGTTTTCAAGGTAGGGACTGCGATGAATCAGCGGTATCAAATCATATAAAAGCACCGCAGTTGGCACTGTATTACTCAGTGTGCCGACGCTGGTGACCGCATCATCGCCCAGCCCCTCGAACATACTGCTGACGACAACGATATCGGGTCTGAGGCTGGCTAAAAAAGCTTCACGGATCAGCTCCGCGGTGTGGCGACGCCAGTTGTTTTCGTTACTCAGACTGCTCACTGGTTCCGGTGACTGCCACACACGGATATTTTCTTGCGGTAGTAGGCCATCAAAGGCGTCGCGTATCGGTTCAATAGTCTCTGGAAAAAGCCCATTGAGTGCAAGAAACACCCCATGACTGCCGCGATTGCGAACGATGGCCTGAGCCAAGGAGAGCGTGTAGCGACCAATGCCACGGAAGCGCGAGCCAGTGGACTGCGCGCCTTGCATATCAATCACGATACGCATTAGCCTTTCTCCTTGTTCAAATGATCGATTGCCGCTTTAAGGTCAAGGTATATGCGCCGGGCACGAGGACTGAGATTAGGCAATCCCGAAGTAAAAGTTGCTGCTTGTCTCTGATTAAATTGCGGTGGTGTCGTCAAATCATGAGCTAGAGGTGGAACGATGCCTGTATTAACCCCGAATCTAAGTAGACGTTGGTACAACCAGGGTATGTGTTTAACAATGGGACTGAGACTCGTACGCAATTTCTCGTCGTCAAAAAAATACTTGATGAAAGCAGCTAATGGCGGTCGAAGTGTTTTTTTAGCCAGTAATTTAGCGGCCTGTATAACTTTCCTGATTGGCAAAAAATCACCACCTGAAAGTCTTTTAACAGCCCTCAGCAGCTTGGTAACGTACCATGAAGTACTTTGGTGAACGGCGATTAGTTGATCATGTAGTTGCTGTGATTTGACTTCAGCCTGCTGTGCTCTAACTTCAGCCTGCTGTGCTCTAACTTCAGCCTGCTGTGCTCTAACTTCAGCCTGCTGTGCTCTAACTTCGGCTTGTGCCGCCAGTTCTTTTGCTTTATCCTGTACTGATTCTATCAATCCCTTACAAAGTTCTGAGCTTGCCTGTCCGCTCAACCTCACACCATCAAAAACATTGGGTGGACAAGAAAAAGCCTCAGCGAGTTCGATATGTTCTTTAGCCACATAAAAACGATTAAGACCGTCAAAATAAACAAACTGATAGTCCGCCGCCGTGAGAATAGGGTCCCAGGTTATGTAGTCTGTCTCAGGCGAGTTCGGAATGGTTGCCTCCACCACCATGACCCAAGGGCGCAGAGCCTGGCTATCCCACCCTTTAAGCACTTTGCCTTCAAGCCCTTCTACATCAATTTTGAGCCAATGAACGTCTTTGACCTCAAGTGATTGCATAGCAGACTTCAAGGTTAAGACCGGTACCTGAATCCTCCGGGAATCAAAGCCTCGCTCGTTATGGTGGAGCTGGGCATAAGCATCCACTGCTGTACTGAGACCTGTTTCAGCAATCACGTTGAGTTCCAGCGTACCCTCAAAATCTGAAAGGGCAATTTCCAGAACGACCTCGTCAGGTCTGTCTTGACGCAATAGCTGTGCATAGTACGGCACGGGTTCAATATGTATACCCCGCCAACCATGTTCATAGAAGGCTTTACTAACCGAATCAATAATGGGATGCTGAGCGCCAACATCAACATAAACCCCATTCTGTACGTGTTTGAGAGCGCGCCAAAGCATTACATCTTCAAAATTTTGTGCGTAGGATACAAAACGCATTAAACACATTCCTTAGCTTTGACGAGAAATTATAAAGTGAGCATCGAGCCAATTACTGCCTATAAACACATCTTTATCTACATTGATGACGTCAAATACCAGAAGATTGTCCACCCATTCGTAATTGTCGGTTAGGTGAGTATCTGAGCTAGTTAAGGCAGGAGATACCGAGTAAGAACCAGGCCCTAAAGTACAAGTAAAAGGCAGCTTAAAGATGACGGTGTCGCCTGATTTTACGTTTTCTTGAATTTGGTGTGTATGCCAGGTATTGGTGCCCCACACCACGTGCCCTTGCTTGTCGCGGATCATGTAACCGAGCACGAGCTTGGGTATGTCAGCATGAATAGAGGCTTCAAGCCGCAGTTCCACCGCTTGCCCGACTTGCGCAACCGCCAGCTCATTGCCCGAAGCCGCATCCAATAACCGAAGCGATTTAACGCCCGCCTCGCCGGTACCGCTTTTTGTAAGCAACCAGCCATCTTTCTCACGGCGCTGCTCAACACTGATTTTGGCATTTTCTTTTTCGGCTATGAGCGCGTTGTAGTAGTCCACTACTTCGTCAGGCAGCCCATCTTTGAGCACGCAGCCTTTGTCCAGCAAGATGACACGGTCGCACAAGGCGCGGACATCGCCCATGCTATGGGTGACGAACATGATGGAGACACCCTCATCCCTGAATTGGCGTATGCGGTCAAAGCTTTTGTGCTGAAAATAGCTGTCGCCTACTGATAGTGCTTCATCGACAATCAATAGATCAGGTTTAAACGCTGTGGCCACACTAAATGTTACGCGCATTTGCATACCGCTGGAGTAAGTGCGCACGGGCTGGTCAAAATATTCGCCCACTTCAGCAAATGCTTCAATGTCAGGCATGGCTTGTTTGATTTTGGCCTGGCTGTGACCCATAAGACCAGCAGCATGATAAGCGTTTTCCCGCCCAGTCAGGTCAGGGTTGAAACCCATGCCCAATTCCAGAATGGCCGCCACGCTACCACGCAACTGGACTTGACCCTGAGTGGGACTGGTAGTACCAGTAATGAGCTTAAGCAGTGTGCTTTTGCCGGCTCCATTTTGGCCGACAATGCCGACCGTTTCACCGGGACTTATAGAAAAACTCACGTCTTTGAGCACCCAATGCTCTTCACTCGGCCTGATGAATGGCGTAAACCACGAAGCTACGCGACGCCATTCATTGCCCCATTGACGGTACGACTTGCCCAGGTTTAGTACGTGCAGCTCGCCGCTCATAGCTGATCCACCATTTCAGGGCTGGCTTTGCGAAACAGCAGCAAGGAAAAAGCAAGCAGTACGATTGCAATAAGAGCAATAACGCCAAGTCCAGCCCATTCCGGCTCTCTGTTATACAGCAGCACATTTTGATAACCTTTGATAATAGGTATCATCGGGTTATACGCCAGCCAATTTCGGTATTCCTCGGGAATAATGTTGGCCATATAAACGATGGGCGTGAACCAATACAAAAATTGCATGATCACTGGCACAATCTGCCCGATGTCGCGCATAAAGACGTTGAGTACACCCAAGGCCAAGCCCAGTCCAAGCGCCAGGGCGATATTAATTACCATAAGTACAGGTAACCATATTAGCGCTATACTGGGCAAATGTCCCAGCACTCCAAAAATCAACAGAATCGCGACAAAAAGCAGTGAGTTGTTAACCAAAGCACTGCCAGTCACAATAAGCGGCAAGGCAATTTTCGGAAACACCAGTTTCTTAAGAATATTGCCATTGTCGATGAACAGAGTCAGGCAACGATTGACGATTTCGGCAAAAAGCGACCAGCCCAAGGTGCCTGCCATCAAGTAGATGGCGTAGGCGTACTGGTTGTCAATCCCCGGTAACTTGGCGGACAATACTGCTGAGAGTACAAAGGCAAAAATGAGAACCTGAGATAGCGGGTTCAGAATCATCCACAGCCCGCCCAAGCTGCTACGCACAAATTTGCTGCGCAACTCGGTTTTAATGGATGAAAAAATGAAAAAACGATAACGCCATGCGGCGAGCAACAAACCCTTCACTAGGGAACTCCATTCTGGTATTCGAGCAAATAGCCGGCCGTACGACGGCCGAAAAACGCTAGCGCACGAATAAATGTGCGGCATTATAGACGATAACCGGTAATTGAGTCATCACATAAACACTTTAAAGCGATTGCGGCTGAAAAGATGCGGTCAAAATCAGGGTGGAAGTGGTTCCTTTCCCGGTACTTTTCATAACGGGCGGTAGGCATCCGGCTCACCACAGCTTCAGCAGCTTCCGTAAGCGGTTTCCGGAGGTGCTATCCGAGTTGTTTGTCAAACTGTTACAGTCTCATTTAGTTTATCCAATGCTCAATTCCTGATAAACTCAATCAGGAAAGTCCTGTCCCAATGGCAGTTGCAAGGAGTTTTGCAAGTGCCTCAATATGTCAATTATTATAGAGCAGTGAGTAGCAATGGGCCTTTATTCAGAACAACGACTGAAGCATTATGTCATCAAGGATCAAATTGCCAGTGGCGGTATGGGTGAGGTTTGGCGAGCGTGGGATGAAGTGCGTAACCAGTTTGTTGCGATAAAAGCGATTACCGATGATTTGTTTTTTGATGCCAATTTTTCCAAGCGCTTTTTGGATGAAGGTCGCAGGCATTTAAAACTTACCCATCCGAATATTGTTCCTGTGCTGGATGTATTTAATGCAGACAATCAAAACTGCCTCGTCATGGAGCTTATTGAAGGCATGTCGCTCGCCGACTTGATCAAAAGCCGACCAGAGCGGCGATTAAACATTTCAGAGGCGATACCCATTATTCAGGATTTACTTAACGCGTTAAATTATGCCCATATGCATGGGATCATTCACCGGGATGTGAAACCATCTAATGTGTTACTGGATAAAAAAGGCCGGGGTTATTTGATTGATTTTGGTATAGCTTTAGCCATCGGCGAGGATCGCCGGACTCGTACCGGACAAACTATCGGAACCCCCCATTATATGAGTCCGGAACAAATTATCAGTCCACGCGAAATCGATCATAGAACTGATGTATATAGCGTAGGCTGCGTTTTTTACGAAATGCTCACAGGGCGTCCACCCTTCATTGCCGACTTAAGATCGACAGGAGATGTTGATTTTGCAATAAAAAGAGCTCATGTAAACATGCAGCCAATTCCGCCTGCGGAGTTGGTTCGCACTATTCCTGCATATATCAATGACGTTATTATGCTTGCCTTGCAAAAAAAACCTGACAATCGCCTGCCAGGCTGTCAGGAGTTCCTGAGGATGTTGAACGAAGACAACATAAAGCAACCTCAGAGTAGAGTCCGCTGGGTCTATTTTATAGCGCTCGTATCGGGTATCTTTTTACTATTGTTGATCAGCCTTCTGTTAATATAATTAAAATAACTGGATTCTGCGCCAATAGGTTTACTTACCCTCTTTATCATTAACAGGCGAACACAAAACCGGTGCTAGCTCGAACAATTGCAAGCGCTTCTCAAGAGTCCTTACTTTTTTTTTAAGGGCTGACACCTTTTCTTCCAGCTTTTTAACCATTTGGGTGGCGCTAAGCCTTCTTTTTTCGGCAATGCTTTTTTGTTGAATGGCTGATTTCAATTTATTTTCCAAGCTCTTTATTGCCTGGCTCTCCAAACCTAATTGGTTTTCCAGCTTTCTGATTTGATTAGCCGACTGCTGTTCAGCGTTTTTTATAGTTACAAGTTCTAGATTGTGGTCTGCTACATTGACTTTGTGTTGCCCAATCTGTTCGTCAGGTTCTTTAATTTTTGTAATTTGTTGCATGAGTTCACTGCCTTTTCGATTGATGGCTTTGCGAAGGCTTGCGTCAGACTCCTCGGTGGAGTTTGTGGCTAGCATGTATGCTGAGAAGCTTGTAGCGCCCACCAAGCCGGCGATAAGAACAGCCAACAAAATCGATTTTAATTTGCCTTTATAATCACTATTGCGAACTTCAGATCTTTTTCCATACCTGACAAACTGAACAGTTACATTATCTTCGCCACCTTTTTGTAGCGCCAGATTGATCAAACGATTAACGGTTTCCTGTGGCGTCGATGAACCATTCATCGCGGCTTCGATTTCCTGGTCATCAGCATACCCGGATAGTCCATCAGAGCAAAGGAGTATGCCATCACCCTCTTTAAGAACCAGATCAGAACCTATATCCATGGCTACCGTAGAGCGATGCCCGATTGCGCGTTCCAGCAAACTGGCAGAGGGATGGTTGCGGGCTGCTTCCGGCGTCAGCATGCCTGCGTCAACCATTCTTTGAACTTGAGTGTGGTCTTTCGTCAATAAGCGAAGTTTTCCATCACGATATAGATATGCCCGACTGTCTCCTACATGGGCAATTTTCGCTATTTGTCCAAAAATCAGTAAAATGACGGCTGTTGAACCCATTCCCTCAGTCGCAGGATCTCCTGCATGAGCTTTATCGTAGACATCTTTATTTGTTTTTTCGAAAGCGTCCCTGATGGCATCTTCGATCCGTACATCCTCGGAAGCTGTAGCAAGATACTTTTCGAGTCCCTGCACAGTTAATTCGGCAGCCTGAGCGCCGCCTGCATGACCGCCCATGCCATCTGCGACAATATAGAGTTGACCCCAGGGCACCGGTGCCCAACTCATGCGATCCTGGTTTTCCTTACGGACATATCCTGTTTCAGTACCCGCTCCTACTTCCCAGTTCAGCTTGTTAGGTTTCATATTTCCACCAGAATATTGGTTTTTTATCTTTCCTCATACCGCACGATGATACTATCGTGATATTTTTGACCGCACTTAACAAATGCAAATCTCAATATGCGTGCTCTTCAACACCATGCGCTGATTATACGCGCATATTAAACACAGTATCATATCCACTCGGTTGTGTATGGGGTTTTTACAACAAACCTTATGTTGTAAATTGCATACACGTAGTGATAGCATGAACCAGGATTCAGCCTTTTCTATATTAGAAATATCTATTGTGCTGGTTTTTTGGAATATCGGGGATGTAAGCGTGATTGGAAAAACCTTGGGAAACTTGAAGATAGTTTCAAAGATTGGTGAGGGCGGCATGGGTGTTGTATATCTTGCTGAGCATATTGCCTTAAAAAAACGCTTTGCAGTTAAAAGTCTTACTGCTGCACTGACTGAAAACCCTGGTTTTCGCGAGCGTTTTTACCAGGAAGCTGTTAGCCATGCCTCGCTTGATCATCCAAATATTGTTCACGCTACCGATTTTTTTGAAGAAGGCGGCCAATTTTTCTTCGTTATGGAGTATGTAAGCGGTCAGGGGCTGAATGACCTTATCAAAAAAAAAGGGAAATTGACCGAAAAAGAAACATTATCAATTTTCAAAGGCATTCTAGGCGGCCTTGATTTTGCCCACAGCAAAGGCGTCATTCACCGGGATGTTAAACCCTCCAATGTGATAGTCGATGAGGCTGGCAGAGCACGAATCACGGACTTTGGCATTGCCATTCTGGTTGGAGAGAAGCGGCTTACGGCCACAGGAGCCAATGTCGGCACCGCGAATTATATGAGTCCTGAGCAGATATTGCATCCCAAGGACATTGATCATCGAAGTGATGTTTATTCGGCCGGTATTGTGTTGTATGAAATGCTTACCGGGGACGTACCCTTTGACGACGAAACTGAATTTGCCATCAAAAACAAGATAGTAAAGGAAACTGTCCCGGATCCGACAAAGAAAAATCCCCAGATTACAGCTCAGCTCAAAAAAATAATGCTGAAAGCGCTGGAAAAAAACCCGGATAAGCGATTTTCCGGGTGTGGTGAGTTTCTTCAGAGTATTGAAGATTACGAGAAAGAAATCGAAAAAACCAAACCCGGGCCACGATCAAAACTGCCGTGGGTCTTTGCGTTAGTGGCAATGGTAAGCGTTTTGATCGTCGCTTACTGGACCATCAAAAATAATGGAGAACCGGCTATCCCTGTACAAACCGATGAAAAAGCTAAACATGAGGCTGCTTATATCTGGATTGAAAGCGCTACGGAAAAAGCGTCAATTATATGCAGAGAAATTAAGATGCTGAAGCTCAAACAACAAAAATTACAGACCGGCATAAATGCACTAGGGGATACGGCTGATCTTGATTCGCTGAAAAAGCAAATCCGGGAACACGAAAATAATATTAATGAATATTTGGGCGGTTATTCGGATTTTATTGCCAAACTAAGTGGTGTGGAACGTGCAATAGTTGACAAAGAACTCAATAAATACAATGAATCGTTGGCACAAAAAGCGCTTTTCCCCAGAATCAAGATAACTCAGATTGTGCTGCATCATTATCAGGAATCGCAAAAACGCAAATTGGATGTGAACATCGACGTTATGAATGGACTTTGTCCAGCTCTGTGATTTTCCAGGGTTTTGGGTTTACGGAAATCACTATGAGAGCGAAATAACTTTAATGATTCAACGAAATAAGAGTGTGCACGTTTCTAAGAAGCATTAACTGCCGTCACCCTAAATACTGAATTGCCTATCTGGATTTCGTCGCCAAAGTTTACCGGTAATGAAGTATTGGCGAATCGTTTGCCGTTAAGATAGGTACCATTACGGGAATTCAGATCAGTAAGGTGCAGAGTACCCGATTCAAAATGCAGACGGGCGTGCTTTCCGGAAACATACTCGTCGCCTGCTATCACAACATCGTTTTCGGAATTTGCGCCTATGATGAGCCGTTTTTTTTCCATTAAAAAATTTCGTCCCTTGCTAGCCCCTTTGATTCCTAGTAAAGCTACAGCAGGGTATTCTTCTTTGCCTGAAGGGATAACGCCTTCCTCCACCATTGTTTTCCTCGGTGGTTTTTTAGGAATTGGCAGATTACGATTGATTTCATTATTTAACCATTCGGCCAGTTTGTCGATAATTTGCTGATACTCGTAAGAGCTCTTTTTGCCTGGAGCGTTGTTCAGGTTTTTCTGGATGTCTTTTCCGAGCTGCCAAAATCGAAGTAGAACACTTGCTTGATTCCCCGAAATAATATTATACAAATAGTTTAAAGATGTGTAGCGATTACCATGCTGAAACAGTTATTTAAAAATTTCAGACAGAAGAAAATTTCTGTCAGCGCCAATAATCAATCTGCATGACTTTCTGGTACCGCATAGCGCGGCCATCCGTCCTTAAGAATTTCCGGATTGATAACTGCGTTATCAAAATCCAGCCAAATCGTTTTATTTTTGCGGCAATCATAGGCGCGACAAGGTACCGGTCGAAGTTCTCGAACGCTGCAAGCACAAGAACCTCGTTCCAAATGCGTGCAGTAGCCATCCTGTTCTTGCGCAATTATATAAGGCTGGCCTAAATCCCAATGTATGACGCCTTCATGGATATCCTGTTTGGACAGTGCGAAAGGCAGGCGACAGCAAGCGGCTTTACAAAGGTGGAGACGACTTTTGCAGTCGATTTTTGCCTCAGCTTCGAAGGTATATTTGTCGAATTCAGGCTCCTGCAGGAGAATGCCGATTCCCTGCTCGCTGTTCTTCTTCATCAACCGTTGCGCAACTTCTCGTTTGCGAGCGTCAAGTTCCTCGATGGAGATTAATCCTTTTTCGCTCAACAGTTCGATCAGACCATAAACAAATGAAGCGGCTTCGAGCGTCTTTTTTGAAGTGTCACTCAGTCGCGCATGAGTGTAAAGCAAACCCTCCACCATTTCCTGTCTGAGTTTGTCATTCAGGCCGGTTTTTTGAATGTCTTCCATCATTTTTCTCCCAGTGTTTTTGCAAAGGCATATTAGCGCCAATAAAATCGATGTTAATCTCGTTTTGCCGAAATATTGGTAGAGTAAGACTAAACGCTCCTTAGGGAATAAGTTCCGTGAACTGACCGGGCACCGTCACCTGTATCAAACCGCCCCACAAACAGGTTAGCTTACAGGTGTTGTCCAGCGAAGGTTGGTTGCCGAGCAGTACCGTCGGAGCACCCGGCACCCATGGGGTAACGGTAACGGGTATACAAGGCTGCGGAGTGAGTACACCAAGGGCTGCCGCAGTTGCGGCAGCCACCATAGGGTTAGCTAAACTCACACATGCTCCGAACGGCGCGATATTTACCAAGGGTTGGTGATCCATGATTGTGGCAGCAGGCTGGCTGCTCGTCATTACTCTATTGACGGGCAGTACTGTTAATTGACCAGGCGCAAGGCCAAAACTGCACATCAACCCTGCACCATTACAAACATGTTGCGGCATAAGGACTTACTCCACAGCAAATGTATTGGTACTCAAAGCTGATGCCTGTACCTGCTTCACGGTGCGTAAACACAGGATTATCCTGATTATCTTCAGGATCCGGCAGCACACCGATAACGCCGTCAACCAGCTCATACATCGTAGACAAACTATGCTCCTTTCAAAAAAATCAGGATAAGTCAATGATCATCATGGAAAACAAATTCGACTCATGTCTGGCTCAATATTGACATGATAGCTTCAACGCCGCAACTGAAAAGATAAATCAACTTATTTCAGCGCCTTCACGTATGATGGTTTAAATCGCAATTAATAGAGGTTCCCTTAATATCAGGTTTTACCAACCTGATAAAAAGACTATAAAAGCTCAAGTTTAACTTAAAAAACATTAACTTACACCTTTCTCAAGATATTGAATCCATGCATATGGCCGGTATTAAATTCTTTGAGATAAATATGTTTTCTAGTGATGGAAGATGTGGTAGTATCCAGAACAGGCCGTTCCTGAATCCCGTTCTGGTCGAGGGAGCGTATTGTTACTACCCTAAACATCAGGCCTACAGTTAAGATGAATATCAAGTTTCCGGCAGGAATCAGTTTATCTATTTTCTTTTTTTGCACATCCGTTTTTGCAGAACAACTGCAAGTGGATTCTGTATACACGGATCAAAAAGATGAAATATCATTCATCGTTACCTTACCCAAGGGCATACAACCTCAAGAAAATTCGAGTTTTCAGCTATTGGATGGCGCCAACAATGTATTGAGGCCGGAGGCCGATACAATCGAATATTTCGATCAGTCGGACAGGGGATTTGACTTGTTGCTTTGCATAGATGTAAGCGGCTCCATAAGCAAAATTCTTCCGCAGATCCGGGATGCGCTATTCGAACTGCTCAAATCATCCCGAAAGGAGGACAGATTTGGGATAGTGTCGTTTGCAGATCAAGTCAACACTGTATCAGATTTTACTAATGATAAAGCTACTCTTGCAAAATCCATTCGCAAATTGCATAAACAGGGCAAAGAAACTGTTCTATATCAGGCGATAATCGACTCACTTAATAAGCTGGACGAAGATAAGCTTTCCAGGTACCGGCGTATATTGGTCATTTCTGATGGAAAAGATGAGGGAAGTAAAAAAAGCGCTGACGACGTTATTAGTTTATCCAGGAAATATGGCATTCCCATTGATGCAATAGCACAAGGCGTTATCCCGAAACAATATTCCGAGTCGCTTGGCCGGTTAGCGGATGCCACAGGCGGCCAATTTAAACCCAATACGACCCCTCTGAAAGAAGCGATTATTGAAATTTACAAGAACTTTAAGGCGAATTCATGGATCGTTTACTTCCGGTACCAGGCAGACACAGAAAAGTCGGAACTGAAAAATGCCGTCATCAAGTTCCAACAAAAGGATGGCTCAAGCTTGAGTGCAACCCTTTCCAAGGGCATTCCCGTGCCTGTTATCCCTAAGCCTGTCGAGGACACCCAAAAGCCGCCCGTTAGTGATGTTGGCACTAAGCATGATCAGCTCACGTTGAAATGGCAAGACTTATTACCTTATTTTGGCTGGGGCTTGATATTCATTTTACTGCTATTTATTTTTTGGAAATTTCGTCAACGAAAAAAACAAATAGCAACGTGCGGGGATACCGATATGATTAAAAAGCGCGTGGAACCCAGCCTGAAACCAGAAACCCAACAAATTAAAGAACCCAAACCGAGACAAACCGAGGTAAGCGACACTTTCAAGGTTCTCCAAAAAAGTCAGAACCCGCCAAATCTTGCGCTGGTCGTATTGGAAGGGTCACTCAAAGGCCAGAAAATTCCGATAAACAAACAACTTTTCCGAATCGGAGCCGACGCGGACAACGACCTGGTTCTAATCGATGATGATTATATATCTGGAAATCACGCACTGCTTAGATATGATAAGGGTGAATTACTGTTATCTGATCAGCACTCCCTTAACGGCACTCTTCTAAACAGTGAAATTGTGAAGGACAGGGCTGCAAGAGTCCTACCGGGAGATGTTGTTCAAATCGGCAAATCGTCTTTGAAATTGATCGAAACATAGAAAATTAACAGGTAATACATTTAAAAAGATACTAGAGCGGCATTACTGCTTTATTTCGATGAGGAGAGGAAAATGCAAATCGCAAATCAGAATACCGGACGCAAGTGCCCTTCGGGCCGGCATACAATGGATCCAAACTGGACTGTCTGCCCCTATTGCGAGGGAGAAAGAAAGTCTCGTGAACAGTCAACATATCGGGAGCCTGAGTCTGTCACATTTTCAGATACCCGAAAAACGAGCATAGGTGAATCTGTCACTGATAGTCACCGTGTAACAAAGCCCATGCCACAACAAACGCAACCCCCAAATGTTGGCGGCTACGGGGGTCAAGGCGATAAGCGAAAGATTATGGGTGTTCTCGTCACCTATGATATTGTAGATCATCATGAAGGATGGATATTCCCAGTCAGGGAAGGAAAAAATTATATAGGCGCTGGTACTGTCAATCGCGAGCCTGGCGATCCTCAATGTGATATTTATATCCCGGATGACCCAAAACTTTCTGCGGCACATGCCCTAATTCTGTGCCGGCATGGGGTGTTTGAGGCTGTAGATCTGGAAAGTACTAACGGAACATTCTTGGACGGGAAAATGATACCGCTTCGAGGAAGCGATGTTCCTGATATATGCAGCATCCTGACAGGTACCACAACTTTTACTTTCATCAAGGTGCCCATACTAGGTGGCCCTTCCCTTACTCCGGATATTCCACAACCAACTGAAAGTAAGGTTGGGCGGCCAGAGTCAACGGAAGAAACGCCTAAGCCTCCAAAAGATGATAGGCCAACATATGTTCCTTAGCTCGCTTTGTAGCGGTTGAAGTTGGTGCTGGCGTTAATTTTCTTCAGGAACATTACCGCCATGCGCACGCCCAAGGCAATCGCACTATAACATTGCATCCTTTTGCAATATTCGCAATATCGCCCGGCACTGTTTGTCTGGATTTGTTTTTCAGTAAAAGTAAGTAACCCGACAAATCAGTGCAAAGGTATTATCCTGGAAGCCTCAGTTTTACCGAAAGGACAAAGCGAAAACAGCGGTAAGTCATTTAAAACCGTAATGCTATCCATTCCGAGCATTGTCTTTAGCATACAATCAAACCAATATCGCTTTGAAAAATGCTATAAATTTGAAAATTACGATGAACCAAAAAATACGTCAGGCCATCTTTGATAGACTGGCTGCAGCGATACTTAAACCGGCTACAGAGCTGAACTATAACAACCCTTTTGAATTACTGATTGCAGTAGTTTTATCCGCGCAAGCGACCGATAAAGAGGTAAATAAAGCTACTACCCGGTTATTTGCCGTTGCCAATACGCCGCAGGCAATTTTGGCGTTGGGTAAAGAGGGCTTAAAAGCCTACATCAAGACCATCGGTTTATTTAACACTAAAGCCGCTAATATCATCAAGCTTTGCCAGCAGTTACTCGATAGACATGCAGGCCAAGTACCAAAAACCCGTGAAGAACTGGAAGCATTGGCGGGAGTTGGCAGAAAAACGGCTAATGTCATTCTTAATACTGCTTTCGGACTCCATACCATTGCCGTTGATACGCATATATTCAGGGTTTCAAACCGTACCGGTATTGCTCCCGGCAAAACTGTTCTGGAAGTGGAACGCAAGCTGGATAAATGGGTGCCAAAAAATCATAAGAAGGATGCCCACCATTTACTGATTCTGCACGGGCGCTATACCTGTATTGCCAGAAAACCTCGATGCCCAAGCTGTGTTATTGAAGATTTGTGTGAGTTTAAGGAGAAAACTAGCTAAAGGTTCAAGACGAGGTGGTAGGGGCAGGCCTTGGGTCTGCCCATGTTTCAACGTCTATGTTGGCACCCGTAGGGTGCCTCTTACGATAATTCGCTGGAACTCTTCAATATCTGCACAGTCTTAATTGTTTATACATTACCCGGGATAAAAGGATATTAATTCTTTATTCATTCGTCTTTGGTATGATAGTTCTATTCGATAAATCTTACCTATCGAATATTTATAATAATATTTTGGAGTCAACATGAAAAAAATCAATAAAACACCTTTAAGCGTAGCAATGGGTGCTGCTTTTATTTCAACGTTCGTTGCAACCGGAGCTAATGCTGAAGCTAATCCATTCGGCATGACTGAATTGTCTAGCGGTTATATGCAGGTCGCAGCTGGAGAAACATCAACAAAAACAGGTGAAATGCCATGTGGTGCGGCAATGGGTGGAATGACTAAACCTAAAGCTGCAGAAGGCGCGTGTGCCGGTATGAAAAAACCCGGAGCAGCTGCAAAAACTACCGAAGGTTCAATGATGAAAGACGAATCGATGAAAGGTAAAGAAGGCGCTTCCGGCGATACGAAGAAAATGCCTGCAGTTCCTGCTGCTGAACCAGCGAAATAAGGGTTAAATTGGGCAGTGCTAATCCCTCTTTAACTTTTTAAAGGGAGGGTTGTTATCACCCCTCCCGGCGCGGCCAAATTACCAACAGTTGCTCTAATGGAAACAACTCAATATCTCGTTCACGGCTCCGGTTTAGGTTTACGACGTTCTTTTCTAAGTCAGCTTGTTGAAACGCCTTTGAACGATGTCGATTTTTACGAAGTCGCGCCGGAAAACTGGATTACTATCGGCGGAAAATTCGGCAAACAGTTTCGCGCAATGACCGAGCGTTTTGATTTTGTCTGTCATGGCCTATCGTTGTCAATAGGCAGCACTGATCCGCTGGATGAAAAATTCGTGCGCGATATCAAACAGTTCATGGCCGAACATCAAATGAAGTTGTACAGTGAGCACCTTAGTTATTGTAGCAAGGAAGGGCATTTATATGATCTGATGCCGATTCCGTTTACCTCGGAAGCTGTTACGCATGCCGCTACCCGTATCAGGCGCGTACAGGATATTCTGGAGCAAAAAATAGCTATTGAAAATATATCTTATTATGCCGCACCCGGTCAGGAAATGGCCGAGATAGAATTCTTTAATGCAGTTGTTGAAGAGGCCGACTGCGATATATTAATTGATATCAATAATATTTATGTCAACAGCGTTAATCACGGTTACGATGCTGAAGCTTTTTTAAAGACTATACCGGCGCAACGCATAGCCTATGCCCATATTGCCGGGCATTATCAGGAAGCCGAGGATTTTCTCGTCGATACGCACGGCACCGAAATTATTGATCCGGTCTGGAAACTGTTAGGCAAAGCCTACGAGCTTTACGGCGTGTTTCCTACGCTATTGGAACGCGATTATAATATTCCCGAGATGGCTGAGTTAATGAAAGAAGTCAATACGATCAAAATGATGCAAATTGCCTGGGCAAAGCACCATGAAAAACAGTCTGCATAAAGCCGGATATGGGTGTTGACTTTAAAGCCAAACAGCATGAATTTGCGGCATATATACGAGACCCTGAGCATAATCCGGCGCCGGCCGATGTTAAAAAGCAGCGTATGTCCATGTACAGGGAGTTGTTTTTTAACAATATCGAGGATTTTTTATCGGCTGGTTTTCCGGTATTGAGGAAGATACTCACAGACCGGCAATGGTTCGCTTTGGCTCAGGACTTTTACGCAACGCATTCGTGCAAGACACCGTATTTTTTGCAAATTCCGGAAGAGTTTCTGGATTATATGCAAAATGAACGAGATAACCCGGATGATTTACCGTTTCTGCTGGAACTGGCGCATTATGAATGGGTTGAAATGGCGTTGTCCATCGCAAAAGAAGAGCCGGTTTTCAATCAGCAAAGCCTGGATAACTTGCCTGAACGAGCCGTCGCCATATCGCCGTTAGCCTGGCCGCTGGTATATCAATACCCCGTTCAGAAAATCGGACCTGCTTTTTTACCGTTGGTAACGCCGAAGCAGCCGACATTCCTCATCGTGTACCGCAACAGAGAGGATGATGTCAATTTTATTGAAATCACACCAATTACCTACCGCTTACTGGAAATTGTTCAGGAACATGAAAGTTTATTAGCCGGAGATTGCTTAAAACAAGTGGCTGAGGAGTCGAATCACGCTGATCCTGAACTCATTATTGCAGGCGGTTTGCAGATTTTAAAAGAACTGGCTGAAAAAACGATAATTACTTTAACCTGAATTAGGGGGAAGTTTTAAGGTTAAACCACCGTACGGGCAATCCTTTGTGGTTGCCCTGTTCGATTGTCTATTTCTTTGTAGTTCCCTTTGAAATGGGGGCCATTTATTGGATAACTACAAGGGATTGCCCCTACATTGCAAGGTACTTGAAGTTCTAAAAGAACCTGCTAAAAAATCCCTCCTCTTTCTTGGGCTTAGGCGCATCATAAGTTTTAAAGCCTTTATCTGCTGTTTTTTGCTGTGTGCAATGATAAACTGCACTGTCGTACTTGATTTGCAACGACCGGGGATTTTCATGCTCTTTAAGAAATTTTTCAGCTTCCTGGGCCGTTAAATCTTTCATCATATCGGTTGCAACACACATGCAGGATTTAGCGAAGCGCTCTTTATCCACGTCTTTATTGATTGAATTCTGCAGCTCTCTTTTCACGCATTGTGCTGCAAATTCATGCTCGAATTTATGTTTTTGAACATCAGTCACCGGTATCTCGTGAGAATGATCGAATGGATTGTGGCTGGTTTTTACTGCTACCTTTTTTTCTTCATCATCTGAACAGCCACTAATAAAGAGCGCAATAATAAAGCTGGCAAAGCCAGGTAAAAAGAAGTTTTTTATCAAGGAGTGTGTTTTCATAAGGTTAAATCGTGAGGGTTAAAAGATCCAGGGTCTAGCACAGCAGTTCGAATCCGTTACTAAAATGTTAGACTTTATCATTATATTAAAACTCATTCTACCCTTCTTCATATTAATCATTAACAACTTGGAAAACATCGCCGCGCCATTTATGCGATACTACGCGCTTTTTTATTTGTCGATTATTCTGATACTGAAAGGAGAACATAATGACGGCACTGGTTGGCATCATCATGGGTTCAACCTCTGATTGGGAAACCATGCGCTTTGCAGCTGAAACCCTCGATCGGCTGGGCATTCCTCATGAAATTGAAGTTGTTTCGGCACACCGGACTCCTGATAAACTGTTCCATTACGCTGAAACAGCAGAAACCAAAGGCCTGGAAGTGATTATCGCGGGAGCGGGAGGCGCTGCGCATTTACCCGGCATGACGGCGGCAAAAACAACGCTTCCGGTTTTGGGCGTTCCAGTGCAGTCCAAAACTCTGAACGGCATGGATTCCCTATTGTCCATTGTGCAAATGCCGGCAGGTATTCCGGTGGGGACACTGGCTATCGGCAAAGCGGGCGCAATTAACGCGGCGCTACTGGCAGCCGCCATTATTAGCAATAAACACACCCAGTATCGGGACGCATTAAATGAATTCAGACGCGAGCAGACTGAAACGGTGCTTGCGCATTCCGATCCACGCGAGGAAATTTTATGATAGTCGGTATACTGGGCGCCGGGCAGCTTGCCAGAATGATTGCATTAGCGGGTTATCCTTTAGGGGTGGATTTTATTTTTCTTGATCCATCCGCTGATGCCTGCGCCAACAAACTGGGTGAACATCTGCTCGGTGACTATAATGATCCCCGCTTGCTCGCAGAACTTGCAGAGCGCGCGGATGTGGTTACTTATGAATTTGAAAATGTACCCGCCGACGTGGCTGAATTTCTTGCCACACATACACAAGTCCATCCTTCACCCAATGCCCTGGCAGTTGCACAGGACCGGCTGCTCGAAAAAACCTATTTCCACGACCTGGCTATTCCTACTCCGGCTTATGCGGCGGTGGACAGCCTTGAAAGTTTCGCGCAGGCGATGCCAAGCATCGGTTGGCCTGCCATCTTAAAGAGCCGCACCCTGGGCTACGACGGCAAAGGCCAATCCTTGTTGAAATCCGCTGATGACTTAAAGTCCGCCTGGGAGCTCTTGGAAGGCGCGCCCGCGATCGTCGAAGCCTTCGTTCCGTTCAATCGGGAAGTGTCCATCATCGCAGTACGTAATGTTTCAGGCGCTATAGCTTTCTATCCGCTATCGGAGAATCTGCATCGCGGCGGCATTCTGCGTGTTTCGAAATGCTGTGACGGTGATGTTATGCAACAACAGGCAGAAGTTTATGTGTCGCGCCTGATGGAAGCGCTGGATTATGTCGGTGTGCTGGCGCTGGAATTATTTGAGGTAGATGGAAAATTGATTGCCAATGAATTCGCGCCGCGTGTGCATAATTCCGGTCACTGGACGATTGAAGGTGCTGAAACCAGTCAATTTGAAAATCATTTACGGGCAATACTTGATCTGCCTTTAGGTGCAACAACAGCCGTCGGCAAAACAGCAATGATCAATTTTATCGGCGGACTTCCGGTAATTGAAGAACTGCTGGCTACTGAACATGCACATTTGCATCTCTATGACAAAGCCCCCCGAAAGGGGCGCAAAGTGGCTCATGCCACAGTGCGTGCTGAAACGACCGGGCAATTAGCGGAGTTAGTTAAACAGTTGACTTCGCTAGCCGATCAGGTTGATGATTCGTAAATCAGCGTATCAAGATACCAGGTTGAAGCATTTGTCACGATAGTGTTCGCTAACTTATAAACGCTTAACAGGAAGGGCTGTGCCATTTAATAGTTCAGACTTGATTTGATGACTCCAAAAGATTATTAGGTAGTCCCTACAAATCAATGCAGGTTGATTTTTATCAATGAGTTACCAGAATAGGTGCCACAAATAAGAATCGCCAGGTTAATGCCTCTTGAGTCAATCCCATTGCCATGACAGGTGTTCGATGCGGCCAATTTTTTTGGAATTTGGACGTACCTGGATGCCTCAGTGGTAGTTTTAAGCTTTTATGGTGACACCGGTAGTTGTAGTCATAGAGGTTAATCCAAAGAGTGTCCGTAAAATCGGCTTCAGTTCCTTTGACAAAGCACTTCTTGACGGTGATCAATCGCATTTTTATCCGTTTCTTGACAATTTGCAGATAAACATAGTCTATGTCCGTGAATACGGATTGTAGGGCATTGTTGTAAGCCGCCAAC
>JAQTMV010000077.1 GCA_028714175.1 Methylococcales bacterium
AGAACTCCAATCTCAAGCTTGCACCCCCTCCCAAATCGCTGAAAAATTAAACACAGAAGGCTGGAAACCGCCAAAACGGCGACAAACCTTTAATGCCCCAATGGTTCGATGCTTACTGAACCGGCAAGGAATCCGGATTGGAACCCAAAAGCAGCAGCATACCGCGAATATTCCACGGGGAGCCGATGAGTGGACTTTGACAGAGTTAGCTAATGAATTGAAAATGCCGGAACCGACGCTTTATTCTTGGATAAAAAAAGGCCAAGTAAGAGCCCGGCAAATCAAAGTAGATACTCGTTCCTTTTGGATCATTACTGCAAATCAACAGGAATTGGAGGAATTACGTAAATTGCGGACTGTTAATCGTACCTGGATAAAACCAGTCGCAGAACCGATACAATAATTTTCTTAAAACACTCTTATGGAGGCAACATGGCTGGTCGATTTCAATTTTCTTTTCCGCCCCATAATACTCGATGATCTGAGTTACTGAAAGCTCCAGCTCAGTTGTTCCAGTTTGGTCTGAAACGGCACGACGGTGCCTTTGATTTTGGCGTTATCCTTGTCCGCTTCAATGGTTTTCCTGGCGAGGTAAAAACGGAAATCTAAAAACAAACAGGCCCAGCGTCCTTTGACTTGCTTGAGCAAGCCGACCGCGACAATATTTTGTGCCCACAGATAGTGGCTTTGATTGGCTTTGAGATCGTCTCGCAACCGAAGATGCTTTTCCCTATCTTGGGATTGATGTAGTTGTCTAAAGCCACCAACAGCAGCCGCCATTGCTCTCGGGCCTCACCCAGACGCAAGGCATCGGTCGGCTGAAAAATCGTGCTATTCAGCAAAATATTGAGGCATAATTGACTGAATAGGCTGGCGGCCACGAAAAGACGTATCCGGCCAGTTGGATAATATTTCAATAATCATTGAGGTGGATAACAAGTAAGGGCATGCTGAACATGGACTTCAAGGTTCACAGTAGGTACTGTTTTTTTTCTGTTATTTGGCCAAAAAGCACGGATAGAATCAGGTTTTCCTGCGCTGTTCAAATCAGTCGCTGTTTTTTTAACCTGGAGGTTGTGCGTGAATGATCTCAAACCTTTTTTGGAGCGTTTTCCTCGTTCGCTGCCCGTTTCGCCACTGGCGGTCCTGCTGGTCATCGGCCTCTTGATTGGGTGATGATGTCGTTTTATACCATTCCGGCAGAGTCGGAAGGTATCGTGCTCCGCTTTGGCAAGTATATCGAAAAAGTGCCGTCCGGTTTGCATGCCAAGCTGCCGTTTGGCATCGATAATGTTATTTCAGTGCCGACCCAGCGCCAGCAAAAACTGGAATTCGGCTTTGCCACGCCCGGTTACACCAATCCCGATCAAATCAGTAACGATCCGGCTTTGGAAAAATCAATGGTTACCGGCGACCTGAATTCGGCCCTGGTGGAGTGG
Organism: Methylococcales bacterium; assembly: GCA_028714175.1. Classification (GTDB taxonomy): domain Bacteria; phylum Pseudomonadota; class Gammaproteobacteria; order Methylococcales; family Methylomonadaceae; genus JAGXGJ01. The sequence continues at coordinate 1,440 of JAQTMV010000077.1, forward strand.
ATTGTGCAATACCGCATTACTGATCCTGAGAAATATCTCTTCGATGTGCGTAATCCCGGGCAAACCTTAAGAGACATCTCGGAAGCGGTTATGCGCGAAGTGGTCGGTGACCGGACGGTTGACGAAATCATTACTATTGGCCGGCAGGAGATTGAGGAAACCGCGCTTGAACGCACCCGCGAGCTTGCCGAGCGCTAACGGCTCGGCGTTTCGATTAATCAGGTGCAACTGAAGAATGTTAATCCGCCCATACCGGTGCAGCCTTCGTTTAATGAAGTGAACCGTGCCCAGCAAGACCGGGAAAATGTCATCAATCTGGCTAATGGCGAGTACAACAAGGCGGTCCCGCGTGCCCGTGGCGAGGCCGACCAGAAAATCCGTGCCGCTGAGGGTTATCGATTTAAACGGATTAACGAGGCGGAAGGCGATGTCTCTGCGTTCAATCAGGTGCTGAAGCAATATCTCAAGGCGCCGGAGGTAACCCGAACGCGTATTTATCTTGAAACCCTGGGAGATGTTTTACCTCAGGCAAGGCAGCAGATTATTGTTGATGACACGATCCAGCAGATATTGCCGATGCTGCCTTTTCCGTCCAAAATGCTGGAGGAACAAAAATGAATCTGTCTAGAAAAAGCTGGTCGTTAATCGGTGCCTTGGCGGTTGTACTGTATTTGTCAACCTTTACCGTTAATCAGGCCGAGCAGGTCATTATCACCCAGTTCGGCAGGCCGGTTGGCGACCCTATCACCAGTCCCGGCCTGCATTTCAAAATGCCTTTTGTCCAGCAGGTCAACAGTTTCGACAAACGCTATCTGCCCTGGGATGGGCCGATGGTTGAGATGTCTACCAAGGACAAGACCTATGTACAAGTCGATACCTTCGCCCGTTGGCGGATTACCGATCCGATGCGCTATTACCTGAGGCTTAGAGATGAACGCAGCGCCCAGTCTCGTTTGGAGGACATATTAGGCAGCGAAACCCGCACTGCAATTGCCAGACACGAGCTGATTGAGGTAGTGCGCACCAATAAAGATCGCCAACCGCTGCAGGATGAAAGTTTGACCGGACCCTTAACCGGTGAAGGCACGCTCGGCGTATTACGGCCGATCCACGTCGGACGGGTCGCGATTGAAAAAAGCGTGTTTGATGCGGCGGCGCCAAAATTGGCCGAGTTTGGCATTGAACTGCTCGACGTTCGCTTCAAGCGCATTAATTACAATCAGCAAGTGCTCGAACGCATCTACCAGCGGATGATCAGCGAACGTCTGCAGATTGCGGAGCGCTTTCGTTCCGAAGGCGAGGGCGAGGCGGCGCGCATCAACGGCAACAAGGAACGAGACCTCAACCAGATCAAGTCCACGGCCTATAAGCAAGTACAGGAAATCCAGGGCGAGGCCGATGCCAAAGCCACGGAAATCTATGCCCTGGCTTACGCCCAAAGCACTGATTCTGCAGAGCTCTATAAGTTTCTCAAAAGCATGGAGACCTACAGGAAGGTCATTAACACCGATGCGACTATCGTTCTTTCAACCAACAGCGATCTGTTTACCTTGCTTAAGCGGGTGGAACAGAAAAACCATTAAGTCGTCACTGTCTAATGGGCAACTATTCAATTTATGAAAAAAGTATTAGTTATAGTCATTAGTACAGTTCTTGTTAGTACCGGAATTTCTTGTCAGAATCAGAAATCCTTGCCAAAAAATACGGTTGCGGAGAAAGCTACAGGCAGAATCATAAATTCTTTAACTTTTAGTTGCGCCGGAAATAAAACCATTCAAGTTCTTTTCTTTGCAGATAAGGCGGAACTTACTTTGAGTGACGGAAGGCACATGCTGCTGCTTCAGGCTATCTCTGCCTCTGGCGCTCGTTATGCAAACACCGACGAATCATTTGTATTTTGGAATAAAGGTAATACTGCTTTTATAGCAGAAAACCATAAAACCACCTTTAAAGATTGTACAGCGACCGGTACTGACCAAGAGCCAACGTAAAACTGATTCTTTCGCCAAACAAGGTTATGGCAATTCTTCCTGGTCAATTTTGACTCTGATTGACAGATACTATACAAAACAAATAACGTCCGATCTTAACGCTATACTTTTTCACTTACCTTGAGGAGAGCACCCATGAATATGAACGTCGCCATCGAACCCATACTGGCAATTATAATGGGTATATTAATTTTGCTAGTGCCAAGGTTTTTAAATTATTTCGTAGCGATATATTTGATCGTCGTGGGCATCTTGGGGCTGATGCACACTATTACCATCACGTAAGAGAACAAGCTAGGACCCAAGGCCTCGCCGTGTTGGAATGGTTTTTTCAGTTTAACGATTTTACAGTTTAGGGGGCAATGGGACAGTCATGGTAAGCGCAGCATGAACTTTCCATTCCCTAAACTAACTTAAATGACTTTCGACTACGGCTTTGCACTTTATGAATATTTGCGACAGAACCGTTGAGACTCCATCGTAACTGCATTATTTTCTCATATTGTAAGTAGTACCAAAGTTTTCCTGCAAAAACTATAATCGGTAACGAATGCTCGATTCCCCATCTTTACACTATCTCTACAGGAATTATTAATACCAAAATGCCAGAACCCAATAACAACGAGGTACAGCACACCATTTTCAAGGCTTCGAGATTCTCGGTTGCACCTATGATGGATTGGACAGATAGACACTGTCGTTTTTTTCATCGTCTGATCTCACAACATGCCTTGTTGTATACCGAGATGGTAACTGCCGGGGCGTTAATTCATGGTGATCACCACCGGTTTTTGCAATTTGATGAAGCTGAAAATCCGCTTGCTTTTCAATTGGGTGGCAGTCATCCGCGCGAATTAGCCATTTGCGCAAAGATGGTTGAAGACTATGGTTATACGGAAGTAAATTTGAATGTCGGCTGCCCCAGTGACCGGGTTCAGAATGGGCGCTTTGGCGCTTGTTTGATGGCTGAACCGGCACTGGTTGCCGAGTGTGTGGCAGCTATGTCTCAGGCGGTCGTTATTCCAGTTACGGTTAAATCAAGAATCGGCATCGATGAGCGTGACTCATATCAGGAACTGGTGCATTTTATAGCGACAGCAGCCGATGCGGGATGCAGAACCTTTATTGTTCACGCAAGAAAAGCCTGGCTTAGCGGCTTATCGCCCAAACAAAACCGCGAAGTGCCGCCGTTGCGCTATGATGTGGTCTATCAATTAAAAAAGGACTTTCCAGAACTGGAGATCATCGTGAATGGCGGTATCACCTCATTGGAACAGGCCGAAGAAATGCTGAAACATGTTGATGGCGTGATGATGGGCCGAGAAGCTTATCACAATCCTTATATATTAGCGGATGTTGATAAGCGCTTTTTCGATGCAGTTAATGAACCACTGTCGCGCCATGCGATAGTGGCATTATTAATACCTTATATTCAGCAGCAGCTCAAAGCCAAAGTTCGTTTAAACAGTGTATCGCGTCATATTTTAGGCCTTTTTCATGGCGAACCAGGTGCCAGAGCCTGGCGCAGATATATCAGTGAAAATGACGGCAAATCCGGTGCGGACGAAAATGTGATATTAGAGGCATTAAAGTTCACGACTCAATGATGTAAAAAGTGACAAGGTTAAAAAACGCTTTCTTTTTGTATCTTCTATAATTTTGGGCATGTTCAAAATGGTGCATCGAAGTAAATGATAGTGCTATACTTTCAAGTATTTTTTATAACTGAGACTAAAAACCATGGAAGAGCATTTCGCCAAAATTATTGAAGCTGTCGGTGAAAACATAAACCGTGAAGGCCTGATCGATACCCCAAAACGTGCCGCCGAGGCGTTCAGATTTCTGAATAACGGCTATGAGAAAACGCTGGAAGAAGTGTTGAATGACGCTGTTTTTACCGCCGATACCGAAGATATGGTGATCGTTAAGGATATTGAATTATATTCATTATGTGAACATCATTTGCTGCCGTTTATTGGTAAATGTCATGTGGGATATTTACCGCACGGCAAAGTACTGGGCTTGTCTAAAATAGCTCGCATCATTGATATGTATGCACGACGTTTGCAAATTCAGGAAAAGCTGACTAAACAAATAGCCGATGCGATTGAGCTTTCAATTGGCGCCAGAGGTGTGGCTGTGGTTATTGAAGCCAAACATTTATGTATGATGATGCGGGGTGTAGAAAAACAAAATTCGGTGATGACCACATCTGTAATGACGGGAATTTTTCGCAAAGAGATCAGTACGCGCTCGGAATTTTTAAACCTGCTTAACCGATAGGTTTTTATGGCAACAAAAAAAACCGGTGTATTGTTGGCCAATCTTGGCTCGCCGACTGCGCCTACAACATCGGCGGTCCGGCGATTTCTCAAGGATTTTCTCTGGGATCCGCGCGTGGTTAATCTGCCGAGGCCCCTCTGGTGGCTGATACTGCATTTTTTTGTGTTGCCATTTCGGCCCGGCCGATCGGCAAAAGCTTATCGCAAGATATGGGATGATAAAGGCTCCCCTTTAATTTTCCTGACCCGGCAATTAACCGAGAAAGTGGCTGACAAGCTGAGCGCCAAAAGCGTGACAACGGATTATGCGATGCGCTACGGAGAACCCTCTATAGCCAATCAATTAACGCGCTTTAAACAGGAAGACATAACTGATTTGATTGTTTTACCACTGTATCCTCAGTATTCTTCAACCACGACAGCGTCTATTTATGATGATGTGATCAAGGAACTCAATCAGTGGCGGCATCTGCCCAACATTCAATTTATCAGTGATTACCATCAGGATAAACATTATATTGCTGCGGTTGCTGATTCTGTTGAACAGACATGGCGAGAGCAGGGTAAAAATGAACTGCTCTTAATGTCTTTTCATGGCTTGCCTGAGCAGCTTACCAAGTGGGGTGATCCTTATTTTCATCAATGCCGGGAAACGGCGGCTTTGATTGCCGAGAAACTGGGCCTTGATGAAAAGCAATGGATGCTTGTATTTCAATCCCGTTTTGGCAAAGCCGAATGGCTAAAACCTTATTGTGCAGAGACGTTGCGGAATCTTCCCGGCCAAGGTATTAAAACGGTTGATGTCGTGTGCCCGGGGTTTGCAGTGGATTGCCTGGAAACGCTGGAGGAAATAGCAATGGAGAACAAATCGGTATTTATCGAATCCGGCGGCGTAAACTACCGGTATATTCCGGCCCTTAATGATTCAAAAGCACATGTTAATGCCATCATCAGTCTGCTTGAACAAAAACTTTAAGCGACTATAGTTTTAAGTATCATATTTTGGCTGAAAATACAATCTTTGGTGTACTCGATAAAAAAGTGTTTAAGCAATGAAAGAAGCAATATTACTCAGTTGGCAAGGTGCCTGGCCTACCGTTAAATCCAGCAAACCGTTGGCTACGGGTGCCGGTGTCATAGACGAAAACGCCTTCAATACCATTGAAGTCGACAAGGTGTTTGATGCCGTCAATCATGCTGCAACGACAATTGGACAAGCCGTGTTATTTCGTTCTTTAACGCAGCCGCTGGACGTTCTGGATGAGCTCAAGGCTAAACAGGACGCCGTTGAGGAACTGCGTAGTCATTCCGCGCTAAAAGAAACGCTGGAACACATAGTAGGAACTGCCGCCAATCATGAAAAGGACTTTTATTTGCTATTGTTTGGTGAATTTCAGGGTACGTTTGGCACAGCAAGGGAAGATCATGAAATTGAAGGTTATGGCTATCTGCAATATAAAAGGGGCATTCGTTTCATGCTTGAACTGGTAGATCAGATTCAGGCTGCCGGGGCACCACAAAGCGCTTATTTAAAAACGCTGTTTGACAAAATAAAGGCATTTGCTGATACACGGACTTATTCGTTAATGGAAGGCCCTGTTTATATTTCTGAAAATGGAATTCAAGCCAAGCAGGAAAGAAAGGGCTCATTTTCACCCGCAATTATTTTTAGACCACGGCTATTCAAGCCGCTGCTGATTACACTGTTTTTCGGAACACTCTGGGCATTGGCGCATTTTTTTCCAACGGATATGTTTAAAGTCTCCGTTGAAGCAATCCCCACCGCTATGATTTTTTTTGTGCCTCTGTTACTAATTTATTATCCTGTAGTTGGTGGTTTTGATCGTGACAGCTGCATTATCCCGTTAAGAAACGAGTTTAAAAATTCAACCGATGTTGCAGATACATTGGATGCATTAGGCCAGCTGGACGAATTGCTGTCATTTATCAAATTTGCTGATGCTTTTGGCACAAGCATGGTGTTGCCAAAGCTTGTTGATGCCGAGCACCATCGGATAAATCTGGCTGACGCCAGAAACCCGGTATTAGGCAAGCAAAATAATGCCTATATCGGCAACGATTTTATTCTGGAAGATGACAAGCTGGTGCTGGTGACCGGTCCTAACAGTGGCGGCAAAACAGCCTTTTGTAAAACTGTTACCCAGATTCAATTGCTGGCGCAGATCGGTTGTTATGTACCCGCACAGTCGGCAACGCTCACGGTAGCCGACAGGATTTTTTATCAAGCACCTGAAATCAGTCACCTTGTTGACGGCGAAGGACGTTTTGGTACTGAATTAAAAAGAACCAGGGACATCTTTCTGGCAACTACCGCCAAAAGCCTGGTAGTGCTTGATGAATTATCCGAAGGTACAACCTTTGAAGAAAAAATGGAATCTTCGTCTAACGTCCTTAATGGTTTTTATCGCAAAGGCAACAGCACCATTCTAATTACCCACAATCATCAATTGGTTGATAATTTTGTTAACCAGGGGATAGGCTTGCCGAAACAGGTTGAATTTGCCCATGATGCACCTACCTATAAATTGATCGATGGCATTTCCCGCGTGAGTCACGCTGACCGGGTAGCCAAAAAAATCGGTTTTTCAAAAGAAGATATAGACAACTACCTGGCGGATGCAAAATGAAGATAGGCACAGCATTAACAGACGGTGCAACCAGGGCTTTGCTGCTGGGCAGCGGCGAACTGGGCAAGGAATTGACTATTTCGCTGCAACGATATGGCATAGAAGTCATTGCTGTTGATCGCTATCAGAATGCCCCGGCGCAGCAGGTCGCCCATCGCAGTCATGTCATAGACATGACTGACGTCGAGGCGGTGAAAAAACTGATCGCGCAGGAACAGCCCGATTTTATCATTCCCGAAATAGAGGCGATTGCAACTTCGGCGCTCGCTGATATTGAGGCCGAGGGAGGCTGTACAGTCATACCTAATTCCAGAGCTATTCAATTAACGATGAACAGGGAGGGCATCAGAACACTGGTTGCGGAACAACTGAAAATACCAACCTCGAATTATGCTTTTGCACAAAGTTTTGAGGAGTTGCAAGCTGCCGTTGACGCTGGCATCGGCTATCCGTGTTTTATCAAGCCGACTATGTCGTCATCAGGCAAAGGCCAGTCTATGGTTAAAAGCGCTGACCAGCTTAAAGCAGCCTGGGATTATGCTAAATCCAGCGGGCGCGTTGATACCGGCAAAGTCATTGTTGAAGCAAAAATCGATTTTGATTTTGAAATCACCTTGCTAACTGTCCGCGCGCTGAATGAATGCGGCGAAGTCGAGACTTATTTTTGCGAACCCATAGGTCATTTTCAGGAAAATGGCGATTACCGGGAAAGCTGGCAACCGCAAATAATGAGTCCATCATCGATAAAATCAGCACAGGATATTGCTTTTAAGGTTACCAGTGAAATTGGCGGACTGGGTTTATTTGGCGTTGAGTTGTTTATTAAAGGTGATGATGTCTGGTTTAGCGAGGTTAGTCCCAGACCCCATGACACCGGCATGGTGACGATGGTCACCCAGAAACAAAATGAGTTTGAATTACATGCAAGAGCCATTTTAGGCTTGCCTGTAGACACCGGTTTGCAAAGAATTGGCGCCAGTGCTGTTATTTTGGGAGGCATTGACGCTAAAGGTGTCGTCTATGAAGGGTTGGCTCAAGCGCTGGCCGTACCTGATAGTGAAGTCAGATTATTCGCCAAACCGGAAGCCTTTGTAAACAGGCGTATGGGTGTAGCTTTAGCCACGGCTGAGAGCGTCGATGAAGCCAGGATTAGAGCGGTTAAAGCCGCAAACTTAATAGTGATCAAACCGGCACAATAGGTAGTAAACATGATAAGAATGGCAGTTATTTTATTGACTTTAGTCATCTCAAATGAGGTGGCGGCTGATATCTATAAGTTTACTGACGCTGATGGTCATGTTTACTATACCAATATCAATGTACCTCGACATGGCATGTATCGGCGTATTATTAAAACAAAAATATTTCATTATCCGAACAATTACAGGAGTAATTACACGGGGAAAGTACGTAGCTTTTCGGGAGCTAACAAAAGAAGATTTGCAGAACTTATTGAACAGGCGGCCTTTAGGTATCAGGTTGATGCTAAATTGGTTCATGCTGTTATTCAAACGGAATCGGCATACAATTCAACAGTACAATCCCCAAAGGGCGCGGTGGGTTTAATGCAATTGATGCCGGATACGGCAAGACGATTTGGCGTTACCGACCGCAATGATCCCGATCAGAATATTGATGGCGGCACGCGCTATTTAAAACATTTAATCAAGCTGTTTGATCCCAATCTGGATCTTGCAGTTGCAGCCTATAATGCAGGGGAAAATGCAGTAATAAAGTATAACAATTCTATTCCCCCGTACCCTGAGACACAAAATTACGTGAAACAGGTTTTGGCTTTATATAAACGGTAATGTACTTACCCGCCCAAGGGTTGCTATGATTTAATACGAAGTTTGATTTTGTGTTAAAAAGTTGAAAGCATAATCTTCCTACCTTTGATAAATGCCCATGTATCAGTTCATTGATGACCTCGCTTTCCATTTTGTTATCGTTGAATTAAATCGCTCTAACATTGCAGCAGGCATTATTCCTGTTATTAAACAAGTAAATCCTTCAGCCAGTGATTTTTTAGGCTATCGTGAAAATGAACTCATCGATAAACCGCTTGCTGCTATCTGTACACCCGAGAAATGGCAGACTACCCTTGCCGAATTAGACAATGATATTTCTGGTAAAAGCTTTGAAAGTGAACTCTTCACGAAAGCGAACAAGCGCATTCCGGTATTCATCTCTCTTTCTGTTTTACCCGCACAAGACCCGAGAAAAACCGACATCGTTTTGCTGATTCAAGATATTAGTGACAGAAAAGAGCTGGATAAAATTCAACTGATGATGCACCGTGCCGTTGAACAGAGCGCGAGCGCCGTGCTTATCACCGACAAAAATGGGCTTATAGAATACATCAACCCCAAATTCACTGAGCTTTGCGGCTATACATCGGAAGAATTGCTGGGGAAAAACCCAAAAATCATGCAATCCGGCAACACGCCGCTGGAACACTATAAAAGCATGTGGCAAAACCTTTTAGACTCGGGGGAATGGTGCGGAGAAATCAAGAACCAGAAAAAAAATGGCGACGATTACTGGGTTTATGAGTGTGTCAGCGCCATTAAAAACGATCAGGATGAAGTTACTCATTTTCTGGCTATTGAAGAAGACATCTCCGAGCGCAAGCGCCTGGAGCATCGGTTTCGACAAGCCGTGGAATCGGCGCCCAACGCCATAGTCATGATAAATGAGTCAGGAACGATTGAGATGGTCAATTCACAAACGGAGGCGTTTTTCGGTTACTCACGCGACGAACTGATCGGGCAACCGGTTGAAATGTTATTGCCGGAGCGCTTTCGCAGCGCGCATATCGGTTATCGCCAAGCATACCTTGCCGCTCCCGTGTCCAGACCTATGGGAGTGGGTCGAGAACTCTACGGGTTGCGCAAGGACGGGACTGAATTTCCCGTTGAAATAGGCCTCAGTCTCATCGATAACAATGAAGAAACATTAATACTCAGTTCCATCCTCGACATCACCCAGCGCAGGGAAGCCGAATTGGCGTTGAAAGAAAGTGAAGAACGTTTCAGACAAATGGCGGAAATGACCGGCGAATGGTTATGGGAGCAGGACCCCGGCGGTTATTATATCTACAGCAGTACTGCCGTTAACCAAATTCTGGGATTTAGCCAGGATGAAGTAATGGGCATGCACTATACTGAATTTTTAACTCCCCAGGATAAAGCAGAGCAGCAAGTTTACGCGACCAGCTACCAGCCTTTTTATGCGTTGACTAATCACTATCGGCATAAAGACGGACATCCGGTTCTAACCGAATCAACCGGATTGCCAATAATTAACGCCGAAGGAAAACTGCTTAAATGGCGCGGCGTTGATCGGGATATTACTGCCAGAAAACAATTTCAGGATGCCCTGATAGAAAGTGAGCAGCGAACGCGACTAATTATTGAAAGTTCCTTAAGCGCCATTGTGATTATGGATTCTTACGGACTTATTACTGACTGGAATCACCAGGCTGAAAAAATGTTTGGCTGGTCACGCAGTGAGGCCATCGGCCAGCGCCTTGCCGATTTAATTATCCCGCCAAGGTATCGCAAAGATCACAGGCAAGGACTGCAAACCTTCCTGAACACCGGTATTGGCCCTATATTAAATCAAGTGATTGAACATGTCGCTATCCGCCGGGATGGTTCAGAGTTTCCTGTTGAACTTAGTGTGTCCCCTTTAAAACTGGGCAACGCCTATATATTCAGTGGCTTCATACACGAAATCACTGCCAGAAAAGCGGCTGAGCAAAAAATTCGTCAGGCGGAGGTCAATCTGGCAATTGCCCAGAGTGAAATCAAGATTGCCCAACGGATTCAAGCCTCCTTGTCACCATCAGCCCCGATCAGATCGGATCATTTTGAAGTAACCGGCTATTGTTTGCCTGCCGATCAGGTTGGCGGTGACTATTTTGATTATTTTTTTCGCAGTGAAGACCAGCTGGATATGATTATTGCCGATGTTTCAGGTCATTCTATTGGTCCGGCCCTGTTTATGGTTGAAACACGTAGCGCTATCCGAACACAGGCAAACCGATTGGGAACACCCTCGGAAACACTGGGTGTACTTAATAATTTTCTGTTTGAGGATTTGGACAATGCAGACTACTTCATCACGCTGTTTTATTTGCAATATAACACCAGCACCTGTCAATTAAGCTTTGCCAATGCAGGACACCCGCCGCCACTGTTACTCAGCTCCTTTCGACGTGAATGCCGACAGCTGGACGCTGAGGGTATGATACTGGGGGTACGAAAAAATATTATTTTCGAGGAGAAAACCACAACACTTGCCAAAGGCGATTTAATCCTGCTTTATACTGACGGCTTAACTGAAGCAGAAAATCCTGACGGTGAGTTTTTTGGCATAGAACGCCTCAGTGATATTTTGATGAAATATGCTCAACAGTCGCCAGAAAGGATTATTGATGCACTGCTAAAGCATATAAAACAATTTTGCCAAAGCGAATCTTTTAATGATGATATTACACTGATGGTTTTCAGGCGGGGTTAGTTGTTGATAGTGTTGTCATCTGAGCAATAACTAATTTTCAATTTCTGTTTTAGAAATTGAAGTGACTAATACTTTGTCTATGCGTGAACCATCCATATCAACAATCTCAAATTTCCAATCCTCTATTTCACAACTATCTGTCAAATGAGGAAGTCTTTCCCGTGTAAATAAAATCATACCGGCTAAAGTATGATAATTATTGGTTGACTCGCCTGGAAATTGCCCGTTCATTCCAATGACCGATTTAAGCTGGCTAATGGGCAGGCCTCCATCGGCTAACCACGAACCATCCGCGCGTTGAACAATTTCCACAGCCGGTTTAGTGGAAATACTGGGAAATTCACCCACAATAGCGGTGAGTACATCCATTAGAGTTACCAGTCCCTCGATATCGCCATATTCGTTGACGATTAGCACCAACTCAGAGCCTGCCTCCCGGAAATGCTCTAGCAAATCGGTGAGTATCATAGATTCTTGAACGTAAAGCGGCGGTCTTAATTCTTGTTCAATGTTGAATTGAAGATTGCCCAACGTTTTTTTTAATAGATCACCACAATGTAAGATTCCGAGCACATGCTCAAATCCACCCCGGCAGACAACGATTTGAGTATAAGGGCTGCCTTCGATTTTACGGCGCAGATTTTCCGGATCATCCAGACTATCAATGACGAATATCTCTTGACGAGGAACCATAATGGCTCCGACGCGCATTTCGTCCAGTTTCATGACATTATCAACTAATCGACTTTCACTGGCGTGGAAAACGCCGGACTCCGCCCCCAATTTCATCATGATGCGAATTTCTTCGTCCGAGACGGAGGTTTCTTCCAGCCGATGTAATCTAAATAATCTGAACAGAAGATGACTTGAGGTTGACAGTAACCAAACCAGAGGGCTCACCAATAAAGCAAGCCATTGCATCGGTTTCGCAATTCTGGCGGCTATGCTTTCAGGATTCTGCAATGCCAGACGTTTGGGGATGAGCTCTCCAATCACTACCGAAAAATAGGTGATTAATGTTACGGTTACGCCTAAAGCTAGCGTATCTGCATAGGGTTCCAGGCGGGGGATTTTAGAAATCTCTTGATACAGAGGCATTCGTAACACTTCCTCACCGAATGCTCCGCTTAAAATCCCAACCGCAGTGATGCCGACTTGTACAGTGGATAAAAAACGGGTGGGGTCTTCGTGGAGCTTGAGCGCAGCTTTGGCTCCAAAACGTTTTTCGGCGATTAATTTTTGTAACCGTGCTTTGGTTGACGAGACGACGGACATTTCCGATAACGCAAAAATACCGTTTATCAGTATCAACAAAAAAATTAGGCCTAGATTCGTGTAAAAATCTTCCACATCGTTAAGGTATTGGTTTAGGATCATTTATCAACGCAATTTTCAGGCGATTGAGGTAGAGGTATTTTTTTAGGCATCGTAGAAAAAATTATATTAAAATTCCGATCCGCAATTTTAATAATTTCGGAAAGTTGATATTAACTCAATTTACGATACAAGGTGCTGCGATCTAATCCGAGTATTTTCGCAGCCTGAATTTTGTTGCCGCCGGTCATTTCAAGAACATGGTGGATATAAGCCTGTTCGATATCCGCCAGCGTCCATCCTTGCAGCATGGCAGACTCAAGAAAATCCCCATCGTCTACTGGCAGTTTCGAAGCTTGTGCCAAATCTTCCAGCAAAAGAGTATCATGTTCGGCAAGTACGATAGCCCGTTCCAATGTATTCGCAAGTTCCCGGACATTGCCTGGCCAATGATAGGCTCGTATCCACCGTAGCACTTCCGCCGAAATATTGACCGGCCCTTGTTTGCCAAGGCGTAGACAAATTGTGTCGATCAATGTCTTGATTAACTCGTTAATATCTTCCTTGCGTTCTCTTAACGGAGGCACTTCAAGACTGATCACATTCAAGCGATGATAAAGATCGGAACGGAACAGTTTATCATTGATGCGTTGCTCCAAAGGCTGATGGGTAGCGGCAATCAGGCGAACCTTAACCTCGTCTTCTTTAGTATCGCCCAAGGCGCGAATTTTTCCTGTCTCCAGTGCCTGCAGCAGCTTTGGCTGTATTTCCAAAGGCAGTTCGGCGATTTCATCAAGAAACAAGGTGCCGGAGTCGGCCTGAAAAAACAGTCCCGGCCGATCTTTGCTGGCATCGGTATAAGCGCCCTTGCGAACACCAAACAATTCACTTTCCACTAAACTATGCGGCAATGCGGCGCAATTAACAGCAATAAAAGGCCCCGAACTATTTGGCCTGTTGTCATGAATCCAGCGTGCCACGGCACTTTTGCCGGTGCCGCTTTCACCGGTTAAAAGTACCGTGGAGTTTACCGCTGCAGCCCGTTTTGCCAGGCTTATCAATTGCCGCATGCAGAGGCTATGGGATATAAATACACTCGAACTGCTGCCTTTGTCATCGGCATAGCCAATTTTCACGGCCGTGCGCCTTTTGCAGTGATCGCACCACGGCCAGGTTGCCCGGGATGGCAGTTGATGTCTTATTAAAAGGCAGTGACAGCACCAGGAAGTCGGGTTCATCTTCAGGAAAATAAAACTGTTTCATTTCACTTTCCAGCGCCGCCCGATAGAGAATGTGTTCCACTTTTTCCGGCCATTTCAGGCTTTCCGCGTCCGAACGAATAACGCTACGATTTTGAATGTAGATACGCATATCGAAAGAAGGTTTGATGCGTTCTATCTGCTGCAAAAGCTCCTGCACGTCTTCCGGCTGCTGATCCCTTATTGCGTTTTCTACTGAAACCAGCAAACTGTGAGCCAATAAACGCGTCTCCTGTTCGACATCATCTCGTAAGTCCTGCGATTCTGTTCGAAGCTGATAGGTTCCATAGATGCCGAAAACCATCAAGGACAAGGCAAACAAGGACAAAGTTAGTTTATAAATCACCGACATTACACCATTTAGTTTGCCAACTGAGCGTGATAATAATAATTGCCTCGGAGAAGTCGAAACGACGTAGAGAGAGCAGGTCAAAAATTTTTACGCCCTAAAATTCAGTTTCAAAAATCCGCCTCTATGTCCGCACCAAGTGCGACCACACAATTCTCCTCATGTGCAAAAAATTTAATTAGCTTAACTACTCAAAATGAAAAATAGCCAAATAATGTTCCTTGCGTTGTGCTTAATCACAGCGTCCTGCACTTCCAAAAAAGAGACTGATAAAAAAGCCGATACCCACGAGGTAGTAGACTCCATAATACAAGACACTATTTACAGTAACGAATATGTAGCCGAAATTCAGTCAGTGAAGTATGTAGAGATCAGAAGCAAAGTTAAAGGCTTCATTGAAAAAATTTATGTGGACGAAGGTCAGCCGGTAAAGGAAGGGCAACTGCTGTTTACGCTTAACTTTTTAGAATTTGAAAAAGAACTGCAGAAAGCCAACGCCGCTTATAAAAGTGCTGTAGCCGATTTAAGGGTCGCTGAAGTTGAGTTAAAAAACGTAAAGCGATTGGTAGAAAAAAATATCGTGTCTAAAGCGGAGCTTGATGTAACAAAAGCAAAGGTGGATGCTTTAAAAGCCGATGTGGAAGAGGCTAAGGCACATAAAGAGCAGGCGGCTGTACAGCTTTCATTTGCACAAATAAAAGCACCCTACAACGGCATTATCAACCGGATTCCAAATAAGGTCGGCAGTTTGATTTCGGAAGGGGATATGTTGACCTCTGTTTCCAACAATCGGGAGGTATTTGCTTATTTCAACCTGTCAGAAATCGATTACCTGAATTACATAGCCGCTGGAGAACAAGAGACAAATGCTGTGGGTTTAAAAGAGCTCAAACGAATAGAAGGGGTGGGATTTGCCGACATCATGGGAGCCAGGGAATACGCGATGCGCGTCTGGCTGAAACCCGATAAGATGCTGATGTATGACATTTCGGCTGCTGAAATCATTGCAACCCTAAAAGCGCAAAATGTTGAAGCCGCACCGGGTAAAATTGGTGAAAGCTCAGGTCGAAAGGCGCAGACGCTACAGTATATTTTAAAATATACCGGCAAACAGAATACCAGGGAGGCGTATGAAAACATTGTCCTGAAAAGCAGGGAAGATGGCGAAATTTTGCGACTGAAAGACGTGGCCGAAATCGAATTCGATTCACAGGATTACGACGTGCTTTCCAAGGAAAACGGCCAGCCGTCCGCCGCGATCATGTTGAAGCAGCGTCCGGGCAGCAATGCCAAGGAGGTTATCGATAATATAAAAAGGACAATGGAGGAGATAAAGTCAACGTCGTTTCCACCGGGCATGGATTATACGCTGAGCTATGACGTTTCCGAGTTTCTGGATGCTTCCATTCATGAAGTCATCAAAACCCTGGTAGAAGCCTTTCTGCTGGTTGCTCTGGTCGTGTTCATTTTTTTACAGGATGTTCGCTTGACCATCATACCCATTCTTGCTGTGCCGGTATCGTTAGTTGGCACCTTTTTCTTCATGCAGATAATGGGTTTTTCACTGAACCTGATCACGCTGTTTGCGTTGGTACTGGCCATCGGTATTGTCGTGGATAACGCCATTGTTGTCATCGAAGCCGTGCACGCCAAAATGGAACATTCACAGCTGGGTGCGCGAAAAGCAACGGAACAGGCGATGCATGAAATCAGCGGGGCGATCATTGCAATCACGCTGGTCATGTCGGCTGTGTTTTTACCGGTCGCCTTTATGGAAGGCCCAACTGGAATTTTTACCGGCAGTTTTCGCTGACGATGGCCTTTGCCATTGTCCTTTCCGGGATAACCGCGCTCACCCTGACTCCCGCGCTGTGCGCCCTGTTTCTCAAAAACATCCATCATGCTGAAAATCATAAAAAATCGAGGCTTCAAAAAGTTTTTGCAGGATTTAATCACTGGTACAACGGGCTGTCCGACAACTACAAAAAATTGATCGGTGCGATCGTCAACAGAAGGATGATCACATTCGGTCTATTGCTTGGATTTTCTGTCGGCGCCGGTTTGATAGGAGCCTGGGTTCCTTCGGGTTTTATTCCTCAGGAAGATCAGGGAACCATATACGCCAATATCACGACACCCTCGGGCGCGACTTTGGAGCGCACTGAAAAAGTAGTCAATGAAGTGCAACGTATTGCATCCGATATGGAAGCCGTCAATTCGGTTTCCAGTCTGGCAGGATTTAGCGTTCTCTCTGACGGGACAGGCGCCGTCTACGGCATGAATCTGATCAGCCTGAAAAACTGGAATCAAAGATCGGCTTCCGATAACGACATTATCCGTAATCTTGAAGAAAAAACCAGGCACATCAAGGATGCCAGTATCGAGTTTTTTACGCCACCGCCGGTGCCGGGTTACGGCAATTCCAGCGGCTTTGAAATGAGGTTGCTGGACAAAACGGGTTCGGGTGATCTTGAGCAATTGCAGAAAACGGCGGATGCCTTTGTCTCAGAGCTTAATAAGCGGCCTGAAATAGTGAATGCATTCACCACATTCAATACTCGTTTTCCGCAATATCTGCTGCATATTGACGGCGATAAGGCCGCTCAAAAAGGCATCACGGCCGAGAATGCCATGAGCACCCTGCAAACAATGATCGGCAGTGAGTATGCGACCAACTTTATCCGCTTCGGTCAGATGTACAAAGTCATGGTTCAGGCGCTGCCCGAATACCGCGCCCAGCCAGACGATATGATGAAGCTGTACATCAAAAATGAAGCCGGAAAAATGGTTCCTTTGTCGTCCTTTCTTCACATTGAAAAAGTCTATGGACCAGAGCAGGTGACACGCTACAACATGTACACCTCGGCCATGGTCAACGGACAGCCTGCGCCAGGATACAGCAGCGGCCAGGCCATTGCCGCAATCAAGGAGGTGGCCGCGCAGAAACTGCCGCAAGGTTTTGGTTACGACTGGGCCGGGTCGTCCCGGGATCAGGCTCAGTCGGGCAATCAGGCGATTTATATTTTTCTGATATGCCTGTTGTTCGTTTACCTGCTCCTCGCAGCGCAATACGAAAGCTTCCTGCTGCCGATGCCGGTCATTTTGTCATTGCCGATGGGCATCTTCGGCGCCTTGTTTTTTCTGATGATCATGGGGCTGGAAAACAATATCTACGCGCAAATAGCGATGATCATGCTGATCGGCATTCTCGGCAAAAATGCGATTCTGATCATTGAATACGCCGCAATGAAACACCGGTTGGGAAAAACACCGATCGAAGCTGTTATTGAAGGCGCCGCGCTGCGTCTACGTCCTTTTTTGATGACCTCCTTTGCCTTTATCGCGGGCCTCATTCCGCTGATGTTTGCCACCGGCGCGGGAAAAATAGGCAATAACACCATCGGATCGGCGGCGGCAGGAGGAATGATTTTTGGTACCATTTTCGGGGTCATCGTTATCCCGGGACTCTATGTGGTGTTTGCAACACTTGCAGATAAAAATCATCGTAACGGAAGTAAAGAAAAAGCCCCATTCAGCGAATCCATTTGATGTCCATGAAGCGTAGAATTTATTACACCCTGACCATTTCGTTTTTGCTTGTAACTTTAAGTGGTTGCACGTCTCTCAACACCGATTTGTCCATTCAGGAAAAAAAGTTACCCGAAAGCTTCCGGAACCAAACAGGCACCGCGACCATTGCCAACCTCAACTGGCGTCACTACTTTAAGGATACGCATCTGCTAAAGTTGCTGGACACTGCGATAAGGAACAACATCGATCTGAAAACGGCTTTGCAGCGCATTGAAATTTCACGGTCAAGCGTGAAACTGGCTAACGGCGCCCTGCTGCCGCAAGTCAGTTTGAATGTGGGAGGCGGTGTGCAAAAATTCGGGCTTTTTACCATGGACGGGGCAGGCAACGCGTCCACCGAAATCGCACCCGGTCAAATCGTACCTGAAAATTATACCGATATCTATCTAGGTCTTTAGGCCTCCTGGGAAGTTGATATTTGGGGCAAGCTGCGAAACCAGCGCAAGTCGGCGGTTTCGAACTATCTGTCGACTATCGAAGGAACCAACTTTGTCATTTCCAATCTTGTTGCAGATGTTGCGATTAACTATAACGAGTTGCTGGCATTGGATAATGAACTGGACATCATCAGGCAGACCGCCCAGAAGCAGCAGGAGGCGCTGGATGTCGTGAAGCTGCAGAAAGAAGCCGGCAGGGCGAATGAACTGGCCGTGCAACAATTCAATGCACAGTTGCTCAATACGCAAGTATTGGAAAAACAAGTGCAGCAACAAATAACGGAAACCGAGAACAAACTTAATTTCCTGTTGGGACGCTATCCGCAACCCATTCAACGAACGAAAGAAGTTTTATTCAAAGCAATTCCTCAACACATCGCATCGGGCATTCCTTCGCAATTGTTGGCAAACCGTCCCGATGTTCGTGAAGCCGAATTTCAAATTGAGGCGAGCAAGTTTAATCTGAAAGCGGCAAGGGCGGCATTCTTTCCGAATTTCAACATAACGGCGACATTGGGTTATCAGGCATTTAATCCCGAGTTTTTATTTGTGTCCCCTGCTTCGCTCGCCTATTCATTGATGGGAACTTTGGTTGCGCCACTGATCAATATGAATGCATTGAAACAGTCTGTTGAGATATCTAACGAACTTTATAAATATGCCAGAGCTAGCTATCTTGAGGTACTAATTGCACAACAGAGTGCCTTACAATCCAAGCTCGAATTAATCGACGTTCTCAAGAAGCAGCGGATGTCGGTTATAACCATTTACAAGGTATTAGGCGGTGGTTGGCGGTAATATCAGCAGAGATTATAGTAGCTACGGATTGCGGCCAGTAACTTTTTTATATCGAACAGCAAGCAACCCGGATTAGCGAATTTTATATTTTAGAACCAACCCGATGAATATAGACTTTTTAATTATTGGCCAAGGACTGGCGGGCAGCATGCTAGCATGGGAGCTCATTCAGCGGGATCGCAAGGTCGTCATTATTGATAATGGCAAAGAAAATGCCTCGCAGATTGCGGCGGGACTCATTAATCCAATCACAGGAATGCGTTTTGTAAAATCCGCCGATATAGACAGGTTATTGCCTACAGCAAAACAAAGTTACTCGCGCCTGGCAGATTTCTTTCAGCAAACCTTTTATATAGAAAAACCGATGCTGCGACTTTTTCGCAGTGATAAGGAATTAATACACTGTATCAAAAAACTTGATTACCCCGGTTATCAAGACTATCTCGGCGTAATAACACCGCCGGAACAGGCTCTCGACAATATTGCAACGCCCCTCGGTTTTCTGCAGCAAAAACAAACCGGCTATTTATTAATCAGACCGTTATTATGTTGCTTGAAAGATTTTTTTATTGCCAGAGGCTGTTATCGGCTAGCCGATTTTGATAATCGAGACATTCAGCTGAATCCTGCTTTACGCTGGCAGGATATTTCCCCAAAACAGATTATTTTTTGCGAAGGCCCTCATGCCACGAATAATTGCTGGTTTTCCTGGCTGCCTTTTCAACCGGCAAAAGGGGAAATTTTAACATTGGAGCATCAAACCGAATTGCCGGATAAAATCCTTAATTATGGCAACTGGTTAATTCCTGTAAACAGCCATCATATCCGTATCGGGGCAACGTTCGACCGTGAAAACCTGAACACCCAGCCTACAAATCAAGGCAAAAATGACTTGCTAAACGCACTCAAGCCAATCTCAGCCAACTTAGCGCGAGCAAATCTGATTGCTCATCAAGCCAATATCCGGCCCTGCACATTGGACAAACAACCGTTTATCG
>JAQTMV010000078.1 GCA_028714175.1 Methylococcales bacterium
CCGGCCGCCCACAACTTACCCACCACCGATTAATTTGAATTTCAGTAATAATTTTTAATATTTTTTACCATCCTGTAACAGGATCTTACTCCTATTTCAGGCTCATTTATGGATTGGAATATAGTCCAGGATACGTATCGCGTACCATTTTTCAAAGTACCACTCCAAACCCAATAAAGGCACTTGGCTTTTAGTGAAACAAACCCATAATGAACCGAAAAGTTACTGTATTGCCTAGGATTTGCGATGAGTATATTTAACTTCCGGTTTGCCTTCAGACTCAACGAGTCTGCCAATGACAAACACGGTTTCACCGAGGAATTGCAGGATTTCAAGGGTCGCTTTTTCATCTTCGGGGGCCACACAGACTATCATGCCGATGCCGCAATTAAATGTGGTCAGCATATCCGCTAGCGAAACATTGCCCTGCTCCTGTAGCCAGAGGAAGATGCCGGGGAACTCCCAGCAGGAAAGGTCGATTAGAGCACTGATGCCTGTAGGAAGTACTCGCGGCAAATTCTCGGTTAAGCCGCCGCCGGTGATGTGAGCAAATGCATGGACAGGTACTTTATCCAGCAGTGATAACAATGCTTTCACATAAATTCGGGTCGGTTCCAGCAAGGTTTCACCTAAAGTAATGCCGTTGAATGAATCATTGAGCGTTGAATTGCTGTGGGCAATTATTTTCCGGATTAACGAGTAACCATTCGAATGCGGGCCCGAGGAGGCAATGCCAATCAGTTTATCGCCGGCTTTAACTTTACTGCCGTCCAGCACTTTATTTTTTTCGACAATGCCGACGCAAAAACCTGCCAGATCATATTCGCCATCAGCATACATGCCGGGCATTTCCGCGGTTTCGCCGCCGACCAATGCAGCGCCTGCCAATTCACAGCCTTTACCTATGCCTTCTATTACTGCTGAAGCGGCATCAACATCGAGCTTGCCGGTGGCAAAATAATCAAGAAAAAATAAAGGTTCGGCGCCTTGCACGATAATATCATTGACGCACATGGCAACCAGATCAATGCCAACAGTATTATGGATGCCTAAATCAATGGCCAGCTTTAACTTTGTACCTACGCCATCGGTTCCTGAAACCAGAATCGGATTCTGATATCGATCCAGCGGCAGTTCAAATAGGGAGCCGAATCCGCCCAGTCCCGACATAACGCCTGGCGTGCGGGTTCTGGCCGCAATAGGCTTGATGCGCTCAACTAATTCATTGCCTGCAGCAATATCAACGCCGGCACTTTTATAATTCAAGCTTTCCTGGTTTTGTGCGCTCAATGTCATGTTCTCTTGAAATATTTTAAACTGCGGATATTGTACAAGACATCATTGGTTTTGTCTGAGGGATATGGAGTGCTTATCAATATATCGCTATCGGCTATTACCGAAATAGTTGAATTTCATTAAAAGAATAATTAAAGTGACCCTTTTACACTAATAGGTTAATTATTAAAAATAACACCAGGTCTTGATTGAGGAATTACTATGAAAAAAACAAAAATGTTTCAATCTGCGCTTTTTATTGCCGCAGTTTTATTTAATGGCATGGCCGTAGCCTACACCCCTGAGGAATTGGAACAAGAGTGCAAAAAACCACACATCACCGATTTTAATCTAACCGAATATAAGGCACCCGATAATATTGAAATTGCCCCTGAATCGGAGCTTATTATAAAAATATCAGCTTGGGCAGACCCCGGCACGATCAAGTTAACTGCAAAAAAACAGGCACTGCCTTTTACAGTGGAAAGCAATAGCAGCTTTCACAAGGTCAAGGCAAAATTACCCGCATCTTTAAATGGAAATCTTGTCAGAATCGATGTGAGCGCCAAGGCAGTTTTGGGTTGTCACAATGAGGACGGCTGGTTGGTTAAGGTAGCCAAGTAATTTTAACACTGTCATTTTGCGAAATAGCTCGCTAGTTTCATTTGGAAAAAATTACAGAGCGCAAGAAACCTTCGAAAAAACACCAGCTTGAAAGATGTTCGAATCTTTTCTTAACAGGCGTAACAATGAACTGTTGTCTGCGTCGGTTAAACTTCACGCTTGGCTAAACAAAGCAGAATGCATGGCTATGAAGATAATAGAGCGGCATTGATGCCGTCACATGTAAAAAAACAGCGAGGCATATTATTCTTTGAATTTTAGCCTCCGATATTTCATGTTCAATTACAGGTTTAACCCTCTATCTACTCTTTTTCCCATAGTCCCTCTCGCAGCGTCACCGTTCGGTTAAAAACCAATTTCCCGGCGACGCTGTCAATGGCGTCAAAGCAAAAATATCCCGTTCTTTCGAACTGATATCGGCTTTCAGGTTGGGCATCAGATAAACTGGCTTCCACGCGGCAACCCGTCATGATTTCCAGAGAATCGGGGTTTAAGGCCGCCAGGAAATTTTCTTCATTGTCCGGATTAGGCTCTGTAAACAGGCGGTTATATAAACGCAGCTCAGCGAGGTGTGAATGGGCTTCGGACACCCAGTGAACCACACCTTTGACCTTGCGGCCTTCCGGGTTTTTACCCAGCGTTTCAGGATCATAAGTGCAGCGCAATTCGATAATATTACCCGCTGCAGTTTTGATTACTTCGTTACATTTAATCACATAAGAGCCGCGCAAACGGACTTCACCACCTGCTATCAAACGCTTGAATTTTGCAGGTGGAATTTCGGCAAAATCATCCTGTTCAATGAGTACAACTTTGGAAAATGGTACTTTGCGTGTGCCCAGTTCGGGGCGTTGCGGATGATTGCTGATTTCCAGTTGTTCAACCTGGTCTTCCGGATAATTGTCTATAACCACGCGCAACGGTTGCAAAACCGCCATTGCCCTTGGAGCGTTTTCATTTAAGTCTTCACGGATACAATATTCCAGCACCGACATTTCTATCCATGAATTTTGTTTGGTAACACCGATGCGTTCACAAAAATCCCGTATCGCTTTGGGCGTAAAGCCTGCCCGGCGCAATCCGGCAAGAGTGGGCATTCTAGGGTCATCCCAACCGTTAACATGTTTTTCAGTGACCAATTGGTTGAGCTTGCGCTTGCTGACGATAGTGTATTCCAGTTGCAATCTGGCAAATTCTATTTGTTGCGGATGGCAGGGTGTATGCAGTTGATCGAGCACCCAATCATAGAGCGGCCTGTGGTCTTCGAATTCCAGCGTACACAGGGAGTGGGTAATGCCTTCAATGGCGTCAGAAAGGCAGTGCGTATAATCGTACATTGGATAAATACACCACGCATCGCCGGTGCGGTGGTGATGAACGCGGCGAATTCTGTACAGCGCAGGATCACGCATGTTGATATTGGGTGATGCCATGTCGATCTTGGCGCGCAGCACATACTGGCCGTCGGCAAATTCACCTGCACGCATCCGTTTGAATAAATCCAGGTTTTCTGCAATAGACCGGTTGCGATCAGGACTTTCTTTGCCTGGCTCGGTTAAGGTACCCCGATAAGCCCTGATTTGCTCAGCGGATAAACTGTCAACATAGGCTAAACCGTGCTCGATTAATTGCACCGCATAATTGTAAAGCTGTTCAAAATAATCAGACGCATGATGTAATTCGTGCCATTCAAAGCCTAGCCATTGCACATCCCTTTTGATCGCTTCCATGTATTCGATGTTTTCTTTTTCGGGATTAGTGTCGTCAAAACGCAGATTACAGGTGCCATTATATTCGGCGGCAATCCCGAAATTCAGGCAAATCGATTTTGCATGACCGATATGTAAATAACCATTAGGTTCAGGCGGAAACCGTGTAGCAACTTTGCCATTGTTAAGGTTGTTTTTAAGATCATTAGTAATGATCTGGCGGATAAAATTTGACGAGAGTTGATTAACGTTAGTTGACATGAAGTTTTTATATAATGAATGCGTTATTAAAATGCCTTCAGTAAGCGGAATTGAAAGTTACAATAAGCTACAGGAGTTAATAAATGTTACGGGCAATAATAATACTGTACACATAAACTCAGCAAAGACCAAGCCTGCAGCAGTAATTTGTTCATAACTTTCCCTCTGAAAAGGATTACTATAAGGCATTCGTTCATATGCTGGTTTTCATTCGTTCCATGAATCGTGTTGCTTTTTTTGCCAGAATAAAATGTTTTATTGTACTGTTGCTGTTAATGATTGTTGATATACTTCCAATCCCCATCCTGGGACTGATCTGCATGTTTATCCTGCTGGCCCGCCCGCGCTGGTTCAAAGATCTGGTGGATGATATTTACGCAGTAAAACATAGTAACGAATCAAACCAGGATTGAACCAACATAAGATTTTTCACTGCACTGTCGCTAATTCCAGCTGTAATCAGCTTAAGCCTCCATAGACTAAAGCCGCTGCCAAATCAATCAACTACAAAATGTCTGAAGCGTAATCCGCCAGCCGGGAACGCTCGCCCCTGCGTAAAGTAATATGCGCCCCATGTGGCCAGGTTTTAAATCGATCGACTACATAAGTCAAACCGGATGTTGTCGCGGTTAAATAGGGTGTATCAATTTGCGACAAGTTGCCGATACATATAATCTTTGTCCCGGGGCCTGCGCGGGTTATCAGGGTTTTCATTTGCTTTGAAGTCAGGTTTTGGGCTTCATCAACAATCAGGAAACGATTAAGAAAGGTGCGTCCGCGCATAAAGTTAAGTGATCTGATTTTAACCCGGTTCATCAGTATATTTTTGCTCGCGCCTTGCTCCCATTCGTTCTGTCCCAGGCGGCTGCCAAGCAGTTCCAGATTATCCATTAATGCGCCCATCCACGGTGCCATTTTCTCTTCTTCAGTGCCGGGCAGAAAGCCGATATCTTCCCCTATCGGCACCGTTTCCCGAGTCATAATGATTTCATTGTAAATTTTTTTCTCCATTGTCATAATCAGCCCTGCCGCCAGGGCCAGTAGGGTCTTACCCGTGCCCGCATTGCCTAGCAAGGTTACAAAATCAATTTCAGGATCCAGTAAAACATTGAGAGCAAAGTTCTGTTCCCGGTTTTTCGCAGTAATTCCCCAGATATTATTGTGTTTGGTACGATAATCCCTGGCCAGTTCCAATACAGCAAACTGGCCTGTACAGGATCTGACGATAGCTTCAAAATTGGAACCGTCTTCTAAATATAAGTATTGGTTGGGGTACCATTCTGTAACCAGCGGATCTTCCAGTTTGTAGAAAGTTCGATCTTTTTCCTGCCAGGAGTCCATACTGGCACCGTGTTCATCCCAGAAATCGCTATCCAGCGCAGTGGCGCCGCTGTATAGCAAATCTATATCGTCCAGTGTCTGATCATTATGGTAATCTTCTGCAGTCAGCTCTAAAGTTGCTGCTTTGATGCGCATGTTGATATCTTTGGATACCAGAATAACATTAGTCTCCGGCAGTTCTTTGGTGAGCCCCAGGACGATGCGAAGTATGGAATTATCAGCAATGTTGCCGGGCATACTTTCCGGCAGCAGCGCTGTCATCTCGCTGGTCTGAAAATATAAACGCCCTGCGCCGTTAGTTATATCGGAATTTGGGCTGTGTTCTATGCGCGATAAAGACAGGCCGTCGTTAAGGGTTTGCTGGTTGGCATCGCGGATTAATTCATCCAGAAAACGGCTGACTTGCCTTACGTTTCGGGCAACTTCTGTAACACCTTTTTTGGCATGATCCAGTTCTTCCAGAACAATCATGGGTATAAAAATATCATGTTCCTGGAAACGAAAGATTGCCGCAGGATCATGCATGAGCACATTAGTATCCAAAACAAACAACTTTTTATCCGGTGCGGTCTGAATATTCATAGATTCTTGTTTCCGAGTTCAGTTAAAGCATGCAAAATTTCTTCGCAATGGTTTTTGACTTTAACTTTACGCCATTCTCGTACCAGTGCACCCTGTGGATCAATTAAAAAAGTACTGCGTTCGATGCCCCGGACTTGCTTGCCGTACATGTTTTTCATTTTTATTACATCAAACAGTTGGCACAGTTTTTCATCCGTGTCTGACAACAGATCAAAAGGGAATGTCTGTTTACATTTAAAGCCTTCGTGAACGCGGATAGTATCGCGGGATACGCCTAGTATAACGGCGCCCATCGCGGTAAATTTATCGATATTGTCACGAAAACTTTGACCCTCCTGAGTGCAGCCGGGTGTATTGTCTTTTGGGTAAAAATAAATAACAACATAACTGCCCCGGTAATCAGTCAATTTGATCGTTTTATTGCCGGTAGACAGCGCCTCAAAGTCAGGCACAGCATCGCCGATCTTTATGGTGGTCATGATTACACCTAACGTTTTATGGGTTCAAGAATTGCGTCTATATTTAACTGATCGCAAAAATCCAAAAATTCTTCGCGCAGTGACAGCAGGTGAATTTGCGGAGGGATTAGAATAACAAACTTGGTTGAAAATACTGATGTTTGAATATAGGGGGCCTGATAAGAACTGCCCGTTATTTCTTCAATATCTATATTTCGGTCAAACAGAAAGGAAGTAATAGACTCAATAACACTATTCCTGTCCAGTGATATTGTTTCTAATGAATAAGGCATGCACTCCTTATCTTTGTTCTTGTCCTTTTGATCGGGTCGTAAGGTGTGAATTTTGATTTCCAGACGCTTTTCAATATTGTCCAGGGTATTTTCAATTTTGGCAATTTGATTCCAGTTACCCTGAATAAGTAGATATGCAGCCACGGATTGGCCAAGATGGGATGATCTTATTTCTAAAATATTACAGTTACAATCGCGTACAGCAGGTAGTATTTCTGCAATAAATTGGCTTTGGGTGTTACCTAAAACAGTTATGGCTAGTTGCATTGTATTTTTATAAAAGTTTTTTTGGAAGTTTAGCATCAAATAAGTAAAACTATACGAACATTACCTTTTATTGGTATTAAAATACAAATAATTGTTATGCCAAACTAATGATAAACGCTGATAAATTATTTTGGTTATTTTACCGCTCATCTATGAACTCAAAAATGAAAGAAAAACAAAAAAACCGAAGGAATAGATTCAACGCCAGGGAAGATGATTTTATTTTAGCCGATCTGAAGGTAATGCGGGATGACGAAGAGTTATCTCCTGTCCCACTGGATCATTTTCTGGATGACGAAGATGCCATCGACAGACTGCTGATAGATGCTGATTTTGATGGCGATGACGAACAGCAGCACACTGATGCGCTAATCGTCGATGATCTAAGTCTGGCTAATGAGATTGATGAATATTTTGATAAGCAGAGCGCAATGGTGTCTGACGCCGTTATTATTGATCCAGAAACAAGTGATGAAGCTACTATAGTGGTAGCTCAAGAAAAAAATCCTGAAACTGTACCACCGGAATCCGTTTTGATTGGCGGCATCAAGCCTGAACAGGTTTCAGCCAATCCAAATGCAGCGGGAATAAACGCCTTAAAGCACAATGGGTTCGAACAGGAAAATATGCAAAGGCGGCTCAATGGCTGTGAACTAAAAATTAAAAAAACCGCCGTTATTACTTATGTTTCGTTGGGTACTGGCATCGTTGCCTTAATATCTACGATAGCCATGGCTGTGATAATTAACGGCATGAAAACAGAAATTTCAAAATTAACTGAACTGGTTTCAATCCTTGAAGAAGATATGAGCAGCCTTACTGAAAAAAATTCCGAAATGAAATTTAACAGTAATGACTCGGCCATTGAGCAGTTGAACCAAAAGAACAGCCTTTCAAGGCAGTTGCAAGAACAACCACAATCCGCAGTTGAGACATTGAAACGTAAACTGACAGCTACCGTAGCAAAACAGGCAACCATCAATAAATCCCGTGGTGATCTGCATACTGGAATGCATGCCCTGGAAAAGAATAAAACCTCGGAAGCATCAGTCAAAAAAGTTTCCACCAAAAAGCAAGTACAGGTCAAAAAAGCAAAAAACACCCTTCCTGCTGAATACTGGTCGGTAAATCTGGTTTCATATAAAGAAAAAGGTTTTGCCAAAAGCAAGGCGGCCAAATTCGTACAAAAGGGCGTTCCTGTCAAGGTAAAGGCCGTCGATGTTAATAATGCAACATTGTACAGACTCATGGTGGGTGGTTTTAAAAATAAACTGGAAGCAACCTCGTATGTGACCAAAATAAAAAAATCACTAAATTTGAATTCAGTTTCGGTGGACAATAATACCTAGCGCTAATACCCAGGATCATGAGAAAACAAAAACTGGTTGTAGCGATTTTATCCAGGACTTTTTTTAATCCGGATGAATCACATGTGATATTTGAAACGCAGGGCAATGAAGTCTTCTGCCGTCTGGAAATACTTAACAAACCCGCATACTATAAATCGCTAGAATTTCCTTTCATCAGGCTTCAACCTTATAAGCTCTGTCCTATAGCGATAAATCCTTATATTTTCAGACCAGTAATCAGGCGCTAGGCCTGCTTTTTGTTTTAAATGCCTCAGAAACTGTTTAGGTTCTGGCAGTTGCTCCCATACCGAGGGCAAAAAGGTTCCGCGCCGGCGGCTTTTTTCCAATATTAAACCGTCTATTCTCGGCAGTAGCTGATCGCGCTTGTTCGCAACGTCGTAGATCACAGGTTCTTCCAGAATTAAGCCGTCTATGCCCGGTTCCAGCTGGGATATCAAGTCCTGTTCAGACATAAATGAAACAGGTTCAGCAGGCGTGAGTATCGACAGGTGTATTTCCAGTTCATCGATTTCATAGTCTGCCAACGGCGGAAAGCGAGGGTCTTTGAAGGCCGCTAAAAAAGCATTTTCTGCAATATCTTCGGCCAGCGGTCTGATCGCTTCCAGCACGCCGATACAACCGCGCAGTTGATGGCGTTTCTGCAAAGTAACAAAAGTGGCACGATACTCTGTCAATTCGGCTGGAAAACCGGCTAAATTAACTTTTAACGGCCGCCCTGTTTGCAAACCATGCTGAATGGAGCTTTTCGCCAAATCCAGCAACCGCTGTTGCTGTTCCTTATTCAATGACATAGGCGCCATATCCGACAACTCTGCTTTTATCTCCAGCGGTATCCCCGGAGTTGCGCAGATCGATTGTTTTAATCGTCAGTGATTTTTCCCGCGCCAGCTTTAACAATCCGCTGACAGGCACTTTGCCGCAGGCGGAGTCAACGGCAAGCTGTTCATATTGCAGGTTTTCTATGGCTGCGCTGGTTGCTTTGTCAAGCCGTTTGGCGGTTGCATAATCGTGATAATGACTCAGGTCGGAACTGATAACAATCAACGTTTCATCACCGCCCCACAGCGCATCGATAACCTGGCTGACCTGTTCCGGCGAGGCGTCGCCGGCGACGATCGGGACAATTTTGAAGTCATCCAGCATTTCCTGTAAAAAGGGCAAATGGACTTCCAGACTGTGTTCATAGGTGTGCGCCTGTTCAAGGTAATCAACAAAGGGTAGCCTGGCTATAGTCTCTACGGCTTCTCTGTCAACAGTGATAGGGCCTAAAGGTGTGATGAATGATTGCGCCTTGCTCACGGCCAGTCCGCTGAAAGATACGCGATGAGACGGTCCGATGATGACAACGCGGGTTATCAGGTCATGGGCTTTCTTTAACCGCACATAGGCGGTTGCGGCAACGGGGCCTGAATAAATGTAACCTGCATGAGGCGCGATAATAGCCTTGGGAACTTTCGAACCTGTTTCAGCATCCATTAAATATTGATCCAGCATTTGATGCAGTTGTTGCCGGTTTGCAGGGTAAAAAGTTCCTGCTACAGCGGGTTGTCTATTCATAAGGTAATCCTCCTGTTTCCCGGTAAAAGATTCATGAAAATCTTTGCAAGCCATTAAAATCAGTGACTTAAATCAAAAACTTTAAATGCTGGCACTTATTTACGACAAGATGATTTATTAACGGTTCCAGGAAAATATATGACTACTTTTATTAGCCATGATACGGTGAAAACCCGCTATTGGCATAAATTGGATGACGGGCGTATTCAATGTGATGTATGCCCGAGATTTTGCAAACTGCACGAAGGCCAGCGCGGCCTGTGCTTCGTCAGGCAGAATCTGGACAATCAGATTGTCATGACCAGTTACGGCCGCTCCAGCGGTTTTGCTATTGATCCTATCGAAAAGAAACCGCTGAATCATTTTTTGCCCGGCACGTCAGTATTATCTTTCGGTACTGCCGGTTGTAATCTGGCCTGCAAGTTTTGCCAGAATTGGGATATCAGCAAATCGCGGGAAATGGATACATTGATGAGCAAGGCCTCTCCCGATGCAATTGCACAAGCGGCGCTGGATCATGGCTGCAACAGTGTTGCTTATACCTATAATGATCCGGTAGTTTTTCATGAATATGCGATTGATACCGCTCAGGCCTGCAAAAGTCTCGGTATTAAATCGGTGGCGGTTTCCGCGGGTTATGTATGTGAACAGCCCAGAGCTGAATTTTATCAATGGATGGATGCTGCCAACATTGACTTAAAAGCCTTTACCGAGCGTTTTTATCATCAGATTACCGGCGGACATCTGCAACCGGTATTGGATACCCTTAAATACATCAAACATGAGACGTCAGTCTGGCTGGAGCTGACGACGTTACTTATTCCTGATGAGAATGATTCGGAAGAGGAACTGGAAGCCATGACCCAATGGGTCGTCGAAAATCTGGGCCCGGAAGTACCGATGCACTTTTCTGCATTTCATCCTGACTGGAAGATGCGTGATAAGCCGCGTACCCCGCTAAAAACATTGTTAAAGGCACGGCAAATCGCGTTAAAAAATGGTGTGCATTATGCCTATGTGGGCAATGTTCATGATAAATCGGCAGATAGCACCTATTGCCATGGCTGCGGCAAGCTATTGATAGGCCGTGACTGGTATGAACTGTCGGAGTGGAATCTGGATGAGTCGGGAAGCTGCAAATTTTGCGGCGAACGTTGTGCGGGTGTTTTCAATGCCAAGCCGGGGAACTGGGGAGCAAAACGAAAAGCAGTCGCTATGGGTTGAGCGATAGCATATCCCAACATTTCCAAAGAGTTGTCGGGTTACGTTGACTGACCCGACCGGCATTGCATTTGCGTTGTTTGACTATTCAACTTTAGCCTGATTAGCAAGATACTTAAGCTAGTACATTGATATGCATTCCCAAGCAGTGAGCAGGAGCATGGGAAGAAGAAAAACACTAACCATTATGGCTTATACGCATCCCTATCAATATAAATATCAACAGGATTTTCCGGAAGGATAGCAGCAACCGGTAAATCCAGGCCCGAACGCCAGTTTTTAACCGCTTCCTGTTTGTTTGCCCCAGTAATCAGGAAAATGAGCTGGTGCGTGTTGCTTAAGGCTTTGGCGCTTATCGATACGCGTTCCGGCGGCGGTTTGGGGGAATTGTAAACGGCGTGTGCCAGTTCATCTTCTTTATGTTGATGCCCGGGAAACAAACTCGCAGTATGCCCGTCTTCGCCCATACCCAGCAAAACCATATCAAACGGCACAGCTTCGGCAACAATTTGTTGATACAGCCGCGCGGCCTGTTCCGGTCCCAGTTCAGCAGGGATGGTAAATATCTGTGACTCCGGAATCGCCACTTTTTCCAGAAAAGCCAGTGTTGCCATCAGGCTGTTTCTATCGGCATTATCCACCGGCAAGCAGCGTTCATCGCCATAATAGATATGCCAGTTAGCCCAGTCAGCATCAGCCTGAGCCAACAAGCGATATACTTTTTCCGGCGTGCTGCCTCCGGCTAACACTAATTTGTATGAGCCATGTTCCGTAATAGCCTGTTCAGCGGCGTCAAGAATTTGCCGGCAGGCGGCTGTTGCAACCTGTTCAGAGGTTTCAAGAATATGCCATCGACTGTTATGCTGCATTTACTTGCACTCCGGTGTTAAGGAACTGCGCCAGGATTGGCTGCCTTTATCAAATAAACGACTGTCCTCGGGTCCCCACGAACCTGCTGGATAAGTAGCGATGAAGTCGCGTTCAATCGCCCAGGTTTGCAGGATAGGGTCAACAATGCGCCAAGCATATTCGACTTCATCAAAGCGCAGGAATAGTGATCTGTCGCCTTTCAAGACATCCAGTAACAAGTCTTCATAAGCATCAATGGCTTTTTCATCCTCATTACGGAAACTGGCATCCAGACTGCTGGTTCTGGTGCTCATCTCCAGGCCGGGTTCTTTTACCGTCATTTCAATACGAATACACTCTTCCGGTTGTATGCCCAATAATACCCAATTTTGATTCATACATTGGACGTTGGTTCCACGAAAAAATTGTAACGGCGGGTGACGAAAACAAATCGAAATAGTTGATTGCGCTTTAGCCATGCGCTTGCCGGTACGCATATAAAAAGGCACGCCGCGCCAACGCCAGTTATCAATATACAATTTCATTGATGCGTAGGTTTCAGTTACGCTGTTGGCCGGAATTTTATCTTCCTGCAAATAACCGTTGACTTTTTCGCCATTAATATGGCCTTTGGCATATTGGCCGCGAAAGGCATGGCCATGCACGGCTTCTTTGGGAATAGGCCGGATCGATTTTAATACTTTGACTTTTTCATCACGCAATGCTTCAGCTTCCATGGAAACCGGAGGTTCCATTGTTACCAGAGTCAGCAATTGCAGCAAATGGCTTTGCAGCATATCGCGCATTGCTCCTGCGCTGTCATAGTATTCGCCCCGGCTTTCTATGCCGATTTCTTCAGAATGGGTGATTTGAATATGGTCTATATAATTACGGTTCCATAGCGGCTCCAGCATCACATTGGCAAAACGGAACACCAGCACATTTTGCACCATACCTTTGCCCAGGTAATGATCAATGCGGTAAATTTGTTCTTCAGTCAAATAGTGACCGATGCGTTTTTGTAGCGCTTCGGCGCTGTCAAGATCATAACCAAACGGTTTTTCAATAATGACCCGCCGCCAACCGTATTCTTCATCAAACATGTTGTTATTGCTTAACAACTCCATGACTCTGCCAAAGTCTGACGGACTTATAGACAGATAAAAGGCGATGTTTTTAGGGAACTTGTTTTTCTGATTGAGAAGTTCAACCAGTTCTGTGTAACACTGTTCCTGTTCTATATCGCCTTGATGATAATGCAGGCGATCACTGAAACGCTGGAAAACCGATTCATCAAAATCATCGCTCGCTTTGACCTGGATCATATCCCTGACTTCCGCCAGCCATTTATTCTGATCCCAGGGCCGGCGGCCTATCGCCAGAATACGCGTGCCTTCAGGCAAGCGATTGGCAGCATCAAGATGATACAACGCAGGCATTAATTTAACGCGGGAGAGGTTTCCCGTGGCGCCAAAAATTACATAAGTACAGGGATCGGCATTCATAAGCAAGGTCCAAGGTTCTAAAAAAGACGAAAATCACAGTGATACTGGATCGCATTTTAACAAAACTGGGCCACTACCCTTGCAAATATTATTCTTTTAATGATGTTATTTTGACAACCGACAGGAAATATCAATGAATCATAGCCATACAGCTAGCCGCATTTACTGTCACTACAATTAAGTCAAACCAGTAGACCGGAATAAGATCGCCCAAGCGAAGCGCTCATTGGTATACACAAGTCCAAGTGCCAGAGTACCGATGCGGAGCACAGGGGCGGAGCGACCCGTAGTAGTGATGAATATTCTGTAATGGGATTGGAGCGAAGGGGAAACATTGTTAAGCTTGAACTAAAGAAAACAACCGGTAACGGGAGGATTGGATTGAAAAAGCTTCAACAGCTTTGTGTATCAGGTGAAAGGACTGTTTTTCAAGGGGCTTAACTCGAACGACCGAAACCTTTGAAGATCTCGGTGATTTACAAAACGAGAGTTAAGGGGTTGCAAACCCAGCCAGGCTCCGTAATATGTTGAAATATGAATAAATAGGAAGCTACCTAAAGTCAGACAAAATCCTGGGAACATATTAAACTGGTTCAAAAACCGAAAAATATCACACTCAATAAGGAAAACTCATGAAAGATAAAAGATATTGGCTAATCCTCGGCGCTACTGCATTGGTTACCGCCTTGCTGCTATCGGGATGCTCCAGTTCAGGAAGCAAGGACTCTGCGCAATCCCTGGAGGCAGAGCCCCCTACGTTGGCTGCGCAGGATCAAACGGCTGGAACCCAGGCTGGGGACAGGCCCGGCGGGCTTGAAGGCGAGCTTATCGTCATTACTGCAACAGTGAAGGCCATCGACAAGAAAAACAGGGTGGTTACACTGCAATCTCCCGACGGCAAAGTGGCCAAGGTTAAATGCGGGCATGAAGTCCGTAATTTTGCCCAGATTCGCGTTGGCGATGAAGTCAAAACATCATTGCTGGAAACCGTCGAACTATTCGTGACCGGTAATGCTGAACCCGCTGCGGAACGTGTAACGGAAATGGGCCGCGCACCCTTGGGTAGCAAGCCGGGTTTTGCGGCCATTGATGCAGTTGAAGTGAAAGCCTCTGTTGTAGCCATTGATTACCAGACCCGGAAAGTGACGCTGAAAGGCCCCGAGGGCAAGGTTATAAAAGTGACAGCCGGGCCTGAAGTAAAACGTCTCAACGAAGTCAAGGTGGCAGACTCGGTGGTGGCGCGCCTGACACGAGCGGTTTCGATCGAGGTTAGCAAGCCAGCCACAAACTGATTTTACTGCTTACGTGGGATGGAGTTTGTAACTCCGTCCCTGATGTTTCAAAACAGGTTAAACCTGGCTGTGGAGTGTGAGTATTGTATAAACGTTACGGACGGGTTAATAAAACCCGTCCGGCTTGGGAGTTTTTAAACTGACCGTCCATCAACTTATCCATTGGGGTGCGACATTGATAACGGTGTTAGGTGTTTATCTATTGCTGCATACTGGACGTTTGAACTATAAAGGCTGTGCGGGCCAAATAGTCTTTGGTTACAGCGTCCTTACGTTGATGTTTACCAAAGATAAGTTTATTCCACTTCCGCTACACCGGTTTCTTCTTTGGCAGTCCAAATTCGATAATGAACCTCAAAATCGTCTGGAACATACACTACAACAGGCAATTTGCTATTGTAGCGTAATAAGCCTTGATCTGACTGTACCCGTACAAATGCTTCCTGTTCCCTCTTATCAGGAGGACAAGCCATCAGCGTTGACGCCGGTCCTTTCACGGATTTGAGAATATAGTAAGGATACCCCCACCCCGTTGCTATTTCTTCAGTTATCTTCCCGCCAAACCAGTGAAGGTTACAGTCCACCTTAATCGTTTTTCCAATGATTATTTCAAGTTTATTGGCGTCTTCGTCAGCCAGCGCTGGTAAATGGATGACCATTCTTTTATAACCGTCCTGCGCTGGTGGATAAGGTTTCATTTCATCGGAAGCCGCAGAAACATTAACACAGGCCAGCAAAAAACTGCTGATAACAAGCACTTTTGAATATCTTTGCATCAACATAACTTCTCCATGGATAAATTATTTTAGTACTGAAATGTTAGCCTGTAGAGCAGGCAACGCTGTTCTGCTCCCTTTGTCTCGTTTATTCCTGTGGGCAAAAAAGCCTGACCGGGCGATGTGCGTCCCCGGCATTTCAGAGGGATCTTCTTCGAATAATCACCAGTACCCTGTCAGCCCGATAAATGGCCCATCGAGCGTCGTTTTGGCTGTGATGGTGTCACCATCGACGTTGATGAACAGGGCCTTGTAGCCGGCCTCCACAGATGCGGGAATATCAAAAAAGGCTGTCCTGTAACCCAGCGCTCCCAAAATAGACCCGGTAAAGTCGACATTCTGGGCGCCAAAGCCGCCGACATCTCCATCGGCCATCACGAACCAATGCGGCGTGAAGTCGACGATGATGCGCCCGCCGATGATAGGGCTGGTAAATGATTTGCTGCTCGAAAAATTACGTTGGACAATGTCCGCAGGGCCCGCCAACTCGACGCTGTTATCCAGCCAAATAGTACGCGCGCCGGCACGCACATCTAATGCAATCGGACGTGTCTTCCCCTGCCAACCGGGCATCTCCGCCGCTGTTGCCCCAAAAATCCGGTACGTCAGGCCATAGTCCATAATACCCAGTTCGCTGGAGATACCATTGCTAAGCCGCTTCAGAACCGGATCCAATTTTATATTCATATAAACGCCATCCAGGAAAAAACCGAACCGCTCATAGTGAGCTTCAAAGTGGCCCATGAATCCGAGGGGAAAGCGCCTCGACTTGTCGACAATATCAATGAAGCTGGCATCGACCGAACTACTCTGCTGTTGCGCCGATAAATCACCGCTGATGCCCGGCAACCACAAATAGGGTGAAAGGTTGAAGCCCCAAGGACTCGTGGCGGCGGATTTTTCCAAGCTGGCAGAGGTCGCGGGTTCATCAGCCCTGGCGGATATCGAGAACAGGGCTGAGGAAATCACCGCAACAGCCAACGTATAAAAGCACACGTTACTGTGTTGGGCATCGGCGGACATTGTTGCATTATTCAAAAGTTGATTGCTGCATAGGGGCTTTGTAATCGGCGTTTTCATGCCTGAATAGCCAAGCATCGCGCATTGGGCATCGGGTTGGCTTTCGTAAATATTTTTTACAAATTTCATAAAAATCCAATGTTTAAGATGTGGGAAATGCCTCTTTTTCAAAAATGAGGGAGAATATGCTGACACTAGCGGGCATTACATTATAGTGTTTGTGCACCATTGTTGGCTTTTTAAATCTTTTTCCCGGTGAGTAAATTATTAGAAGTTCCCATATTATTCAGTCCGTCAGCGAGGATTTAACCCCCAGCTGTTCGGCCAGCTTCACCAGCTCGGCCAGCGATCGCACTTTCAATTTCGTCATCAGATGAGCGCGGTGAACCTTTATGGTTTTCTCCACTGTACCGAGGTCGGCGGCGATTTGCCGGTTTTTTTTGCCGGAAACGACATGGCTCAGAACTTCTCGCTCACGCGCTGTCAGCGTTGCCAGCCGCTGCTGGAGCTCATTCGATTTGGCCCGTGCCTGGCGGGCTATTCGATCCTTCTCTATAGCGTTATGGATGGCTTCGATCAAGTCGCTGCCATTTACAGGTTTGGTGAGAAAATCGACTGCACCCTGTTTTATCGCTCGAACGCTCATCGGAATGTCTCCGTGGCCGGTGAGGAAAATGACCGGCAGTTCGCTGCTCTGAGCGGTGAGCGCCTGTTGCAGTTCCAGGCCGTTGATGCGGGGCATCGCGACATCGAGCACCAGACAGCCGGGTGCGTTTCGATCATGGTGGTCAAGGAAATCTTGCGCAGAAGCGAATGTGGTCGCATTCAGTCCGGCTGAACGCAGGAGCCGTTCAAGGGCTTTCAACACGGAAAGATCGTCATCGACTATAAATACGGCAGGTGCCGAACCGTTCATGCACTTTCTCCCTGATACGAGGGCAGCGTAAAATAAAAGCTAGCGCCGCAATCGGCGTTATTTACGGCCCAAAGCTGCCCGTTATGGGCATTGATGATGGTGCGGCAGATGGAGAGTCCCAATCCCATGCCTTTCGGCTTGGTGGTAAAGAATGGCTCAAAAATATGTTCCATGTCATCGATGGCAATGCCCCGGCCTCGGTCGCAAACTGACACTTGAACAGCGTCGCCGTTCCATAGCGTATGAATGTACAGCTGACGATGTTCGACGGCTTCAACATGGGCCGCAGCTTCACAGCCATTCATTATCAGATTAAGCAGCACCTGTTGGAGCAGCACACGGTCGCCAATGATGGCAGGCAACTGTGCCGCAAGGTCGATGTTCGCGACCATATTGCGATTCGCCAAATCACCGTGCACGAGTTTCAAAACTTTTCGCACCACTTTATTCACGTCGACTGGCTGAGATTGCACTTCGTCCTTCCTGAGCAACAGGCGCAAACGTTGGATAACATCACTGGCGCGCTTATCATCGGCGACTATGTCTTCGAGGATGTTTCGTACTTCATTAAGGGCTTCGGCATCCGGCGCTAAAAAACGCAGTGCGGCCTGGGCGTTGCTGAGGATAGCCGCCAACGGCTGATTCAACTGATGCGCCAACGCACCGGACAGTTCGCCCAGCATGGTCACGCGCGACAGATGAGCCAGCTCGTAGCGTTGCTTTTGCGCGTCCACTTCCGCTTGCTTGCGCCGGCTAATATCAATCGAAACGCCGTACATACGCAAGGGTAGCCCGAGCTTGTTGAATTCAATGTGGCTGCGGGTGGCAAACCAGCGTATTTGCTCGTCCGGCAGCACGACGCGGTATTCGCCTTCATAATCGCCGCCACCTGCCAGCGACTTATCTACCGCCAGTCTGACCGGCTCGCGATCCTCTGCATATAGCGAGTTCAGAAACAGGTTGAAACTGATCCGCTCCGTCCTGGCGATGCCGAACAGCGTACGACCCTTGTCAGTGCTCCAGATTTCATCATGAACGATATCCCACTCCCACAGAGCCAATTCGGCGGCGCTCATCGCAAGATCCATGCGTTGCTCGCTTGTACGTAATCCGGCTTCACTTGCCTGTAACCGCTGAGCAAGCTGCGCCGAACGCAACACATCGTAACTTAGCTCATAGGACATGGCGATAATGATAGGCATGAAAGAGAGGCTGGCCAGATAGGGCGAATTGATCATCCCGGTGTTCACCAGCGCCGCATGAGCGACCGATGCCAGCAGGAATAACGTGATGCTGCCACTGATAATAAAGGCGCGGCGGCCGGTATCCGTCCCCCGGCGGTAATGAGTTACCGACGCATCCACCACAAACACGATCAACGCCAACGTGCTGAGCGGGCCAATTACGTACCAGGGATTGAGCACACCCTGGGGAATGGAGATGGTCTCTCCGCCAAAAATCGCCACATGCTTGAGGCGGGTGATTTCCCTGAAAAACAGGTTCTGTCCTGTCGTGAAACTTAAGATAAGCGCAAGCGTCCGCAGACCGCACACCGTCCAGGCCAGCCATAAGCGTCCGGTGCCGAAGTGGAATCGCACAAAGAAGGCAATCGCTACCCAGATGACGAGAAATGGTAGGTGGCACCAGCGCAGTAACGTCGACATCTGCTCGATGCTTGCCGCCCGCATACCCATGAACTCCATTCCGGCAATCACAGCGACTGCAATGGCAGCAATCGAGAAGAATAAATGCGCCCATTGCCGCCTTTGATTGAGCCAAACCAAAAGGTGCAGCAGCGCCAAAGTCAGGATAGCCGAAGCTATCATGGACCATATAACGGTTATCCAGCTCATCTAATTAAACAAAAGTGAGCAGGGCCGCTAGTTTGACCTTGATTTCCTGTATTTCGGCAATGCTGATTTTGCCTTTGTACTTGGCCTGACGTGAGCGCCAATCCAGATTCTTGACTTGGTCGGCCAATGCCGCTCCGGAGGCTTCAGCACCGGAAAGCAGTACTTCAAACGGATAACCCTTGATTTGGCTGGTAACGGGCACACAGATTAGCAAGCCTGTTTTGCTGTTATATGTTTTGGGGCTAAGCACCACGGCAGGTCGCCGCCCGGCTTGCTCATGCCCGGTTTGCGGGGCGAAGTTTAACCAGACAATATCGCCCGCGTCGGGAATATAAGGTGCGGACATCAGAATTGTTCCTGCCCTTGCGTTATGCCAAAGTCAACTTCGTCATGTCGGTTTTCGGCGGTAATGCCACTCAGTAAATCATCCAGGGTATAAGCAGGCACGACCGGTTCGATAATGATGCGCCTGCCCTCTGCACGTACTTCAACCGCTTGATCCAGCGCCAATTGAGCCGATTGCATAATCGCGGCTGGAATCCTAACCGCCGGGCTGTTGCCCCATTTTTTTAACACTTGAACAGTCATAAATATTACCTCAATGTAGATACAATTGTTGATACTTTCGAAATATAGGCGTTAGGGTTTTCGCTGGCAAGGCTATTTTAATGGATTCGATTTCTGAATACGCCGTTCATTGACTGAATGCGTTGGTTTGTGTGGCATACAGCTAAGCAGGACACGCATAGAACGTTTCGCTTTTTTTTTAACGATCTAGGCCTAAAGTCCAATAGCGTAAACTTTTGGAACGCTGTTATTATTAAGTGCGTTTGCCATTAACGCAAGAAATCCGTTTTCCGATCAACAATAACAGGAGCAACGCTATGATTACAATACACCGGCGGCAGCGCCAGTATCATTCTGCGGCATTGGCGCTTATTGCCTTAACCGTTTGTTTTTTTTCTTTAACCGCGCAGGCAGAGGAGGCAAAACCCAACATCCTATTCATCATGGGTGACGACATCGGCTGGATGCAGCCGAGCATCTACCACCGCGGCCTGATGGTCGGGGAAACGCCCAACATCGACCGCATCGGGCATGAAGGTGCGATGTTCATGGATTATGTGGCGATGCAAAGCTGCACATCCGGTCGCAACGCCTTCTTCACCGGCATGTATCCGCTGCGCACTGGCATGATCCCTCCGCAGTTGCCAGGCAGCCCGTCCTATCTGCGCAAGGGGACTCCGGCGCTCGCCAGGTTCCTGCTTGATCTCGGCTACACCACCGGCGAGTTTGGCAAGAACCATCTGGGCGATCATACCGAGTCGCTGCCGACGGCGCATGGTTTCCAGGAGTATTGGGGCTACCTCTACCATCTCGATGCGATGCAGCAGGTGAGTTTCCCCGACATCAACAGCTCCCCGGAGGTGCAGGGTGTCGCCCCGCCATGCAAGAACACCCCGGTTCCCGGACTGCCTGCGGTGCCCGGCGCGGTTGACCAGAAAAAGACGCTGTGCCTGATGCCCCCGCGTCCGGTCATAGCCTGTACGTCCAAGGACGGCACTGAAAAGAACCAGAACTGTAAGGATGAAGGGCCGCTGACGCTGGACCGTTCGAAGACGGTGGACGAAGAGATTTCCGCCAAGGTCATCGACTTTCTTGACCGCAACGACCCGAAAAAGACCAACAAACCATTCTTTGTCTGGTATAACCCGGCGCGTATGCACGTTACGACCGTACTTTCGGACAAGTACATGGCGATGGTCGGCGAGCGGGGCGGCAAGGATTGGGGCGTCAACGAAGCCGGCATGAAGCAGATGGATGACAACATCGGTCTCGTGCTCGCCAAGCTCGAAGCGATGGGCCAGCTCGACAATACCATCGTGGTCTTCACCACTGACAACGGCGCCGAGGCGATTTCCTTCCCCGATGGTGGTGTGACGCCATTCAAAGGCCAGAAAGGCGAAGCCTGGGAAGGCGGCTATCGGGCGCCGATGGTCATTCGTTGGCCGGGACATATCAAGCCGGGCACGGTCAAAAACCAGCTGTTCGCGGCCCTGGACTGGTTGCCGACGCTGGTCGACATCGCCGGCGGTCCTGAGAAAGATGGACTGAAGAAAAAGATCGAGGCCGGCAAGTACTCCGGCATTGTCAAGACCACGCTGGACGGCGTCAATCAGCGAGACTACCTCGAAGGCAAATCCGAAAAGTCGGCGCGCGATTACTTCTATTATTTCTCCGGAGCAACGCCATCCGCGGTGCGCTACAAGAACTGGAAGATGTATTACACCATGTCGCAGCCCGGTCCGGCCGGCTGGATCATGCCGCTTATACCGTTCCACTTCACATTGGTCGACAACATCAAGCGCGATCCG
>JAQTMV010000079.1 GCA_028714175.1 Methylococcales bacterium
TTTCTTGCTGCTCAAGTTTATCAAGTTAGGTCCCAGCAGCCTGCATAAAGGCCGTTACCATTTTGAAATCGCCACGGGAGCAACATTATGATTTTTGATTATGAAACCATGCGCTTGCTCTGGTGGGCTTTATTAGGCGCTTTATTGATCGGCTTTGCTATTACCGATGGCTTTGACCTGGGCGTGGCAATCCTGTTACCCTTTTTAGGCAAAAACGATAGCGAACGCCGCGTCATTATTAATTCCATAGGCGCTACCTGGGAAGGCAATCAGGTTTGGTTTATAACGGCGGGCGGCGCTTTGTTTGCAGCCTGGCCTATCGCCTATTCAGTGGCCTTTTCAGGATTTTATTTTGCCTTGTTGCTGACCCTGTTTGCGTTATTTCTGAGACCTATAGGCTTTGATTACCGCAGTAAACTGCCCAGCCAAAAATGGCGCAATAACTGGGATATTGCCTTGTTTGTTGGCGGATTTGTACCAGCGTTAATTTTTGGCGTCGCATTTGGCAATTTATTACAAGGCGTGCCATTCCACTTTGATAATGATATGCGTATTTTTTATACAGGTTCATTCTGGGCACTATTAAACCCTTTTGCACTGGCGGCGGGACTGCTTAGCCTATCGATGCTGATTATGCACGGGGCGGTATTTTTACAGCTCAAGACCGAGGGCGACATTAATCAGCGTTGCAAAAAAGCGGTCACTGTTTTTGCAATACTGACGCTGGCCATTTTTGCTGTGGCGGGCATCTGGATCGCCAATATGGAGGGTTACCATATCAGCACCGAAATTCTTCCTGGCGCGCCTTCCAATCCGCTGGCAAAAACAGTTTCCAAAGAAGCGGGATTATGGCTGGATAACTATGGGAAATACCCTGTATTGTGGTCTGTTCCGGGACTGGCTTTTATTGCCGGAGCTTTAACCATCGTGCTATCAAAAATTGACCGCACAGGTCTGGCATTTATAACCAGTTCATTAACATTAACTTCAGTTATTTTAACTGCGGGCGTGACGATGTTTCCCTTTCTGATACCGTCTAGCTCGGCCATGAACAGCTCGTTGACCGTGTGGGATGCCAGTTCCAGTCTTGGCACCCTAAAAATCATGTTCTGGGTAACGGTGATTTTTTTACCCGTCGTAGTTGCTTACACCACTTGGGCGTTCCGAGTGTTGCGCGGAAAAATAACGCTGGAACACATTCATCAGAACGATCATTCGGCTTATTAGGAGATTGCCATGTGGTATTTCACCTGGATACTTGGCTTATTACTGGCCTGCTCTTTAGGGATTATCAACGTACTTAGGCTGGAGGCTCAGGAAACATGGGATAAGGAGCATATCTTCCTGGACCCGTTAACCCAGTTAATGACCAGAGACACAATGCTGGGCAGGTTAAAGGAAAAAGTCGAGAACTCCAAACGCAACGGCTTTCCCTTTTCCATTCTTTTTATCAGTTTAAAGAATTTTAAAACCAGGCATAATTTATCTGCTTATGAAATGGACTCCATATTACGTGGCGTCGCCGATTGTTTTAAAGAAGATATCAGGGCGGGCGTTGATATTGCCGCAAGAATGGATGCACAGGATTTTCTTATTGCGATGCCGGGTTCCCCGTTGAAAAAAGCCGAGCAAATCGCTGCACAGATTAAAAATGAAATTCTGGAACGTGTCAAAGTGCCCGGCCTGGTTGTTGAAGTGGCTACAGGGGTTGCCGAATACTCCGCAAGCCCTGAAGATTTTGCCGCTACAACGAATGAAGTGGATGAATTGATCAGAGTTGCGACCAGGAAGTGCGGTTTATAAATCCCGGCTTTTTAACGATACGTCTGTAGGTGGCAAGTAACTGCGGAAAAGTTTACAACTACCCGTCCGGCTTGAGGTTATAGCTATCGAGATTGGTTTTGTCCTGCATACTTGCTCCTTAAATATTTCTTCGATCAACTTGTTAAATCTGTCTTCGACCTTCGCTTCGAAGTCGGTTTGGATCTGGTAAACCTCGGTAAACTCGGCAAACGCCCAGCGGCCATTTTGTTTAAGGTTGTTGACGCCGGGCACCCGGTAGGTTTTCATCGTTGATTTTTTGACTTTGGCGTCTTCGCGGCGGTAGCCTTTGATTTCAACAATCAGGTTCAGCAGATCGCCTTCGCCGTGGCCGTCGTTGACTTGCACAATGAAATCGGGGCGGTATATACAGGTTTCAGAGCCGTAGCGGTGTTGAAGTTAACGTGGGCAGTAGAACCATCCCGATTGTAAGGGCCGAGCACGGCTTTGATGGGGCGGATGTCGACTAGGGAACGGGTAATGGCGGCGGTAATGCGTTCGCAGGCCATGTCTGCCAGTTCCTGATACATCAATTGCGCGGGATAGGCGCCGCCTTTGCAAACAAGACAGCTATCCAGCTATTGTTTGGTAATGCGTTTAAGCTGGCCGAACAGATGCAATACTGGCGCTATGCTGTAAATTCAGTTTGCATTATTTACCATGATC
The DNA here is from genome assembly GCA_028714175.1 of Methylococcales bacterium. Lineage (GTDB taxonomy): Bacteria > Pseudomonadota > Gammaproteobacteria > Methylococcales > Methylomonadaceae > JAGXGJ01. The sequence continues at coordinate 2,488 of JAQTMV010000079.1, forward strand.
ATCATCCATTTTTATCAGGATTGTTAATATCAGGTTAAAATTATTATGCAGCAAGTAATTACCGATGGAGATACCAATGCCACGCGTCGTCGCCCTATATCGTTATCCTGTGAAGAGCTTCACGCCGGAAGCGTGCGAAGTTTTAACCGTTCTTGATGAAGGACGGATTGCCGGAGATCGGGTACTCGGCATTCGATTTGCCAATTCAGGCGTGCTGGATGATGCCTGGAGTAAAAAATACGAATTTGTTGCGCTGGTAAACACACCCGGCCTGGCGCGACTTAAACTTCGGTTTGATCATGAGGCGCTTCGGCTGCGCATCAGCCTGGAGGGTGCAGTTCTGGTTGATGAGATGCTGGATGATAATGGACGTAAGCGAATAGCGGCAGCGATCGAAAATTATGTGCTCCAGCTGGATGAGAATCCACTTTCTTCGCATCCGGATCGGCTCCCTTTACGAGTCGTTGGAGACGGGATTATATCCCGATATCAGGATAGCGAAGCAGGCCAGATAACCTTGCATAGCCGTGAAAGCCTGGCAGCTGTTGCCGCTGCCGTCGGTGATGCAGATCTCAGTGAGCTTCGTTTCCGCTCAAATATCGCTATTGAAGGTCTGAAGGCTTGGGAAGAGCAAAACTGGGTGGGACGAAAGATTCGTATCGGCAAGATTATCTTTAATGTCGTAATACCGAAGGGCAGATGTCTTGCTACGCATGCGAACCCTCACTCCGGCAAACGGGACTTGCCGATCCTCAAAACGCTGACCAGCGCCTTCAATCAGGAAAAACCGACTTTTGCAATTGGGATGGTTACCAGTGGGACTGGAGGGCAGATTCACGTTGGCGATAGAGTCAGCCTTCTTGATTAAGTTTAAAACCACCTGCCACGTCAAAGTTACCGCATTTTTCAACTGTAGATTCGGCATCGACAACGCGCATCAGTTGTCTTGATAGAATAAAGGATATCCCGAGACCCTATTGGAATGCGTTGAAATATAACAGGAGTGGTGCTCACAAAAACGTTTCCAGATATTCTTTCAAAACCGCGGCATTATTGAGACTGGTTTCCTTGGAGCTAAACAGAAGAGTGGCATTTCTATTCCCGATTTTGGCGATAAGTTCCTGTATTGCCTCAGAATTGTTTTTCAATTCGATTAAGTTGAAGTCTCTTCTTTGCTTCCATAGTTTAAAGAATTCAATTCATGGTTTTTTTTGCTCGGCAATGGCCAATGAACGCAAGCTTTCCAGCACCTGTTGCAACACAATGGAATCGCTATCGCGTGGAAAAACCATATAAGCAGGTAATCTAAATTGTGAACTGCCAGGTACATGAAACAATTTTTTGGTATCGATTAAAGGCTCAGCTATGCGCATGGGCAGAAAACATGAACCGCCATTGCTGATGATTAACTGTACCCCCCATCAAACCGATATTTACCACCCTCTGCCAGGTAGTCGGGACCTCAGCTACGAAAGATGTGGTTTATCACGCCTTCCTTTGGACGGAATCACACGGCATGCAAGACCTGAACAACTTGCTGTCATCGCCACATCAGACGATAGGTGTAGGGAAGGTTAGTAGCCTTTCCTACCCCTATCGTCACTTCACGGCACCGTAACCGACCGGGAAAGCTGATTATTGGTTTCGTCCGATTCCGCAAAGCGGTTTATGTCATCGACATAAGCCGAAATCGTATGCGTGCCGGCTGGAATGGTATAGCCTCCACAGGTTGAGCCAATCGTCACGGAGGCTCCTGCGGCCAGAGGACCGTCTATAGTGCCACAGGTTCTCCAACCACCATCCACCAGGTAGCCTACGCCGATAAGTGTGCCGGCAGGAGTCGCTGCGGTACCCTGGTTTTTCACCGTGCTGGTGAAGAGGCCATTTTCATAAGAGACCGAGGTGGCGATGATATCTGGGAGAGGCGGCGGGGCTAAAAGGAAAATACTCAATTTAACGTCATCTTCAGCAGTATCCGGAAGATCATTATTCCGTCCAATTGCAAGGATGAAACCGTGAGGACTACTGATTGAGAGTGCGTGAGTGAGCACGATCCCAGGCGGCAATGTCACCAGTTGGTTCAGGTCCTGCATACCGACTTGTGGCGTCCACAGGAAGGCGTGAAACAAGCCGCTCGTCTGTGAGGTTCCGACCACCTGACCGCTATTACTAACTCCGAGTGCCCAGCTCGAGGCTCCGTTCGGGAGGGTGCCTAAATCCTGGATGGGGACTTCCCCGTAAGAAGTCCAGAGCACGGCGTGGCGCTGCTGTGTTTCAGTATCCTCAGAATACCCGACGATATCTCCATTGGCATTGATAGCATACGCTTCACTCATGAATTGGCCCGGAAGCGCCCCCAAATCCTTGGGGGGTAGGCCGACTTTCCATAACACCGCACGCGGCGCCTGGATTTCGGAGACTCCGACAGCATTCCCCTGCAGATCGATTGCGAGAGCTCGGCTTGATTGGCTGCCGGGAGGTTCCGGCAACTCCTGTGGGACCCCGGTTCGGTCCCATATGACTGCCCGAACGCCAGTAGGTCCGCTCGAATAGCCGGCAGTCTGTCCCGCCTCGTTGATGGCAAACGCTTCGCTGCCACTATCTCCTGACAGCGGGTTGAGGGGATGTTGGCAGAACCCCATCAAGGAACGAAAGGCGATCACTCCAGTCTGTGTGTTCGTCGAACCCACAATTAGGCCGGCGAGGTTTATGCCGCGGGCGACGGTGAAATCGCTACCCGACTGTCCTTCAAAGTTCTGCCGCGTGCCATCGACACGCAAAAGGAATCCCAAGTGGCGGCCACCAATTGGTCCACTACCAACCACCTCGCCGTTGTCGTTCAGCCCTCCAACGGTGGTGCCCGACGTTTCGGGCAAGTCCGCCGCCAGTTCGACGGCCGTATAGGTTGCCTCAACCCGAGCAGATGTCAACGCGAGACCTGCGCAGAGCATAAAAGCGGCCAGAAAGGGCGTACGCCATAACAGGCCAGGGAGCCTCAGCAAGGCTTTGACAATCTTACCAGGACCGCAACCATAATCGAGAACGCGGATATTCTTTCCGTGTTTCCGATCAAGAATCCACTGAGCGCAAAATTTATAGTTGTTCATTTTATGCACCTTATTCCAAGATGAAACCGTGATCAGTATCGATCTAATCTTTTGTTAGACGGCCATATAGACTTAAAACATTGCATCCTTTGTTCACCTAATAAGCCATAAACAATAAAATAACCATTAATTAAAACAATTAAAACAATTAAAACAATTAAAACTATTAAAACAGTTTTTAGCATATTCTAAGCTAAAAATATAAGCAACAATTTTGATCATAAAAGCATCAGCATATTCAGCCCATGCCCTGTGAGAAAGGAAAAAGTAAGCGAAATCACGTGGGTTCAAAGAAACCCTGAATTGCCACCCATTAGGGAAACTCGGTTATTGAGAACCAATGCGGAATCTGGAGGAAACTCTCGCCAAATCGGTCGCCTAAACGCAAGTGAACTTTCGTAAGGCGGCAACAAACAAGGTAGTAAGGTGCCGCGACCACCGAAGCCCGATATTCTCACTTTAACGTGTTGTTGTATTGAAGGTAGGTAGATCGAGAAACGGGTGTCTATTATTTCGGCAAGCTCAATACAGGCTTACCCAGGGAAGGGTGGTCGGCTTTGGGCCTGTCGATAATCGGATAAGCCGTCCATGGTTCGACAGGCTCACCACGAACAGCTTAAAACCTGTCACCCTACATGAAATAGACGTAGGACTATGTGCATGTAACTAACCGGTTTTTGCATGGGGATTTTAGTCGGCAACAAACTGCACCGGTTTATGCCAGTGTGCCAGTGCCAAACAGCCTTCTTCGCTACTGATGCTATGCCGGGAACCCCGTGGGTTATAAATATAACTGCCCGCCGTATAGAGGCCTCTTTCATCCTGCTGGGAGCCTGATAGCACATAAATATGCTCGTCGCCGGTATGCACATGAAGGGGAACCGAAGCACCCGGCTGGTAACGTATCAACCCGACGTGGTAATCGCTGTCCATATCCTGGAACAGGGTGCGCAACATCACGCCTTCGCGTAATTGCCGCCAGCCGGAATCCAGATTTTGAATCATTTCAGAAGACAAGAAAAACGGGATATGGGGAGTTGAAGAACTCATGATTGCCTCAATCAAAATTTTAAAAAGTTAAGCTTTAGCAGAATCCCCGAAGGGGAAAGCACTGCTGTTGGTATGTCCAGGCGGATAAAGGCGGGCATCTTGGTGAAGCTCCTCGCTTTTTTTGATGCAGCGCATCATCAAGCCAGGCAACCCTATTGCTCCCATTTAGCTAAATAATAGAATAGTATATCATGGTGACATACAAGGGTACGCATCGCGTATCCTTTTCAAAACGTTTTGGATTAATTCAGGGATGGGGAATAGAAATTAACTCCGATAGCCGATCCAGCAATACATTTCTCGCGCTGGTTTTGCGCCAAAACAGGCCTATTGTTCGTTTGGGAACAGGTTCTTCAAAAGCAATATAGCGAATACCATCTTCAGGTTCATGAATGGCAATTTTGGGCATAAAGGTGATGCCAGTTCCCGCTTTTACCATTTGCCTTAAGGTTTCAAGGCCGGTCGCCCTGACATCTTGCAGGTCTTCGGCATGGTTAATCTGGCAAATTCGTAAGGCTTGGCCCCTTAGGCAATGGCCTTCATCCAGCAATAATATCTGTTGCTGAAATAAGTCCGGGTAAGCAATCCTATTTCGTTTTGCCAACGGATGATCGCTCGCTACCGCCAGAAAAAATTCATCTTCAAATAGTTTTCTGGAGTCCAGATAGTTATCTTGTATCGGTAGCGCCATTAAAGCGGCATCGAGCTGACCTTCTCTCAGTTGCGTAATGAGGTTATCTGTTTTCTCTTCAATCAGGATCAACCTTAGCTTTGGCAGTTCCTGTTTAATTTTTGGAACCAGCCCAGGAAAAATATAAGTGGAAAGCGTCGGAATTGCACCCAGCCTGAAATTACCTGACAACGGGTCTTGGGCGTTGGCAGCGATTTGTTGAATGGTATTGATTTCCAGCAAGATACGCCGTGCAGAGACGATAATCTGTTCGCCTAATTCGGTAGGCAAGATTTTTTTATGAGTGCGTTCAAAAATGTGCACACCTAAGCTTTCCTCCAGTTTTTTTATTTGTGTGCTGAGAGTTGGCTGGCTAATGAAACATTGGTCTGCAGCCTGGATAAAACTGCGTAAATCGGCGACGGCAACCAGATAACGTAAATCTCTCAGGTTCATAAAGGCTTTGCTATTGATAATATCAATTGATGACTTGTCATCAATAAAATATATCAGAAAACATATCGCAGATATAGGCCTGGTTACATTTTAAAAAGCATCCAGGTCTATGCGAAGTGGGACAGGGTTCGTCGCCCGGCCCCGATAGTAAATCAAGCTTTAGTATTGAACCTGCCTGTTAGACTAGCGAATGTTTTCAGGGGTACTGGCTGGAACCCTGCTCATCCTCAAAGATGCCGGAACAATAAAGCCATTGCCTGGATTCACAGCGTTATCTACCAATTTCAAATGATGTTTCCCTTTATTTCTGGGATAACTGTAAATCGCTGGCCCATAAGCAGTGTCAACATATTCAACATTAAAAGCCGTATGATGATGGCTGACATTAGTGGGGTAACTATAGATTGCCGGTCCGTAGGCGGTATCCACATAGATAATTTCTGCATCCTGAACTTTCCAGGCAGGAGCCGGATTGGGCGCGTATCCTATGTCTTGTACATAAGCGCGATTGTTATAGATCAAGGCGCTAGTGCCCGCTGCCGTTTCAGCCTTGATGCCCGTAGCGTTCAAAACGCCCATGGTTAGTGCTGAAACCACAGCGATGATGTGTGTTGTGATTCGTGTTTTCATGATTTTTCTCCTCTATATATAACTCGTTTATTCTCTCCGGCTGGGCCTCATTATTTAGTGTTTATGGCTTTCGTCCGGCTTGATGAATACTATATTATGAGAAATAGATATATGTAAAATCGATTGTTTATATAATAATAATAGATAGTATCAATAGTTAATGTTAACAAATCCGGACAGCCTCCTTTAGAACTTACTGATTTCAGTTCACGGTAAATTTGTTCTACCTAGAAAAGCCAGTTTTAGGTTCACTCGCCAAGACTGGTAAAGATATCTGGTGCGTCGCAACGATTCTTGGTTAATGGGTGGCCTTGTTGAGTTTTTCCTTGGGCTCCCATTTTCGGCTCATGATTATGGTTGATGTTCAAGAGACCATTATCGTGCACAGTTAAGACTGGACGCACCAAATTGGAACAATGCGGGGTTTAACTGTGCAGCTGTTAGCTTATAGACCGCATTCACCTAAAAACTTAAGCTAGTCACAGATATTAACGTATAAAACAATCTATTATGATGGGCTGGCGCTACTCCCAAATGGTAAGGCAATGAATTGATGTAACCTGTTGTTCATCTAGGCAAATCCGTGTTCATTCGTGGCTCAACTGCGTTTTCTAGGTTTAGCATAATTGGCGTACTTATTGCCTGTTTAAATCGAAACTGCACAATACTTACTGAGAATATTTATATCCAACATAGTGTCTCAAAAATTCGCCGGGATTATAACGCCTGGGTTGCCAACGAAATGCTGGAAGATTATGCGCTTAGATTTGCACCGCGCACATTTCGAAAATGGTCAGAATTTCAAGTCGCCAATACCGCATTCGGCTCTACGTCTTTTTTGGTACTGGAAGCGATAGGAGGTTTTCTATCCATCAATTATGGCTTTACCAATGCGTTCTGGGCGATTCTGATTGTTGGCATTATTATTTTTATTACCAGTTTCCCGATCAGTTATTACGCTGCCCGCTACAATATCGACATTGATCTGTTAACGCGCAGTGCCGGCTTTGGCTATATCGGCTCCACCGTTACGTCGTTGATCTATGCGTCGTTTACCTTTACGCTATTCGCGCTTGAAGCGTCCATCATGTCCCTGGCTATCGAGCTGTATTTCCACATCCCGCTTGCCATTGCACATGTTATCAGTGCAGTTATAGTCATTCCGCTGGTGACTTTCGGAATTACTACTATCAGCCGATTGCAATTGTGGACGCAACCGTTGTGGCTGGTTCTGTTGATTACCCCGTATATCGCCGTATTCATGCGCGAACCGGAGTCGGTGATGACTCTGCAAACCTACTTCTGGATTGCAGGCAGCGGTCAGGGCTTTGACTGGCTGCTGTTTGGCAGCGCAACCACCATTGCCTTTTCGATGGTGGCGCAAATCGGCGAGCAGGTCGACTTTCTGCGTTTTATGCCGGAACTGACCGGGAAAAACCGGCTGCGCTGGTGGCTTGCGACCATTTGCGCAGGGCCGGGATGGGTTCTTTTCGGTATGGCCAGACAATTGGGCGGCGCCTTGCTTGCGCATCTTGCCGTTCGACATGGCATCGCGCCGGTACACGCGCACGAACCAACGCAAATGTATCTGGTGGCTTACGGTGAATTATTCGACAATAACGGATTAGCATTGGCGGTCACTTGCCTTTTTGTGGTGATTTCCCAGATAAAAATCAACGTCACCAATGCCTATGCGGGCTCACTGGCCTGGTCGAACTTTTTTTCGCGCCTGACTCATTGCCATCCCGGACGGGTTATATGGTTGGTCTTTAATGTCTCAATCGCTCTTTTGCTGATGGAATTCGGCGTATTCGGCGTTTTGGAAAAAGTGCTTGGGTTATTTTCCAATATGTCGATAGCCTGGATCAGTGCGGTTGCTGCCGAATTTCTGATCAATAAACCCTTGGGATTAAGCACTAAAGCTGTTGAGTTCAAACGCGCTTACCTGCCCGATCTCAATCCGGTTGGCATACTGTCTACGCTTTGTGCTTCTCTGGTATCGATACTGGCTTATTTGGGATTATTCGGCGCCTTCGCACAGGCATTTTCTGCGTTTATTGCTTTGAGTCTGGCCTTTCTGCTAGTCCCGTGCATTGCCTTACTCTACGGGAGCGAGCGTTATCTTGCCCGTGACAGCAGCCTTAATAATCACGCTCCACTCAGTCGCTGCAGCATTTGTGAAAATCAGTTCGAGCGGGAAGATATGGCTTATTGTCCTGTTTATGAAGGCAGTATTTGCTCGCTTTGCTGCACTCTGGACTCGAGTTGTATGGATGCCTGCAAGCCGGGCTTCCGGCTGGATGATTATCTGCAAGGCTTTGCTGAATGCTGTTTTCCGGAGTGGTTGAATCTGGGCGTCAGGCTGCGCTTGATACGCTTTAGCCTGTTGTTTTTGTTTCTGACTATTTTAACCAGCATATTTGTCGGGATTATTTATTATCAGGATTTATTGACCGCCGAACAGTATCCGCCTTCCTTTAATCTGTTACTTGAAAATTTTGTCAAGGTCTACGCCTCATTACTGGTATTCATCGGTTTATGTACCTGGTGGCTGATCCTGAACGACGAAAGCCGGCGTGTTGCGCATGAAGAAATTGCCAAGAAAACCCAGCGTTTGTTGATGGAAATTGCTGAGCATGAAAAGACCGATGCCAAATTACAACAGACACTTAAAATGGCGGATCGTGCAAATAGTGCGAAAAGCCGTTTTCTTAGCAGCATGAGCCATGAAATACGTACACCGTTAAACAGTATTATCGGCTACGCCTATATTCTGCAGAAAGATCCAACGATACCTGCACATAGACGGCAGGCAGTGGATATATTAAAACGTAGCGGCGAACATTTATCCGCGCTCATCGAAGACATTCTGGATATTGCCCGTATCGAAGCCGGTAAATTTGAATTGCGTCGGGAGCCTATTGATTTCCCTCAATTCATTGAACATCTGGTCAGTATTTTTAAGCCCCAGGCCGAAGCCAAGGGCCTGTCTTTTTATTGTCAAATCGTCAACACGCTGCCCCAACGAGTACGCGGTGATGAAAAGCGCGTCGGGCAAATACTGATTAATCTGCTCGGCAATGCGATCAAATTTACTGCGAAGGGTGAGATCATGTTTCGTATAGCTTACAGTTGCGGGGTAACCACTTTTCAGGTTGTCGATACCGGCCCCGGCATACATAAAGATCAGCTGCAAACCATTTTCCAGCCTTTTACACAATTACCGAATGAGAATTTAGTTGCCGGTAGCGGCTTGGGGCTAACCATCAGCAAGATTCTATGCGAAATCATGGGTGGTGAACTGGCTGTTGCTAGCGACCCAGACAAAGGCTCCAGTTTTACCGTGCGGTTGCTGCTGCCCAATCTGGGCGGCGCACAGCAATACATCCAGGAAGAAGACATCATCGGATATCAAGGAAAATACCGGAAAATACTTATTGTCGATGATCAACCGGAACATCGGCAGTTGGTTCTGTCTATTTTGGAGCCCTTAGGCTTTGGTTTGCTTGAGGCCGGTTGCGGTGAAGAATGCCTGAATAAAGTCGATGAATACTCGCCGGACCTTGTTTTGCTGGATTTATCGATGCCCGGTCTCGATGGCATTGAAACAGCTCATCAATTACGCCAAAAAGGCCATGCAACGCCTATTATTGTCCTAAGCGCCAACGCCTATCCTTCAGATCGACTTAATACCATCAATGCCGGTTGCAACGACTTTCTATCCAAGCCTATAAAAGTCAGTAAACTGCTGTACAAACTTAAACTGCATTTGGCGGTGGACTGGATTTATCAGGAATATCAGACAGAACAGCAAAGTCCCGATCAACTGCCGCCATCAGAAACCATTCAGGACTTAATCGGCTATGTCCGGATCGGGGATGTAATGAGACTGAATCAATACCTTGCAGAGTTAATTCAGCAGCAGCCGGAATACACTTATTTTGCCCAGCAGATCATGGCGCTCGCCGGGGAATTCCGTCTGCTTGAAATCAAAAACCTTTTACAAAAAGCCAGTAAGGAGCTAGCCGGCAATGATGAGTAAATTTTCTCATACTAACAGCATCGTCATGATTATTGATGATACGCTTGGTAATCTGGCCTTGTTATCTGATACCCTCTCGGAAGCCGGTTACCGTGTACTGGTTGCCACCGATGGGCTCTCTGCCTTGGAGCAAATTGCTTATCTGAAACCGGATATTATTTTGCTGGATATTATGATGCAGGGCATCGATGGTTTTGAAACCTGTAATCGGCTCAAAGCCGAACCCGAAACTGCCGGCATTCCGGTTTTATTTATGACAGCGTTAAGTGAACTTGATGACCTGATACGGGGTTTCGGTGAAGGCGCTGTTGATTACATCGTAAAACCGATCCGTCCTCCTGAAGTGCTGGCCAGAGTGGATGTGCAACTGACTCAGGTCCGCAATCTGCGGCGTGCTGAACAGGCATTAAATAATAGTCCTTTCTCGGCCCTGGCGATCGATTCATCCGGCTACATCACCTGGTTGACACCTGGCGGCTCCCGCTGGCTGGACGAATTTTTGCGGAAACACACGTTAACAGGTAAAATTGAAGCAGGTTCGGCGCTACCCGGACCGATACTCGTATGGGTCAAGCAACGTCTGGAGGTTGCTGAGAAATCTGACGGGGACTCTTTTGAAAGCTACCGGGCAGGTGTTAGTTTTTCGGCAAAAATAACACCGTGCCAAAATTCGGGTGAGTATCTGTTAGTACTGGAAAAACATTCAGGAGAATGGGATATTGATTCAGTAAGAAATTCCTTGGGCCTTACTTTTCGTGAAGCAGAAATACTGATGTGGATATCCAGAGGTAAAACCAATAAAGAAGCGGGTATTATTCTGGGCAGTAGCCCACGAACCATAAATAAACATCTCGAACATATTTTTGAAAAACTGGGCGTCGTCACCCGTGCAGCGGCTGTTTCTATAGTATTGCAACGCGCTTCAATTTGATTCAGCAATGAACCCTTTTACTTTAAAATATGCCGCATAAAACCGAGTCGAGCTTGCTGCTAAAAATTAAATCCTCTAAAAGCTTAAAAAAGATGGTTTTATTTGTTCATGCACTTGCGTTGGGAGCCTGTATCGCTAATGCATTGGCCATTGCTGTTAAAATCAGTCTATTTTCGGTAATTTGCATACACCTATGGCTAACTATACGGCGCTTAAATGTCGAAAAATACACCATCAAGCATACTGATGCATTTGCCTGGGAAATATCGGAAGGGAATGGCTTTGCGTCAATTGATATTTTGAAATCCACCGCCATTACTACATTTGTGCTATTTTTACACTTTAAATCGCGCTCCCAAAACGGATTGAAGCCAGACGCTAAAAAAACCCTTCTGGTTTTAAAGGATACATTGACTGATGATGATTATCGATACCTTGTCGTCACATTGAAAACAACCATCATAAAATAAGCGCAACCTGTGGCGTCTGCTGATAAAATATGTTAAATAAAACATGCAAACTTCGGTTTAACAGATAATGATTTGTATTGACTTGTAATTGCAGTTATCTTAATCAACACCCTATACAAATAATAAGGAGAAATCGGATGTCGAAAGGTCAGAATTTGCAGGATAATTTTCTAAATACGCTTAGAAAGGAACATACGCCTGTATCAATTTTTCTTGTTAATGGCATAAAATTGCAAGGGAAAATCGATTCATTCGATCAGTACGTGATCATGCTAAAAAATACAATCAGTCAAATGGTCTATAAACACGCCATATCGACGATAGTACCGAGTAAAGCCGTAAAAATAATGCGTGATGACGAAGCCAGTAGCGAATGAGCGCTTTCAGGTTTCTGAATAGCATTTTTATACCCAGTTTGACGGAGTATTTTGTTGTTTGATCATCCTGATTCAGGTGAACGAGCCATTCTTGTTCATTTAACTTTTCATACCAGGCAGGAAGATCTTTTAGAATTAAAAGAATTGGCTAAATCGGCTGGAACTGAACCTGTTTTTGTCGTTACCGGCAGTCGCAAGCGACCCGATCCAAAATATTTTGTCGGCAAAGGCAAACTTGAAGAGCTTAAGGCTGCAGTAGAAACCTTTTCTGCCGACGTTGTTTTGTTTAATCATCCTCTGGCGCCCAGTCAGGAAAGAAACCTCGAAGGTTTTTTGGGCGTTCGGGTAGTCGATAGAAACGGCCTGATTCTCGATATATTCGCCCAACGCGCACACTCTTTTGAAGGCAAGCTGCAAGTCGAATTGGCGCAATTAAAGCATTTATCAACCCGGCTGGTTAGAGGCTGGACGCATTTGGAGCGTCAAAAGGGTGGTATCGGCCTGCGCGGACCCGGTGAAACCCAACTGGAAACCGATAGACGACTGTTGGGGCTTCGCATTAAGCAGATTCAACAGCGCTTGGACAAAGTCGATAAGCAACGGCATCAAGGGCGCAGTAAACGAAAAAAAGCTGAAGTTCCCTCGGTGTCTTTAGTCGGTTATACCAATGCCGGTAAATCCACCTTATTCAACACACTGACTGGCGCGAATATTTACACGGCGGATCAGTTGTTCGCCACCCTGGATCCTACATTACGCAGTTGTTCCTTACCTGGTAACGGTGCAATTGTTCTGGCCGATACAGTGGGCTTTATCCGTCATTTACCGCATGAATTGGTGGCGGCATTCAAATCGACTTTACAGGAAGCCAGTTCAGCAGATTTATTGCTGCACGTTATTGATGCCAGTTGTGAAGACAGGGATGAAATTATTAATCAGGTCAACCAGGTACTGGAAGATATAGAGGCTGATAAAATCAGACAGCTTGAGATTTTTAATAAAATTGATTTATTGGCTAACATCCAGCCGCATATTGATCGGGATGATTCCGGCAATGCACTTCGGGTCTGGTTGTCCGCCGAAACCGGCGCAGGTGTGGACCTGCTTTATCAAGTATTAGCGGAACTGTTTTCGACTGCTAAAGTTAAAAGACGCTGCCGCTTGCAACCCGGCCAAGGCAACATCAGGGCAAAATTATTTACTTGCACAAAAATAATTCACGAGCATATTGATGACTTCGGTGCAAGTGATCTGCTCATCGAAATTGATGTAAAGCATTTGGGTTTGTTGAAATCTGTGGAAAATGAAGCAGTTTGAGGTAAAAGATACAAAGTTAAAGGCTAAAGCAGCCGGTTTTTTTGCCCTTCGCCTTTAACCTTTAACCTTGCACCTTTCGCCTTTATTAGATATTTACGATAGAATACAAAATAGTAAACACACACAGCGTCAAGGCAAAATGCCTGATGCCAAAAGTTGAAAATATCCTGCGGGATAAATTAATCTGGTAATCCAATATGGAGCATAAATATGTCGTGGAATGAGCCTGGCGGCGATAAGAAAGACCCCTGGAGCGGTCGGGGTGGCAAGAAAGGGCCTCCTGATTTAGATGAAGCAATACGTTCATTGCAAGAAAAATTAGGCAAATTTTTTGGCGGTGGCAACGGTGATGATGAAGGCTCGCCAAGCAAATTTTCCTTTGGCAAGTCAATGAAAGGCATTGGCTTTATTGCAGGCGGAGTAGTCGTTTTATGGGCTTTAAGCGGTTTTTATATCGTTGATGAAGGCAATCACGGCGTCGAAACACGGTTTGGCAAATATATTGGCACCACACAGTCCGGGTTAAACTGGCACTTGCCGGCGCCCATTGAGCGGGTTGATATTGTCAATGTAATGCAACAACGTTTTGTCGAAGTGGGTTATCGCAGCGGCGGCAGTGAGCAACTTACTGGCTCTGTGCCGAAAGAAGCCTTGATGCTGACCAAAGATGAAAATATTGTCGATGTTCGACTGGCTGTTCAGTATCAGATTAAAGATGCGAAGGATTTTCTCTTTAATGTCGTTAATCCCGCAGATACCTTAAAACAGGTTATCGAAAGCGCACAACGGGGAGTGGTTGGCAGCAGCACTATGGACTTTGTTCTAACCGAAGGCCGTAGTGAAATTGTAGCTCTGATTAAAAAGGAAATACAAAACGTTATGGATAACTATAAATCCGGCATTCAGGTTACCAGTGTCAACCTGCAGGATGTACAGCCACCTGAACAAGTACAAAATGCATTTGAAGATGCCATTAAGTCGCGTGAAGATCAGCAGCGATTAATCAATGAGGCTGAAGCCTACTCCAATGACGTTATACCGAAAGCTCGCGGTGCCGCTGCAAGAAAGATACAGGAAGCTGAAGGCTATAAAGAACAAGTGATTGCTCAGGCACAAGGTGAGACCAACCGCTTTTCCAAATTACTTGGCGAATATACTAAAGCTCCCGATGTGACCCGAAAACGTCTTTATATCGAAGCAATGGAATCCGTATTGGCTGAAACCAATACCGTGATGGTTGATGTTAAAGGGGGGAATAATTTGCTTTATTTGCCTTTAGATAAAATGATGCAGCGGCAATCCTCGCCGCCGCCTATGAATGCGCCGGAAAGCACAGCAGATCAACCTCAATCCCAACCGGTGACGGTGCAAGAGCAGGCTGTTGAACGAAGTTCAACTCGTGGCCGTGACGCCAGGGGGCGCTAATGACACAAAATAAAATATTAATAGGCTTAGGTGCATTGTTGCTTGTTGGCATGATGTGCGTGTTTACCGTTAATCAAACAGAAAAGGCGATCAAATTCCGTTTGGGTGAAATCGTAAAGGACGATTACGAACCTGGTCTGCATTTTAAATTGCCGTTTATCAACAATATCAAGAAATTTGATGCGCGCATTCAAACCATGGATGCGAAACCTGAACGCTTTTTAACTGCTGAAAAGAAAAACGTCATCGTCGATTCTTTTGTTAAATGGCGCATCGATAATGTAGCCGCTTTTTATACCACGGTTGCGGGTGATAAAGTTCAGGCTAATTTACGCCTGGATCAAATTATTAAAGATGCTTTTCGTAGTGAATTTAGTAAACGCAACATCAGGCAACTGGTTTCAACGGATCGTAATGCCATACGTGAAATTCTAATCAAAAGCGCCAAGATTGTTGCCGCTAACTTTGGCATCGAAATCATTGATGTGCAGGTCATGCGCATTGATTTACCCCCCGAAGTCAGCAGTTCTGTATATCGTAGAATGGAAGCTGAACGTGAACGTGTGGCGCGAGAATTTCGTTCGCAAGGCGCCGAAGCTGCCGAAAGAATTCGTGCCGATGCCGACAGACAGCGCGTTGTTACGCTGGCCAATGCCTTTCGCGATGCTGAAAAACTGCGTGGCGAGGGCGATGCAACATCGGCAGAAATATATGCCAATGCTTATGGCGCGGATACCGAATTCTTTACTTTTTATCGCAGCCTGAATGCTTACAAAAAGACTTTCTCTAATTCAAGCATGATGGTGCTGGATCCTGATTCCGATTTCTTTCAGTATTTTAATAAACAAAAGTAGGTTGCTTTAGGTGCGAATTTATTCGCACCATAAAATTACAGCGTGCGAATTTATTCGGCACCGTGCGACAAGTTGTACCTGTATTTAAAAATATACCAAAACGCTCCGCCCGTGCGGGGCGTTTTGTTTGAGTGGACAGACAAAACATGCAACAAAAAGATTCCTGGCTTTTGCCCGATGGTATCGAAGAAATTTTACCCGAAGATGCCAGGCATCTTGAAAGCTTGCGTTGTAAACTCCTGGAACTGTTTGCTTGCTGGGGCTACGACCTGGTTATTCCTCCATTTATCGATTTTCTGGATTCCCTGCTGACAGGTTCAGGACATGATCTGGACTTGCAAACCTTCAAACTGACTGATCAGATTAGCGGCAAAATGCTCGGCGTAAGAGCGGACATGACACCTCAGGTCGCCAGAATGGATGCCCACAATCTTAAGCATGATTGGCCAACGCGTCTGTGCTATGTGGGTACTATATTACATACGCGCGGCGACCCGCTGGAAAAAACCCGCAGCCCGATGCAAATAGGCGCTGAGCTGTACGGGCATGCGGGCCTGGAAAGCGATGTAGAAGTCATTCGCTTAATGCTGGAAATGCTGGCAATAACAGGATTGCTAAATGTTCACCTCGATCTGGGACATGTCGGCATTTACCGCGCCCTGTCAAAACAGGCTGGATTAACCGGCATACAGGAAAGTGAATTGTTTGATGTATTGCAGCGCAAAGCCAGACCCGAACTTGCGGAATTGATCGAAAATTTTAGCATCGATAATGATCTTAAAGCAATGTTCCTGAAATTACCTGAGTTGAACGGCGGCCAGGAAACGATTAATAAAGCCCGCGCAGTTTTTTTGAAAGCTGATGAAGACGTTAAACAGGCTTTGGCGGAATTGGAAGCGATTGCGGAAAAACTGGCAGCGCCTTTTCCGTCGTTGCCGATCAGTTTCGACCTGGCCGAATTGCGCGGCTATCATTATCATACAGGTGTGGTTTTTGCCGCCTTCGTGCCGTCAGTCGGCAGAGAAATCGCCCGCGGCGGCCGTTATGATAATATCGGCGCTGTCTTTGGCCGTGCACGCCCTGCAACCGGTTTTAGCGCTGATTTGAAATTGTTGTCAGCGCTCGGCAAACAATCCTTTCAGATAGAACAGCGGGAACTTATTTTTGCGCCGTTTCTGGACGATGCCGCGTTAAATGAAAAAATCAGGGATTTACGCGCTCGGCAACAAGCTGTTGTTCAGCAGTTGCCAGGTCAAAAGGGAAGTGCAAAAGAATTGGGTTGCACATCGATTTTAGAACAAGAAAATCAAAACTGGGTTGTCAGACCCGTAGCTTAAGTTTGGAATAATCATGGCAAAAAATGTAATCATCATCGGAACTCAATGGGGTGACGAAGGCAAAGGCAAACTGGTCGATTTATTGACCGAACAAGCGCAGGCGGTGGTGCGTTTTCAAGGAGGACATAATGCCGGACACACACTGGTTATAGGCGGCGAAAAAACGGTTTTGCACCTTATACCTTCCGGCATACTCAGGCAAAATGTGCAGTGCATGATTGGTAACGGCGTGGTTTTATCAACCAATGCGTTAATGGAAGAAATTGAATTTTTGGAAAAAGCGGGGATTTCAGTCAGAAACCGTTTATTAATCAGTGAAGCCTGTACCCTGATTTTACCCGTGCATGTGGCTATCGATCAGGCGCGGGAAAAAGCGCGGGGAGGTAAAGCCATTGGCACAACCGGACGCGGTATAGGTCCTGCTTATGAAGACAAGGCGGGACGCCGTGGCCTGCGTGCCGGCGACTTGCTGAATGCCGAAAGCTTTGCCGAAAAACTCAGGGAATTAGTTGATTATCATAATTTTATGCTAACGCACTATTATCATACCGATGCCGTCGACTATCAGCGAACGCTGGCTGAAGCGCTCAGACTGGGCGAACAAATCAAGCCGATGCTTACCGATGTCAGCGAAGAACTGTACAAATATCAGAAGGATGGGAAGAATCTGTTATTTGAAGGCGCACAAGGCGCTTTACTGGATATAGACCACGGTACTTTTCCTTATGTCACTTCATCCAGCACAACCGCGGGTGGCGCGGCCACCGGTAGTGGTGTCGGGCCGCTTGATCTTGACTATGTACTGGGAATTACCAAAGCTTACTCAACACGCGTAGGCAATGGCCCTTTCCCCAGTGAATTGCATGATGCAAATGGCGAGCACTTGAGCACGAAAGGTCATGAATTTGGCGCCACAACCGGGCGCAAACGCCGCACCGGCTGGTTTGATGCAGTAGCCATGCGCAAGTCTGCAAAACTGAACAGTTTAAGCGGTATTTGTTTAACCAAGCTGGATGTGCTGGATGGCCTGGAAAAAATTGGTATTTGTACCGCCTACAAACTAAATGGCGTGATTACCGAAACCGCACCTTTAGGTGCGGATCAATATGAGCAATGCCATGCAATTATTGAAGAAATGCCCGGCTGGACTGGAACGACTGCGGGCATAACTGATTATAATGACCTGCCTGACAATGCCAGGGCCTATATCAAGCGGCTTGAAGAACTGGTAGGCGTTAAAGTGACTATCATATCAACCGGTGCCGATAGAGATGAAACCATTATTCTGGAACATCCGTTTGCCTGATTCCCGGTCAGTATTGAGTTTAGCCAAGCGTATTTGCGGTTCACTGTATTGGCCTATCAGTTGGTACAACTTGTTCGCCGCCGTCTACAAGAGAGCGACCTTAATGTCAACGGCAGTTGGCGAACATTACGGGACATCATGAGCACTCAATGCCGGGTAACCGCCAGTTTCCGTTGTGCCGATGGTAAAGCGTTGCATGTCCGCAAAGCCACCCGGGCGGAACCGGAGCTTATGTACCAATACTCAGGAATGAAGTCCAAAAATAATTAAATCTATCTTTAAAAATCTTAGTAGCCGTTTTGTTTTCAGGAACATACCACCTGCCTATGTTTACACTTGCAATGAACACCGGGACTAATAATAAAATCAATAGAAAAAATCAATCGATACGTCCGTAAGGTTCCAGCAAAAACGAGGCTAGTCTCATGAATCCGTTTTCGGGCTTGAAGTCTTAGCCCATATTTAACACTTAAAAATAATAAACATTTATAATCAATATATTACATTACATAAAAAATCCATGTGGCACTACATTCTGAAAAATAGCGTCCCTTGTCAGTTGATTATACGATTGTCTT
>JAQTMV010000080.1:0-5243 GCA_028714175.1 Methylococcales bacterium
CGGCCAAGCTCCGCGTGTTCTAATCCAGGCTAGCCTGGCAATCGACCGGCTCATTCAGGAGGCTAAATTGGCGAACTGAAAACTTGACTCAATTTTAAAGATCAATCTCACTCAAGGAGCTCTAGCGACACTGCTATTGGCTTTGTCCGTATTTGCGAGTGCTGTTTATGCAGATGTTACCTTGCAATCTAAAGAAGAAGTAGAAGGTACCTGGAAGCTGCAATCCACCAAAAATTCTTTAACCGATAAACAGGCTATCAATAGGGAAGATACCTGGGTATTTAAAGATGGAAAGTTAACGATCTTGCATATTCCTCGCGAAGGATCATATTTCGACCAACCGCCCGTACCTTACGAAATAGAAGACGGTAAATTAAAAGTCGCGATTATAGGTGGCAGCAGGTTTGACCTGTTTACAGTAGTGGAAAAAGACGACAAGAGCATGACCCTGAAAGGAAAATATGGCGGTTATTATTATTTTATTAAAAAGTAACGGTGGCTGGATTACCGGCTTTATCGCTTAACTCAACATTGATGGCTTCAATGGGTTGATTACGTCGCACTGATTCGACCTACGAGTCAAGGGTATGCATCCTTTCCCTTCATTGGATTTGGGAAATAGTAAGCGATGCGTACACGGCTATTTCCCGATTAATGAAAGGGCTTTGTGCAGCGGGGCGCTCGACACCTTGATGCTTCCCTCCAGTGGGTCATTTAATTCCAGGATAAGATAAATCGCGCCCGACACCGATAATGCGCAGATAAACAATGCCGATTTCGCAGTCAGGTTTCGGGGAGCCAATAGACCAAATTGTGCGAACAGAACTGTGAGCCAGAATGTTAGCACAACAAGAAATATCCTCGGCAATTTAGTCTGCGATTGCTCGATTAACATCCACCGTGACTGCATCATGTCGGCACCAATTTGCAGCGCCTGAGTTTGAAGGTATCTTTGGGAGTCGTTCTTCGGCGAGAGCTCACGAATTTTGTTGTAAGCATCAGCCATCGAGGTAGCAGCTTCCATCTTCGCCAAATTCGCCCCTTCTGCGCTTTTTTTAGGCCAGATGCGTTCAATCCCGGAAGCTAACGCCTGACGCACAAGTTCCCGTGCTTCTTTCGCTTCCGCTCCATAGTGAGACAAGTAGTAGTCGAGTGTGATGATTTTCGCGCCCCCTTGCGTCATGCTCGCGCTTGTAACATCGTATGTGTCTTTCGCCGAAGTTACCAGCAGACCAATAATCAAGGCGACCAGTGTCGCCATCATTCCTGCCGACGTCAGCAGAATATCTTTGGAGTCAGCTTGTGTGTGATGTTCGGGTAGAACCAAACGGAGGTATGAACCCAGCACCATGCCACCGAGCATACAAGCAAAAATAATGAACGCGATTACCAGAGAAGGCACTAGTTACCACCCTCTTCTATTGTCGAACTTAAATTAAATACACTTAAAGATGAAAAACATTGCGTCATTTGTTTACCCGGTAATTCCTAAAAAATAAAATAACCATTATTTAAAAATCGTCCCCAGTTGTATCACATCCCAAAACAAATGCAACAAGCATCAGAACGTTTACCGGCACCTACCTGAGCTGGACTGGGTTTGCAACCCAGTCCTTAACTTTTCAAAACAACTTCAATCTAAAATGCAGTTAACGGAGCGTAATAGAAACATTGCGGACGGGTTTGCAAAACCCGTCCGGCTCAGCACTTTCTTCAATCATTTGTTCAGCATGGCACAAGCCCTTAAAATCGGCCACTTATTTACATCCCCTGAGAAGCAGGAAAATATCAACGAAATATTGAAAACTAAAGGTTCAAACTATCGAATAGGTAATATCAAAGTTAAAATTGGTTTTCCTCACAAAATGATTTATGATCTTAAAAGCTTGGCAGATGAGTAAAGACACCGATTAAGGCTATTTCGCTCACTAACAAGGCGATGAGACATAGTTCGTTTACTTGCATGTGCAATCGCGAAAACGGGTTTTCGAGTTTCTCATTCATTGGCGGGGTCTTATCCAATTTCCATGATGGGATATGCAAGTGGCGTAACTGTCTATTGAATTTATCATCCTAACAACTCTTAATTTAGAGGACAATGAGCATGAATAAAAAATACGGTTTTAAAGATGTCGTTTCATCCCTAATTATCGCCGCTGGACTGCTCGCAACGTCGGCTCCGAGCTATTCGGAAAGCATGGGTGAACGGAGCGATGAGCGGCAGAAAGCGCGGGACATTAAGCAGAGTGGCCGCGAACTGGGACGCGATACCAAGGCTGCATGTAAGGAGGGAGACAAGAGTCGTCCTGAATGCCGGCAGGGAAAACGGGACGTCAAGCAGGAAAGTCGAGAAAAAGCCCGGGACATCAAGCGAAACTAATGGGACGATCCGTTCGAGCGTATAAAATAAGGCCTATGCAACGGATAGGCCATAGATTAATGTATCGGGCTATTTCTCAAAATGAAGCTGTGCAGGGTAATGGCTCCATTCTCAGATAGAGGGCCGTCCTGCCGAAACGATGAGTACCCGAGCGTCTTCATTAATAAATCGCCATTTCATAGGCAGAATAGGCAGGATCCCCCAAACAGGCCGTCCGCCTAAAACTCTCTATAGGAGGGTGCCTACGAGCTTCATTAGCAACTCCTTGATCGGAATCTGGAGGGAGAACAACACGGCGATGGGAATCAGTGCCGGGAGCGCGATGGCGAGCAATGAGGACTTGCCGATCGGCATCACGCGCATTTTCTTGACTGCCTCATAGAGTGTCAGGGTGTCGGCCACCGGCCCGAGTTCCGGCGCTTCCAAGATTGGATCGTCTGCTTCCATTTCCCCCAGAATCCAACGCCGGCGCACCAAACGCCCGTGTTCGCCGACCAATGCGCCGTATTCCAGCAAGGCGCGGCGCTTGGCGGCGGCGAGAGGGCCGATGAACGTCAGCAGCGGGGCCAGACAAATCACGACAAGGACGACCAGAAAAACCACGAATAATCCTTTCAGGGACTGAACGTTGACTCCGTGATAGACGACCGTGTGGGCCAAGCGCGAAGCCAGCACCGCCGATAAGGCGAAGGCGAATAGGCTGAACGCCTTCGGCAAGCGTTCCAGGAAGCCCAGGCCACCGGCTCCGTCCGGATGAGTGGGCACAAAGTCGAGGTCGAGCCGGGCGAAGCGCTTCATAAGGAGGAAAACCAGGACCAGGCGCCAGAGCCAAGCCGCCAGGAGGGCGTTGAAGATTGGGCGGCTCACGTACATGAACCACCAACCGCCGAATCCGAGATTACCAGGGCCGCCGCTCAAGGCCCAGCTGACTTCGTGGTCCAGTTCAGATCCGGCGGTTACAGGCTCCAGGACCGCCCAGGCAACGATGAGTACAGCGATCACTACCCAGGGCAGAGTCCGATTGCGCAGGCGGGTTATGTCCTTGATGATGTTCACGAAATCCTGTTTTTGGGCGGCCTGTATCAGGCCTGAAGTCAGAAAATAGGGAATCAGCGTTGTGCTCAGCTGATGCATCATCCCCTCGCCCAGAATGAGCAGAGGTACGGCGAGCAAAAAGCGAACATGCACACCGAAGTGCCGCAGTAGCGGATCGTCAACGGTACCGGGCCATATCCGGTTCATATACGCGGCCCAAACGACGATAGGCAGCCAGGTGAGCAGGGCGAAAAAGACCGCTCGGCGAACCGTGCCCAATCCCCGTTCGGGAATCAGCCCCACGCGGCGTTGCAGTCGAAACGGCAAATCATCCCGGATCAGGGAGAGCGCCAGCGATTCGTCGATGTTTTGTTTCATGGTTTGGCTCCTTGTTGATTAAAACGGTAGTCGGTGAGTTTTCGTGTAATTATCTGAGATTGAACGTCGTATAGGTGGTTAACGGGCAAGAGGCCTTTTGGCTTGGCAGGACTGAGTTTGCAACCCGGTCCTTAACGTTTCAAAACAACTTCAATAACGTAGCCTAACGGAAACGCTATTTAATAAAAAAATAAAAAACCGTTATTTCAAAAACGCCTGGAACCTTATCACATCCAAAATCAAACGCAACAAGCATCACAACATTTACCAGCTCCTGAGCCTGAAGGACTCGATCAACCACGTAACCTGAGCCGGACGGGTTTTGTAAACCCAGTCCTTAACGTTTCAAAACGACTTCAATCAAAAATGCAGTTAATGTAGCGAAGTAGAAACGTTGCGGACGGGTTTACAAAACCCGTCCGGCTCAGAAGAGCGGACGTTCATTTTAGCTTTGCCTTGTTTTATTCTGTAACAATATCAAGCAGACTGTATCAAACCTCTTTTGAGAAGAAATTAATATTGTGCTTGTTTGTACACCATGTCCTACTGTTGTACACTCGGCTGGATCAAAACACTCAATTAAATGAATTTGTAAAGTGTATACGCCTAATTAGGTTTTTTATAAGACAATCAATATTGATGGCTCTTGCTTTTTTAACGATACTACATATAATATCATGACTCCAAAAGCGCTTAAAAAGATTAAGAAGGATCTCTTGCAGATGCGGAAATCACCGCAAGGTCGCAAGGCAGAAGAGTTTATTTCTCTTGCTCAGAAATTAGGGCGCAAGAAGGATAACCGGGGCAAAGAGCCGACTTATGTGCGTGAACGAGAACCAGCGCTAAGTCCACCGCTCTCCATTCCCGCACATGGTGCGAGTGATATGAAAATAGGTACTGCAAGGAGTATTATTGACATGCTTCTGGACGATGTTTCCGATTGGGAGTTATATTTTATTGAGGCTGAGGACGATGAAGAAGATTGAAATTGATTTGCACTCGAAAAAACTTCTTGATAGGGGGTATGTGCGTCGACTAGCTCCTGATGTAACAGGCGGATATGTTGCTTCGATCCAAGAGTTTCCTGGCTGCGTGGCGGAGGGTGAGACTGCTGACGAAGCGCTCAAAAATCTTGATAACGCAGCGGAAGCATGGATTGAGGTCGCTGTAGCTAATGGACAGCACATCCGCGAACCGGTCGACTTCGACGGATGTAGTGGCAAAATCGCTCTGCGGATGCCGCGAACATTACACAAGCAGGCTGCTGAACTCGCTGAACTGGAGGGCTGTAGCTTGAATCAATTATTAGTAACCGCCATCGCTCATTACGTCGGTGGGAAACAACTTGCATCTAGGATAGAGGCAATGATTCAGCCAATCTTAGTGACCAACAATATTTCGAATGTCAGTTTAACAGTGTCACTTACAACAGCTGAGATCGGAAGAGCGT
>JAQTMV010000080.1:5253-20940 GCA_028714175.1 Methylococcales bacterium
GCTGAAAAGCCCTCGAAAATAATTCAAGGTACAAAACTTGAGCAATATGATACTAGTAAGCAGATGATGAATTTAAAAATTAATCCTTTGAAAGGAGTAAATGTATATGGCTGAGACAACTCAAATGCTGTTTTCGCATAAAGAAGTAGTAACAGCTCTTCTGAAAGATCAGAATATCCATGAAGGTATTTGGATGTTAAGTATTCAGTTCGGAATGGGGGCAGCAAATGTGAACCAATCTGAAGGTAGTACCGATATCAAACCCGCTGCCATAATTACAGTTCTCAAGATTGGATTACAGCGAACTGAGGATTTAAATGATCTTTCCGTTGATGCTGCATTGGTTAATCCATAAAGCAAACTTTAATTATTCTTGTTTTGCTTTAAAAAACTAGACTGAGCGTTTAGGCTCGTTTGCTACCGTAGCTAGATCGTAGCTACGCATGACGGTTAATAGCTTATTCTAGGCTTTTTGAGGCTGTTTTTGATAGCGGCAAACATTACAAGGCATTGTTTTAATTAATTTTTAATAGAGAATTTAACATTTGTAATCAGGTATTACCGATAAATCAATTCCACAATAGGAATCTCCCACTGTTCAACTTTGCATATTGAACGATAGCTTTCTTCACTGTTATCATCACAGTATCGCTTGATCATGGCAATGACCCGGACTGTCTCGATGCGAGGGACAATATCCGCCCATTCCTGACTGCCTTTTTGAGACAGCCTGGAAACAGTAACACCCCCATGCTGCAAGACGACTTTGCCGTTAATAATTGCAATCGACAGCAAACTACCGGGGCTTAGTGCAGCCAAGTGTTGATGAATACTGTCTGTTTCAGGAATTCGCCCCGCAAAATCAAGAAAAAAATCATTTAAACTAAGCAGGGCATAGTGCCGGGGAACTATAGGTTGATCAGCATACTGACTTATCGCCGCATCCCTGCGCAAAGTAAAGTCCCCCGTTATTTCATGCAGGAAAGGATTATATGCGTCTTTTCGCTGCATTAAACAGAGCATTTCCTTGGCGCGTGTCATTGCCACATAAAGCAGGCGGCGTTGTTCTTCCAGTGAATCCAATGTCCAGCCACCATCCAGTATCGCTAAATGTGAAAATTCCATGCCTTTGACTGAGTGGATCGTCGTTAAAAAAACGCCCTGCCCAAGGCGGCGTTCTTTGCGCTGTTCACTCAGCGTCTCATAAAGAAACTCCAGGGTTTGTTGCGTTGAGACTTCGCCATCATTCGTCTCTTTCTGCCAATCCAGCAGAATATCCTTGAGTTGCTCCAGCCAGGGATTGTCCTTGGCCTCGGGATAAGTTTCCGCCAAATAGTTCAACCAAAAACTTGCTGTGCTTACGGTTTTTCGGCTTTGCTTGAGGGCGTCTAACAATTGGGCGTTTTCCCTGATACGAAAAGGCGGTGGCTGTTTGTCTGCGGGTAACATCATGCTAACGGGAATACTGTGTTCTTCCAGTAAAGCTCTGACCGGATTCAGCAGTTGCCATTGTGTTGCCAGCACGGCACATTGGAAGCAATCCAGTTGGGTATCGAGTTGCCGCAGGCGCAGCAATTCGTCAACAACCGCCTGCGCCTGTGCCTGCTCGGACGCACAGCGAATGATCTGGACGCGGCCTCGCGCCAGCGAATCTAATTGCTGCCAACGCCCTCCTGCGGGTAGCGATTTTCTGCCCTGATTAATAAGAATCGGATGCGCTGCCTTCATGCGATCTTTATTGTGCCGGATTAGCGCATTTGCCGCAGTAATGATATGAGCGCTGGAGCGGTAATTTTCCACCAGGTAATGTTCGCGGGCCTGATAATCATCTTTAAATTGCCGGATAAAGCTGATATTTGCGCCGCGAAATGAGTAAATATTCTGGTCATCGTCACCGACCGCCAGGATAGTCAGTTTATTGTCGTCATCCAGCGTGCGGCCCGCTATCGCTGAAATCAGCTGGTATTGTTCCATGTCAATATCCTGATATTCATCGATCAGGATGTAACGATAACCCGCCAACAGCCTGTCCCGGGTTTCATCGGCATCAAATCCCAAGACGGTTTTTTCACCCTTTAATAAACTGATGGCTTCCTTTATGAGTCCGGCAAAGTTTTCAGAGCTGTGGTTCCGAGTGTCCATCGCATGACCGGTCAGACGCAAACTCAAACCGTGATAGGTTTGCACCATAACGCCTTTGGCATCATCACCCGCTAAATCGAACAAGCGTCGTCTTAATTCAGTAACAGCATTGCGATTAAAACACAGCACTAAAATGGCCTGAGCCGGAACCCGCTTGACGCGCAATAAATAGGCGCAGCGATGCACGACGACGCGCGTTTTACCGGAACCAGGACCTGCCAGAATCAGTAAATTATCATCTTCGCCACTGGCAACCAGCGCCATTTGCCCGGGATTGTGCAGATCGCCGACGATGCGTTGAAACGATTGCTGGCTGGTGGCCCGCTCCAGAATCTCCTGACGATCGGCAAAATAGCGTTTAACAAATTCGCTTTTATCCTGGGAGAAATAGGCCATAACAAAACCCAGCGCATGGCTGATTTTATCCAATGCCAGCCGTGCATATTCATTAATCACATGAATCTGAAATACCCGTTCGCTGTAATGTTGCGATAAAGGCTCATAATCGCCTTTGTTGTAACGGCGGCCTTTGGCTTCAGGCAGCAGTTGAATCGTCATCGCCTGGCGAAATACCGCGAGCCCTTTTTGCAGCGTAATCACGCGTTGTTCGTGCAGAAAATTCAGCGCTCTTTCGATCGCAGCCAACGGGTCTTTAACTTCGGAAGAGGCAATGATGTCGGCTTTTAATCCTGCCAACAAATCCTCGGCGGCGAACTCCACCAATAAATCCGCAGAACTTGCCGCGCCTTCCGGTATGCGTTCGATAATGCTTGCCAATACGATCGCCGCAATGGCCTGTCTGCGTTCCGCTGTAGCTACCAGCGCTTGCCAATCCCGGTTCAGCTTGACCGCATATTGATCGATACCCCGATAACGCACGGCAATACTGCCTTTCTTGCCCGCCAAACCCTGTCCGTCTTCCGCAAGGCTCGTCAGCAAGCCGCGCAATATTTCAGGGTTGCTGTCGCTGTATCCGGCATCAAGCAGGCGTTGATTAACTTGCCGTAACGACAAAAGTTGCCAATTTTCCGTGTCTGCATCAGGCGCTTCTTCCTGCAAAATCTTCAGCATCGCACGTTCAATGCTGCAAATTTGCTGCAATAATGCAGTAGACGAATTGGCGACTTTATAACGGACATAGGCGGTTAACAGCAAACTCTTTTGAATGAGCCCTGCCGACGCCATATCGTAAAGGCTGCGAATGACCCGTTGACTGGCGGTTTCCTGTTTTTTGCCCTGTTCGCGCTCTTCTTCAGTATCGGCAAATTCACCCAGCTCTGCCAGACTATCGGCGCTAAAACCCTCGCCGCTATCGGCATTCATCAACGCTTCCAGGATAGCCAGCCAGCGAGCTTGCTGACGTTTGGATAAACCGAGTTTGGCAATTTTCTGTTGTGCCTCGGCAAGGTTTTTTACCAGGGGCCGTCCCTGAAAAACCTGAGTGCGGTTCTCATTGCGTAGAATAAATCCGGATTTTTCCAGCCAGGAGACCGCCGTAATTACTTTAGTAGCGGCATTCCGCGCGTCATTGTCAAAAGACAGTTCTGTATTTTCGTCGCGCAGCAGTTCACCCGTGGTGATGATGACATTGCCTTGCTTATCCTTTTTACTGTGCTTTAAACCTTTCAGAATTTGCGCAATATCCCGCTGATTAAGCCGTGACATCGCCGACATTTTGAACTGGGTTTCAATATCGGGATCGTCAATCAGCAAGATGCAATCGGCCTCCTGTTGATCGCGGCCTGCACGCCCTGCTTCCTGTAAATAATTTTCCAGCGAACCGGGTATGTCGGCATGGATGACCAATCTGACGTTGTCTTTATCGATGCCCATGCCGAAAGCATTGGTGGCGGTGATAATGCGGGTCGTGCCGCTGATAAAGTTTTCCTGAATATGCTTTTTCTCCGCCGTATCCTTGCCCGCATGAAAAGCTTCGACCTGCCAATCCTGTTGCTGCAAGTACTCGGCGACCTCTTCCGTATTGGCCCGCGTTGAACAATAGATAATCGCACTGCCGCCCTCATCGCTGAGACGCTCCGATAACAGGCGATTGATGCTGGAATATTTTTCAGCTTTGTTGGCTGCCTGCACTTCAAAATTCAGGTTGCTTCTTTCCACGCCGCCTTCAAAGACAGTTAAGTCCTGGCCCAGGTTGGCGCGGAAATAATCAATAATTTCGTCTTTCACATCCTGTTTGGCAGTCGCGGTAAAACACTGCACCGGTGGCAGCAATGTGCCCTGGTCCTGGGCAAACTCCTTGATAAATCGTGCGGCATAGAGATAATCAGGCCTGAAATCATGGCCCCATTTGGACAGACAATGCGCCTCGTCAAAAACCCAGGCGCCGATTTCCCGATGGCTGATGGCTTTTCTAAACGTCATGTTGCGTAATTGTTCAGGCGACACATAAAGCACCGCAATATCGCCCATCTGTATAGCCTGCAATACCGCGCCCCGTTCAGGAGCGGTCAACATGCCGTACAAGGCCGCTGTATTGGGCGCGCCGGTTTTATTGCGCAAGTTATCAACCTGATCTTTCATCAGCGCCTGCAACGGCGAGATAACAATCGTCAATACCCCACGACGTTGATAGCGCACCAGGGCAGGCAACTGAAAACACAGCGACTTGCCGCCGCCTGTCGGTAATATCGCAAACACCGGTTTATCACACATGGCGGCTTGCACGATCGCTTGTTGCAGACTGACTCCCTGCGCAGTTGCTGGTTGCGGCCTGAAGGCCGAAAAACCGAAATAGCGCTTCAACTGGCTAACCGGATCATGCGCTTGCGAGCAATAGCTGCATTCCGGCTTGTTGCAGGGAATATCGCGCAGTTGACTTAAAACCGGCGCGACATCATGGAATTGCAGCCTGACCCAGGGCGGCACTACCGAATTGCCGCCCGCTACCCGCAACCAGGCCAGACAATACGCCAAAGCCGAGCATTTTTGCGGGTCCGGTAAATAACTTAATACGATCTTGTTAAATGCCGTTGCAC
Source organism: Methylococcales bacterium (assembly GCA_028714175.1). Taxonomy (GTDB): domain Bacteria; phylum Pseudomonadota; class Gammaproteobacteria; order Methylococcales; family Methylomonadaceae; genus JAGXGJ01. The sequence continues at coordinate 10,392 of JAQTMV010000080.1, forward strand.
ACACGCGTCCTTGCGTCAGTTGCTTGAAACAATCGAACGCTTTAGCTGCCTGAATAGGCTCTGCGCCCATGGCTATTAAGGCTTGCTGCAAACCTGAAAACTGCTTGTCGCCGGAAAACACATAGTGATAAAAAGACAATAACCCGAAGTATTGCTGTTGCTCCTGTAATGCGACCCACTGATCCTGAAAAAGTGAAATCGCCAAACGCGCATCGGCTAACGGATCATTCAAGCTGTCCCGGACCAGTTTGTAATCCTTGACCAGCCGGTGGTAAGGATTTTCAGGAAAAGCCAGCGGTGAAAGAAACAAGGTATCAACAACCGGCTTGTTTAAAAATTTAAGATCAGGGGCAATAGCGCGGCAAATGGGCAGGTCATGCCGTAATATATTGTGGCCTAACAAATAAACGGCATCACCGGCAAAGTTATCCAGTTCAGCCAGCACACTTCTAACATCAAAAGGCGCTTTACGCTGAAACGTTTTATCTTTGAATACGGCGCCCATAGCAAAGATTTCACCGTTTTCATTGGTTTCCAAATCCAGGCTACAGTAAGGGGCGTTATTTTCTGTCCAATCCAATTGAGAATTAATGACTATCGATTGTGGTAATTACCCTGAATTTAGCACTCTTGACTTAAAAGAGCTATAGATTCATCAAATGCTGGCTTTTCCATTGTAATTACTAAGACCCGGACAAACATTTTAATCTTGCAGGACCTGCTTTTCTTTAAATATACCCCGATTATTTGTTTTAAAATAGAGTGTTAAAGATGGGTTAGGACAAGACAACGTTTTACTCATAATAAACGTTTTCCTGCCCAGTGCGAGCGAGGCCGTTCATGAGAGCTGAAAAAATTAAATGACTACAAAATCCGTATGGGTTAACGCGAGGTTAATGCCCAGCACGGCAATTTGCATAGCCGCACCGGCGCCGCTGCCATCGGCATCATACAGCAGGGCGTCGGTATTGCGGTTATAAATAACATAATCATTGGCATCGGCGGCGATGGCACCGGTTTTGAAATTGTCGCTGCTTAAAACTCCGGTTGCCGTAAGTTGGGTAAATACACTGTTTTCAAGTTGTACGGTATCATCGGCTACCCTAAAATCCACGAAAATATCTTTAGATAATGTGGTTAACCGAAAAATTTCATCCCCGCCTCCACCCATCAATAAATCTTTTCCATCGCGGCCTGTCAAGGGATCATTTCCATTCCCGTCTGTCAACAGATCATTCCCGGCCTCGCCCGTCAACGCGTCATTTCCAGCACTGCCATTCAGCACATTGGCGGCGACATAGCCGATTAACACATTCTTGAGCACATTACCCGTGCCGTTAATAGCTCCTGTTCCTATCAGAGTCAAATTTTCCAGATGAGCGCCCAAGGTAAAGCTGATCGAACTGTTAACCGTGTCGATTTCAGTCGCCAGGTGTGAAATTTCAAATACCTTGTCGCCTGCATTATCAATAACATACAAATCATTGCCCAAGCAGCCTTTCATGGCATCAGCCCCCGCCAAGCCATTAAATTTGTCATTACCTGAGGTACTCGCCAACATATCGTTACCGGTAGATTCAGTTATGCCATTTTGGGCAATATTAATAGTCAGAGTATTACTGCTGGTCAGTGAACCATCCGATGCGGTAACTGTAAAGTCGGCGCTTGCATTCGCCGTCAATGCTTCAATCGCGGCATCATTGGGTGCAAAGCTGTAAGCGCCGGTTGCCTGATTTACCGTCAACACACCATACATGCTGCTCTTGCTGACGGCGCCATCGCATTTTTCCGTACCGCCGGTAATACCATATGTTAAAGAACTGCTATCGACATCACTGGCGATCAGTTTTCCTGTGGCCGTTGCAAAGATGTCATCAAAAACCATGCCGGTGTAGTTAATGGCGGTTGGCGTCGTGAGAACAGGCGCATCATTGGTTGGCGTGATATTGACGAGTGTTGAACCTAAAGCTGTTAAAGCTCCGCCTGTTCCTTGCGCGCCGGTATTGCCATCATTAAAGGTCCAGTCTATCTGTACCGAGGCGGGCGGGGTGTCAGAAGTGTTGCTGTAGCCTAACGAAGATAATACCTGATTGACAGTTTGTTGGCCGGCATTATCATTGAAAGTAATGGACAGGGTACCGTTGCTGTTGCTTACAGTACCGATGTGTGCAAGGGGGGCACGATAAGCATACATGATATAAAGATTACCGTCACTAACAGATAAGGTGTTAAGGAGTGAAAATACATCCTCGCTGTTCGCACCCCCGTGGCGCGCCAAGGTAATGGAAGCGCCATTGTAGTTACGATAATTATTATCGAACTTATCCCGTATCCCTAATTCGGCATCGTAAATGTTTACCGTCCTGTCTAATTCCACTGCTGCGTCGTTTTCGATGTAAGAGGCTATGCCGTTGAGCGTATTAACGGGTACGCCAAAGGTGTTGTCCAAGCTGCCATCAGCATTGTAACGTACTATGGCAAAGTCACTTTCAATTTCATAATAGCTAGTATTAACGGCGCTACGGATATTGTAGCTAGAACCTGATACGACAATTTTACCATCGGCCTGCACGGCGACGGAGTTGCCCGAATCCTTATAAGCTCCAAATGAGGTAGTGACTTTGCCATCGCCGGAAAAGCTGGTATCCAAAGAGCCGTCGCTGTTGTAACGTACCAGAGTAAAGTCGTCGCCGCTGGAACCTGCCACGAGAATTTTGCCATCGGCCTGCACAACAACAGAGCTGCCATCGTAACCAGCACCAGAATCCAGTTCGGTAGTGACTTTGCCATCGCCGGAAAAGCCGGCGTCCAAAGATCCGTCGCTGTTGTAACGCACCAGGGCAAAGTAATTCTTACCAATAATATTATCGGTATTGTAACTCGAGCCTGCTACAAGAATTTTGCCATCGGCCTGCACGGTAACGGATTTGCCGTTATCAGAAAAAGAACCCATGTCGGTAATGACTATGCCATCATCGGAAAAGCTGGTATCCAAAGAGCCGTCGCTGTTGTAACGTACCAGAGTAAAGTCGCCGCCGCTGGAACCTGCCACGAGAATTTTGCCATCGGCCTGCACAACAACGGAGTTGCCATCGTAACCAGCATCAGAATCCGGTTCGGTAGTGACTTTGCCATCGCCGGAAAAGCCGGTGTCCAAAGAGCCGTCGCTGTTGTAACGCACCAAGACAAAAATAGACTTTTGCTCAGCGAAATTGTAACTCGAGCCTGCTACAAGAATTTTGCCATCGGTCTGTACAGCTACGGAGGCTCCCGAATCAGAAGTATTAGAACCCAGGCGGGTAATGACTATCCCATCGTCTGAAAAGCTGGTATCCAGAGAACCGTCGCTGTTGTAACGCACCAAGGCAAAGTTAAAGTTACCAAAGGAAGTAAGTGGACTGGTACTATATTGGCTGGAACCGACCACGAGAATTTTGCCATCGGCCTGCACAATAACAGAGTTGCCAGAATCATGATAAGGCCCCAGTTCAGTAATGATTTTGCCATCGTCGGAAAAGCCGGTATCCAGAGAACCGTCGTTGTTGTAACGCACCAAAGCAAAGCCGCCATTGTTCTCAAATGATGCAGCGCTGGCGCCAATGCCCGCCACGAGAATTTTGCCATCGGCTTGTAAAGTCATAGATTTGCTGGCATCATAATAACCGGAAAAATCAGTAATGACTTTGCCCTTTTCATCGAAAGTAAAATGTGGTGCGGTGTTTGTAGCCATAAAATGCTCCGGTTTCTGAGTTAAAAAAATTCCATAATACATTCTAAATACACTGTTTTATCAACGTGTTATCACTACCATTATTGCACTATTCGACCCTAACCTGTTAGTCTACAAGCAGTAGCCATTGTTAATGAAATCCAGACCCAAATGTAGATTGTTAAGCTCAAGATCCTTCATCTCCGATAAGCTGTTAAATTGTACCCCGTTCAAACTACAATACCGTCCTGATAGAGACACTAGCCCTCATACCTGAATTACCCGAAGTAGAAATAACCTGCCGGATGAAAATACTGGAACAAGAAACCAAGGCAATATCTGATCGGTAATATACACAGCACCAGCCCAACAAGCAACTGAAGGCACTCCAAGTGGCCCCAGGTGGCAGGGCAATCGCGCTTAAAAACACTTGAAAATAAAATTTAGATAAGGGAAATAACCGGAGTCACCCATTAGCCTGCCGTTGTCAATAAGCCAAAAAAACCCCTCAAGCAAATTTTGGATTTTTTTGTACGACTCCGTTTCCCTGGATTATATTCAAAAAACACTCCATCTTGTTATTGAACCTGTGGGCTTCGTGGTCGCGAGGCCCGAGAGTGTGGGTAAGCCGTGGGCAGCAGGGATGCTGTCCATGGTTTATCCACACGGCCCTGCTCGGACCGGTCCGCAGGACGCGTCCACAAGTTACCCATTTAATTCACTCAATCTGTCATCGTACTGGCCTTTTGCCTGTTCTGCATCGCTTTGTTCTGGCCTTTACTTAAATACACACTTGTCTTCTCATTGGATGGATCGCGCAACTTACCGATGCGCACCAGTCACCCATCAGGATCAAGGCGACAGCGCTGCCCTTAAGAAGTAGTCTGCACCCCTGACTCAATTGAGCCCCAGAAAATTATTGGTACCAAACCTTGTCCAATGGCATAACGGACCAGCCCCTTCAGGGTTCAAGGCTTAGTCGTATCAGTCTGTATTAACCGTGTACAAAACGTTTGTGAGTCGGTTGAGCGACCTGCCAATCAGAGTATTTGGTTGTTAGCCAACCCCAATTCTGGTTCAATCGATCAACCTTAACTATTAACTAAATAATTTTGCCGAATCGAAAGGCACCTGGTCCCGCATTACATGGTAGCAAGCCCTCGCTAACTTATGAGCCACTGCTTTGATCGCCACCACCCGGTTGCGTTTGGTTAATTTACGTTGATAAAAACGCTTGGCCTGATCGTTAAAGCGAATGGCAAAATTGGCCGCTTCCACAAAAGCCCAGGACAAATATTTATTGCCATTTTTGGTGTTGCCACGCCCTTTCTTTTTACCATTGCTCAATTTTTCACTGCCAACGCAACGACAATACGACGTAAAGTTACCTACCTTTTTAAAGCGCTCGATATTGCCAATACCAATTGAATGTAGATTCCACTGCGATACCATCAATGCTGTCCTGAAACGGTTCCAGACCTTTCAGAATCTGTTACAGATCGCAGCCTTGTTTTTTCCGATAAACCACTTTGTCTTCTTCATCAATCGGCTTGGTAACCACATTTGTTGAATGTAAATGCATGCCGCCGTATAGTTTCATTTCTGCCTCCTCGGTTGTTTAGATTCAACGTCAGTTTACACCACAGGCGCCGATCGTGGAGTCAGGCTGGATGATTATCAGAGTAAAGTTAAAATAATCAAGGGGTCAACTCTGACGATACGCATTTTTTTAAAGCCATGCTTAAATGCTAGACTTGATTTCCATTTTCGCTGATCACCCTGGCCAGCGGTAAAACGGTGATGTGTGCCGAGAGTTTGATTGAGCTGTAAAAGAGTGGTTAGAGGCAACTGATGCAATGTGTCTTGTTGCCTCTAACCGTTAACTCTTTGGTAAAAAAGATTCCAATTACCAGGATTTGTAAGGTAAAAATTTACCGTTCATGGTGATGACGACTCGATCGCCGGCAGGGTTTTCTTCTTTGCCGACCGTCATGCTGAAATCTATTGCGCTCATGATGCCGTCTCCGAATTTTTCATGAATGATTTCTTTCAAGGTTTCGCCATAAACGCCGACAATTTCATAAAGCCGGTAAATAAGCGGGTCTTGGGGTATTTTAAAAGACCATTGTTTATACGGAAACATTTCCAGGGCGGCTTGAACTTCGACAGGCAGTTCCAGAATGACGCAGAGCTTTTCGGCAATTTCTTGTTTCATGCTGTTCATTCCTAGGCAAGCCGAGGCCAGCCAAACTTCATCGACGCCGATCTGACCGGCAATGGCGGTCCATGTGAGTTGTTTGTTAACTTTTGCCGCAATAATGCGGTCTGTCATTTGTTCCTTGGTTAACAGGGAATCGGCTTTACAGGATGACGGTGTTTGTGTCGGTGTGGTTTTCATTTTAGAGACCTCTATTTGTTAACTTAATCAATAATGCAAAAACGATGATGCTCAGGATAAGGGAAACGCCTTTCCAGAAAGCCACCGGGTTGCGTTCGATGAGTGGTGGACGGGCCTTATTCAGAAAGGTTTTGTTCGGATGACGCAGATCGTAGATAAACTCGGATAATTCCTCGTAACGCTTATACGGGTCCGGATGTACCGCCTTCCTGAGCACATCATCGATCCAGGCCGGGATTTCACGATCATCATCAAGTACCGAGTTATAGTTTAATTTCTTTTGTGCGGCTCTTGTCCTGGATTTAGCTACTTGAGTTCCATAAGGCAGCTTGCCTGCCAGCATTTGATAAGTGATTACACCCAAAGAAAACATGTCCGAGCGTGTCGTCCCGCTTTCTCCTAAAAAATATTCCGGTGCGGTATATTGTGCTGTACCGGGTAGATTGTTTCGCTCGATCGGTGATGCAATCTCCATCAGGCCGGCAACTCTGGTCGAACCAAAATCAATGATCTTCACCGTGCCTGTACTGTCGATCATGATATTGTCCGGCCTCAGGTCCTGATGCAACATTTCCAGCCGGTGAAATGCGCGTAATCCTTTGGCAATTTGTTCAACTATCCCCCGCACTGTTTCCAGGTCGGGTTTCGGGTTGTCGATCAGCCATTGAGTCAAAGTCTGGCCATCAATAAATTCCGTGACGATATATAGATAGTTGCGTTTTCGCGTCTGTGCGCAAGGTTTCAGTACATAAGCGCTATTTATACGCCGGGCAATCCAGTCTTCCATTAGAAATCTTTCCAGATAAGCCGGATCACCCCGAAGATCAATTGATAGTGTTTTTATGATGACAGGCGTGTTGGTTTCATTATCCATCGCCAGATAAACGTGACTGCGACTGCTGAAGTGCACCTCCCTGACAATTTTGTACCCGTCAAAAACCATCCTTGCGTCCAATATCGGCGGGAACGGCAGTTCGGTTAACTGCTGATAAATCTCATCCGCATCCTGATCCGGTAATTCATCGACCCTGACAATCTGAATCGTGAGATTATCCGGACTGCCTTGCTCGTATGCTTCATCTACGACAACTTTCGCAGCCGTATCCAGATCATGTCCATGTTCCTTGATGGCATTGATTATGAAATGAGCGCTGGCATAGTCATAAACACCATCTGTCATGAATAAAAAACTATCGCCCTTATCCACTTGCAGCGCTTGATAATCAATTTCAAGGTGAGGGTTGATGCCCAACGCACGATTGAGATAGCTTTTATTCTGCGAAACCCATAACCGATGGTCGCTGGTTAATTGTTCCAGCGTATTGTCACGCAATTGGTAGATTCGTGTATCGCCCACATGAAAAATATGCGCAGTGGTAGACTTGATGATCATGGCGCTAAATGTGCACACATAGCCTCTGTCTTTGTCGTAACGGTACTGACTTTGTAGGGTCTGTGAATGTAACCAGGCGTTGGTTGCGAGCAATACACGTTGTGCCGATTTCTTTACAGACCAGGCTTCCGAGGTACAAAAATAATCTTCTAAAAATCCTGTTACAGCGGCTTCGCTGGCAATTTGGCTCACATCGCTACTGCTGATCCCGTCGGCCAGAGCAATGGCAATGCCTTTAGAGCTCAATTGCGGTTCTTTCGGTATATATATGCCGTAAAAATCCTGATTGGTTTCCTTGCGGCCTTGGTCAGAATATTGTCCTACGGAGATTTTTAAATGACCGGGCATTTTTATGTTTAATATGATTAAGGGAGCCTCAGCCACGTAGACAGCTGAAGCTCTATGATTTTATTGTAAATTATTTAATGGATCGGTTGGGTGCAGTTCTTATATGCGTGGAATACAAAGTCAGCCCGGTAAAAGCAAGCCCGCCAACCAGATTCCCCAACACTGTCGGAATTTCATTCCAGATGAAGTAATCCATGATCGAAAATTCTCCACCCATGAGTAAACCACACGGAAACAGAAACATGTTGACGATGGAATGTTCGAAGGTCATACCAAAGAAGAGCATGATCGGCATCCACATCGCGATCACCTTACCGCTAACCGAAGTGGAAATCATCGCCCCAACGACACCGGTAGAGACCATCCAGTTGCACAGCATGCCTCTGATAAAGAGCGTCAGCATTCCTGCCGCACCGTATTTTGCGTAGCCCAGAGTACGCGATACACCGATGCCGGCAAGTTTTTGACCCACGTCATTGGGTTCAGTCGAGAAACCGAACGTGAAGATGATCGACATCATCACCGCCACGGTTAACGCACCCAGGAAATTGCCTATGAAAACCAATGCCCAGTTCCTTAATATGCCGCTGATTGTTACCCCCGGACGTTTGTCAATCCATGCCAGCGGCGTCAAGACAAAAACGCCAGTCAGTAGATCGAAGCCCAATAAATACAACATCGAAAAACCAACGGGAAACAAAATTGCACCAAAGATCGGAGACCCGGTTTGGACGGTAACACTGACTGCAAATGCGGCAGCCAATGCCAGGATGGCGCCGGCCATATAAGCTCTGATCAACGTATCCCTGGTTGACATGAATATTTTGGATTCGCCTGCATCCACCATCTTTGTAACAAATTCTGAAGGGACTAAGTAAGACATATTTTTCCTCTCATTTTAAAATTAATACGCGCAGGTCAATTAAGAACCAATAGGGCAAAAAAAAGCGCTTTAATCCCCTTGGGGTTAAAGCGCCATTGCCTAATAACAAACCTCAAGTTGGTATTAGCGTTTTTTGTGCCAAATTTTTTTGATTCTAATGATTTTAATTAGGCAATTGATATATATAATGAAAATACCATAACCCTGCTTGGCTGGGAATAAAATGAAAAATATCATATGAACTAATATGGTGCATAACGGTGCAGTTTTTAGTGCAATGTCATTAATTGTAAATCGGTGGCAGATAGAGCGAGGGCAAGGTCAATAATACCTGCATGCGGGTACACCGCTTCAGTAGGGCTGATCAGCCTTGGTTAAAAGATCAACAACTCTGACTCCATCAATCCATAGCCGACAGTCAGATTTGTATAACCTGTTCAAGTTGAGGACAGTGGGCTGCCATCATACTTCCCGCTTTGGAACATTGTCAGCTCCCATCGATGTGCTAATTCATCATGCCGTAGTATGTAAATATCGTTTTCACCTGCACGCACTTTAAAATAACGGTATTCGGGAGCTAACCAGCGATCGATTACTTCTTCAATTTCTATAATTTTATCGCCCATAAAAAAACGTCGTGGCGTTTCCTCTCCCCGGTAACCGGCATAACATTCCACACGAATTGTTAACGGATCCGTATTCATAGAATTTTTAACCTTTATTGATGAACTATATAAGCCTATGGTAATTCTATCTATTGTTTTGCGGTAGAAAGATCGAGAATTTTTTAATTTCTACAAATAAAATGTTTTAATTAGTGTGTCCCGTTTAGTGTAGCTACATCAATAAACTGTGTCCCTTAAATTATGCACACTTTGCCAAAAATCAGAACGAATCCTCATTCTCACTGGCGATCTGGAAGATTAAAGAACTTTTTTCTGGCAATTGGAGCATGCCTGCTTTCACAGGCGGCTCTCGCTCTCACAGTCGCCCTGGACGTAGGCCATTCCCTCGACTATCCCGGTGCAACCAGCGCCCGTGGTGTACCGGAATTCCAATTTAATCTGGCGCTTGCCAATACAGTAAAACCGGTCTTGGAGCGATTGGGTTTTACCGTGTTGATGATTGGCGATCATGGTAACATGACTGATCTTCGTGTCCGCACTCGGTCAGCCAAAAACGCTGATTTTTTCCTGTCACTGCATCACGATTCGGTACAGCCTCAATACCTGTCCTGGTGGAGTCTCAAAGGGAAAATGCAAGCTTATAGCGATCTATTTTCGGGCTTTTCCATATTTGTTTCTCGCGCTAATCCGCAGCCGAAAACCTCCTTTTTGTGCGCTTGCGGGATTGGCGAAAGTTTGCGGCATAGGGGTTTCAAGCCTACTGATCATCATGCCGAGGCTGTGCGGGGCGAAAATCGCCAGTTTGCGAACCGGCTTAACGGTGTCTTTTATTTTGATGATTTACTCGTTCTCAAAACTGCCTCCCAAGCGGCTGCATTGCTGGAATCAGGAATCATCGTTAATAGAGCCGACGAACTTGAATTGCAGGATGCAACAACACGCAATACTATCGCCGAAGCTGTGGGCGATGCGCTGGATAACTGCTTGCAGCCAGGCGTTAGATTAAGATCAGGCAAATAAGCCTCGACCGGAGCGTGGCAAGATTGTTTTTAACCAGAAGAGTTAATATCAAGGTAGAACAGCCAGTTACCCGACTGCCCCCTCACAAGTCCCGGCGTGCGGAATTATCGCACCGGGCTTTTCAAAACCGCTCGCTTTGCACGCACACAACGACTTCTTGATTCCTAGAGAG
>JAQTMV010000081.1 GCA_028714175.1 Methylococcales bacterium
TGAAGCCGCTTGGATTAACCCGCCCCTTCCACGGACGGTAAAGGAGGCTCACGACCAGGAAAACGGTACACTCGATCTACACTAATATTCTTATAACGGGTGTCTCAAAATCATTGACATATACCGACATGTGGAAATAACTCAGAACCTTTCGATGGAAGCATATCGAGTTTCGCATTAAGTTTTGCTCGTTCAACTTTTTGCAATTTCTTCGTCCACTCTTTAAAATCGTTATTACCATTTTCATCTTTGTAGTCATACAAGGCGAACTTTTTATCAGTCGGAATGGAATTAATCATATAACAAAATTATTATAATTACTATGAATGGATTAAAATAATGGATATGTTTTGCAAATAAATATGCAATTGTGAAGATAAATCCCTCCGATGCAAGTACAAACCCTAACAAGCATACAAGGGTCTTTGGTTCTTTGAAAAAAGACTCTATTTTGAGGGTTCCCACATTTCTTTGGTAGTCTGCACTATAGCTGACTACCCGACTTGGCTTAGCGGGCAGGCCTACGACGTCGATTAAGCATTGCCTTACGATTTTTGTCACCTACAAGTACGACGACGGAGCATCATCCCAATCCGACACAAGCCCCCTAGCCCCAATGGTAGCGGGTAACAGCGCGCGGAGCTGTTGTACCTTTTTATCCATCTGTTCAAGTGTACCTGACAAGGCCATCAGGATCGCCACGTCCGCACTCAATTCTTGAGCAGCAGAAGCCAAGTCTTCGATATCACTCTTTGCAATGCTAACTACACCAGCCTTTACTTCTCCGATTACGAACTGGCCATCGACGATACAGACCACATCCAACTCACGATCGGGCTTGTTTCCTTGATTCTCTGGGTAGTCGCGGTAGAGGGCCATTTGCGGAGCGAAGATGAAGCAACTTTTCGATTCCTGGCGCAAAGCACTTAGAGCCCACGCTACTGTGACTGTATCGTGTTCACGTAGGCAGGTTGCAAAAAATTCATTCAGGCGGAAGTCTAGCGCAACATCGACAGGAAGTTGATGGTCTTCACGACAGACCTCGCACGGCATCAGGTTCTTCAACGAATCGATGCTAATCCAATTTCGATGCGAACAATGCCTGCAAACCCACTCGTGGCCGCGATAAAAGACGCCACGCTCCAGCAGGAAGCTCAATGAGCGGTTTAAATCGCCTGGAGCTTCTGCGAGGATTTCGTTACGGCGATCTTTGAGGTGGTTGTCTGCATCGATCGCTGCATTGAGTTCCCTTTGCCAAGTCTCGAGTAGCTTGCTGTAGCACGTCTTTTGGCGCGGGACTCTCAGGCGACTCAATTTCTGAATGACACGCTCAGCCAAGTTCTGCCATCCCGCATCGTCATTGATTAGCAAGGTGCCGTTCTTTGCCTTCATGCGCCGTTGCAAGTCTTTGATGACCTCCGCGTGCTGTTCCTGCGCTGGCGCCGCCATTTTTCCGAACTGACTACGCCAGAAATGATTACTGAGGACGTGTTCGACATCACTCAGCGACCCGAACATCCCTAGCATCCCCTGTAGATATCGGCCTTTGTCGGACAGAGCAGAATACTTGTATGCGACAACTTTCACAGAGCTGGTACGCATATCCAGGGTTGGATAATGTGGACTATCTTTGAGGATGCCATTAAATATATTGCTGTCCTCTGGCTGCTTGACCTCAACTACGCGCTTGTTGATGTCAGCCTGCACAGAAATATTACCGTCCCTTGACTGACGAGCACTCGCACTTTCACAAAGCTGACGAACTAACTGCGGACGGATTGGCAGCATCCATTTTTCACGGACGTTGGCAAATCGACTGTTGTCGTTCAGGCGATCAATCGCCAAGTCTACGAACCAACATCCCTGCGAGAAGATTGGGTGCATTCCCGCACAGTAGCCGAGCTGCATTGGCTCTGGTACCGTCACTATCGTCGTGGAGTCGCGTATTGCGGTTTCGGCTGTTGCTGGAGAGAGATTCCCAATATTGTATGCGCCGTATATGCGCTTAGTATCTGGTGGACAGCATTCATCATTCGACTCAATCACACTAAAGCCGACGTATGACATCGTGGCTTTTCTCAGCTGCTCGACGAACTCTTGGACGTCTGCTGCGCCCAATGAATGCGAGCGCACGATTATCTTCGCTGGCCCGTTGCTCCCGCCTATCCAATTGCGCTTATGCAAGAAATTTGCAATTTGGCCGGTTCTAATTTCGTCTGTCCTGATTTCGGCCGGAACGCGCATCGTTTTAAAGGTCTGGCTCTGTGCATCGTCGAAAAGAAGACCGGCGTTCCAACACGAAATGCGATCTGTGAAGCTATCGCCAACCACCACACAGAACCCATTTGTCCACGGATGTTCAGGGCGGTGCGGTTGCGAATATAGATTCGACAATTGCCCCAGCGTCACGATACTATTTTCTTTCGACATGCGGTCGATAACTTCGTAACCATCCTGCACTTCATCGGCTTCAACCGTGCCGAAGTGCCAGCGGTTTTCTGGCGCGTTCTTCGGCATCAGGATCAGGCCGCGCACTCCGATCTGCTGGTGTATCGGGAATGGGTTCACGCTGCCATGCAGCGTCCCAAAGTTGTCACTTATGAAGCCGTCGTCTGCCCAAGCTGGGTAACGATCTAAGATGAACTCAGGCGTAACACGGTGCATGCCAGAGACGATCTTGAGGAACGGTAGCCACGAGAGTGCGGTAAGGCCAATTGCATCGACTCCGACCCGAGGGTGTTGCTCAAACTCATCACGTTTGCGTTTGCGCTCTACGATAGCCGTGTCAGCTAGTAGATCAGTCAACATCGGAACCAGAGCTTGGTTGTCGTAGGTTAGCGCGAGGACGAAGTCGGGGTCGAGAAACCTCAACCATTCCTTGTAACGCTCCGTGATAACACCGTTTTCGACGGATACGATCAGCGACTGCCGGCCACCATGCCTACCGAAACATTCCGCGAAAATGGCATCAAGCCACGCATGCGCGTCGCATCCATTTTCGAGCAGGTAGGCCACTCGTAGAGGTCTCGGTGTCGCTCGAATCTTGGGATCGGGTTTCATATGGGCAATTTTATGTGGTCAATGGAAAATAAGCCAAGATCATAACCTAATTTGTCTCCGGAAGAAAATGCGGACCGAACAACGCAAGCCAAGGGCTTTCGATTACCCCCATTTCTTTGGCAATCATATATGGCTCACGTAGCAATGATCGTCCAAAATCAGGGGAAGTCATCGAGGAGCAGTTCATGGCCATTTCCAGTCTATCATCCAACGGATGGTCAGCTAGTCCCGCCGCTACCCCCAATTTTTAGCCAACCAAAATCGCACGCAAACAAGTGTTTACGGTATGGTAAAGCCACGCTGCCGGAATCACCGATTTTGCCGGGTCCAAAAAGCGAAAATCAGAGGGGTTTTCGGTATGGGTTTAACCCAGCGATATTAGACCCTCGGCGATGCCGGTCATGCGACTTTCCCCAGCGCCGGAGCCAAGGCTTCATGCAGCACGGCTTCAAGCAGGCGGCGGCTGTCGGTCTCGGTGGTGTTGAGTTGGGTTTCCAGTTGGTCGCACAGCGTCATTAGTTCATCGACCTTGGCGACGATGCGGTGTTGTTCGGCGAGAGGTGGAAGAGGAAATGGCGACCTGGAGAAATACTCGGTTGGTACGCGCTTTTGTCCTGCTGTACCAGTCATTTTAGGAATGCCAGACTCGATGAAATGCGGGCATTTCAAGAAGATCAGCACGTAATCGGCATTGACGAAAATGGGCCCGACAATGTGCAGCTCAGTGGTTCCAGCGCCGATACCGCCAGCCAAGGCGCGAAATACTGTTGACTTACTGTTTTCAAAACATGGCGTGATTTTCGCCAGACCGACATCACCTTCGGCAAAATGAGTGTAACCGCTCTTGATTTCACCCCAAGATCTGATTTGGTGCTGATTAGGAGCGCCGTAGTCAGCGGAAATCTTCGGCATTGGGACAAATGAAGCAAGTAAATCATCCGAAGCTGCGTTCCTGGGACTAATAAAGCCTATTTCTGCTAATTGACTCCAGTCCCAGTTACTTGGAATCGAAAAAGGCATCTCACGCCAAGCCGCCAAGCGTTTCTTGATCGGCTTTTTCGTTTTTCTTGGCGCCTTGGCGCCTTGGCGTGAGACCTTGCCTCTCTTTCTCCGCCTGAATTCGCTTGAGCAATTCCGCCGCTGGTTCGTCGTTGGGGTCTTGGGGGACGAGTTTGCCGCGCACGGCCAGGTTGAGGATGGTCTGGCGCAGTTGCTTGATGTGTGCCGGGCGGGTGGTCAGACGCGGCAGGTGTTGCAGTACAAAATCCGCACTATCCGTTACCGTCATACCGGCAGAGCCTGCCCCGGTCAGGGATTGCCGGGGGATTGCCGGTATCCAGTCTACAGGGACGTAGCCGGTTTGGCTTCCATGACTTCTACGCTTTGGTGCTCACTGCCGAAACGAAGGAGCGGGGCTTCGGACAGCTTCATATCCCTGTGTTCTGGATTCATGCCGGGCTGTCCTGCCCGGCACCCTTTGGGCGGGTGCAAATCCGCTCCCGGCGGATTTGTCCGGCAATCCCTGCCGGAATGACGGCTCTGAGTTATATCACCTATACGATGCAAACTTGCCGCCACCAGCCGGTCGCGGCTTAGTTCACGCTCGGTTTGCGCAGCATGCAACTGGTCGCACAGTTCCATCAGTTCGTCTACCTTGGCGACAATGCGGTGTTGCTCGGCAAGGGGTGGAAGAGGTAGCGGAAATGAAATTAGCTGCTTCTTATTGATGGCCACAAAGGTGGTACCAAATCCCATTTCAGCTATCTTCGGTTCAAAAGCCTTCAACCAATACAAAAGCAACTCCAAATCAACTCCCTTATGCGGGCGCAACGCAGCGAGACCACGCCCGATACAGCATTCTTCAGATGCAACATTTGTAGGCCCGACTGGAGCGCGAACCGACATGAGAATGTCGTTTTTCTTTGCAAGTTTTGTAGGCTGATTGCACCAATACCTTGGCGTCGGATTACGTTTTCCAAAATCCGCTTTGCCTTGGAAGAACGGTAGACCATCTCTCGACTGATTGTAGTTCTCAGAAGGTGGCGACTGCCCCATCTCAACGTAGGTTGCGTTACCAATCGGTACCCACATCCATGAACTCGGGGTTTGGAATGGCAATTCATTGTCGGCCAAAAACGTGGCTACGTTTGCTACATTATTATTTTCAGACTGAATCCGCTTCAACAATTCCGCTGCCGGTTCGTCATTCGGGTCTTGCTCCACCAGTTTGCCGCGCACGGCCAAATCCAGAATAAAGCGCCGCAAACGCACAATGGCATCCGTCGCTTCGCTGACGCGGTCGAAGTGTTGCAGCAATTGTTTGGGGTTCATGGTGGCTTTAAGGCGGGGCGGAATCGAACCCGGTTGGAATCGAGAATGGCCAAATGGCACGGAATCTGGCCTACCAATTCGGGCAATAACAGAAAGCGCTGGAGCAATTGGGCTATATCTTCGGCGGTGCTGGTATCGTCAACTCGCAGCACTAGTCGGCCTGAGGTGTGTTCTGGCGGGTAATTGCGAATGTCACAAAAATCAAGGTCGCGGGTGACCAAAATCCATCCTTGAGCCTGGGCGTGTCGGTCAATGCGTTCATCGGTCGCATCGCCCAAGCCAATATCACGGACGTGCCAAGCTTGATGGCCCGCCTCGGTTAGCGCCCGCAAGGCTGACCTTGGCATATTGGCATCCAGCAGGAAGTCCATTACGCGATCTGGGGGAGTCTATGGAAAGATTCCTGCTGCACCAAATCATTGGCGAACGCCAAGGCAGCCTGGATATCTTCTCGAGTCAAATCGTATTCCTGTTGTACATCCTCGATTGACATACCGGCGGCTAGGCTGCCGACAACGATGGAGACTGGCACACGAGTACCCTGAATGAATGGCCTGCCATGACAGACGGCCGGGTCTATTTGAATGCGATGAGTTTGGGACATGGTTTTCTCGCTTGCTGGTGGTAAGTGGTGTCATTAGTTTACTGCTTTTCTCGCTCAGTCGGTATTTCTGTATCAGGCTATTGAGGGGGTCCGGTTGGGTCTTCGGGATAGTCGTCCGGCGCGTTCTGCAAATAAAATTCGTGCAGCTTGGCTTGCAGCAGCGCCTTGGCCGGCAACTGGGTTTGGTATTCGGCAATCAGCGCGGGGGACAGGCTGCGGCTTAGGGCGTATTCCACCACTTCGTCGTCTTTGCTGGCGCAGAGTAATACGCCGATGGCGGCTTGTTCGTGCGGCTTTTTGACATCACGGTCGAGGGCTTCGAGATAGAAGCCGAGCTTGCCCAGATATTCCGGTTCAAAGCGTCCGACCTTCAATTCGATGGCGACTAGGCAATTCAGGCCGCGATGGAAAAACAACAGATCCAGCGCGAAGTCCCGCCCGCCCACTTGCAGCGGATATTCGCTGCCGGCAAAACAGAAATCGCGCCCCAGTTCGATCAGAAAGTCTTTGAGCCGCCGCAATAAACCTTGATGCCAATCGGCTTCGGCGTGAAGGGGCGGCAGGTCGAGGAATTCGACCAGGTAGCTGTCTTTGAAGAGGCTTAACGCTTCGGGGTGGGTTTGTGACACCCGTGGTGACACTTTTACCGGATTGAGGACGCTACGCTCAAACAGGGCGGCTTTGATCTGGCGTTCCAGATCCCGCTTGCTCCATTGTTCACGGATGGCGAGGCGCAGGTAAAACTCACGTTCTTCCGGCCTTTTGCTCTGGTTGAGGATGATGAGGTTGTGCGTCCACGGCAATTGTCTCACCAGTGGTGAGACTTTTTCATCGTCCCGGTAGGCCTCGTAAAACTGCCGCATCCGAAACAGGTTGGGGCGGGTAAAACCGCGCAAGCCGGGCTGGGTAAGCGCCAGATGCTCGGCCAGTCGCGCCACCACGCCGTCGCCCCATTCGGCCACTTCGATTTTGCGGCTGATGGTTTGCCCCACCTGCCAATAGAGGTCGATCAGCGCGGTATTGACCGCTTGCACGGCGCGTTGCCGGGCGGCGGCAATCAGTTGGGTGATTTCGCTAAAATCGTCTTGGGTGAGTGAGTTCATCGCAGCAATACCTCGACCAGCATAGACTTGAGCTGATAGCGGAGCATAGCATCCGGCGCTTCGCTGAGGCGGTTAAAGTGCTTTAGCAGTTGCACCGGATTCATACGGCGTCGAACAGGGCAATATCGTCCATGGGGTAGTGCTTGCGGTTGCTCGTCCACAAGGGGCAGCGGTTCTGCCGTGCGCTGGCGGCCAGCAGATAGTCTTCCAGGGATATGCCTTGATGGGCTTTACGGTAGCGGCGGGCATAGTGCCCGGCCTGCTGTCCTGTCGCGCTGTCGATGCTGATGCGTTTACAGAAACTGAACAGGAGTTCAATCTCTTTGTGCTCACGTTGGAAAGCACCGGCATAGATTTCGGCTACGACGACAGGCGACAGCAATAAAATGGTTTGTGCTGCCAGCAGATCGATAAAACGAGCCACGGTTTGCGGCTGCTTTTTTAGCAGGTGGATGACAATGTCGGTGTCCAACACCAGGCGGTCAGGCATCATCGGTTTTGGCTCGAAGCAGTCGGCTGGTGTTACGCAGTTCTCGAACGTAGGTTTCCGGCTCAGTGTTGGCAAAACTTTCCAGTGGGCTGAGACGCTCGAAAAACGCCTTGGCATCGGCAACGGGATCTTGCGGGATGTCTTTTTCAAGGGCGCGGCGTATCAGTTCTGAAATGCTCACGCCGGCAATACGCGACCTCGTCTTGAGCCTTTCGTACAGGTCATCCTGAAGATAAATCTGAGTGCGGCGCATGGTTTATGTCCTCTTTTGTGATGTATATATTTATACATTATAAAGAAAAATGGATTGCCTGTCATCGCAGCAATGCCTCGGCCAGAATAGACTTGAGCTGATCGCGGAGCATAGCATCCGGTGTTTCGCTAAGGCGATCAAAGTGTTGTAGTAATCGTTTAGAGTTCATTGTCGTCATTCCGGCATGGATTGCCGGAATCCAGAAGCCATGGATGGTGAGGCCAATTCGGGCCACAAATCCTGCCAGTCTGGATTCCGTTGTTCGAGCAAGCGAATTTTTGCAATCCGCGACCATTTCTTAAGTTGCTTCTCGCGCAGAATAGCGCTTTCCATCATTTCGTGGATTTCATACCAAACTAAATCATGAATTTCATAGCGTTTGGTGAAACCATCTACCATTTTATTACGGTGTTGATAAATCTACCCAATAAGGCCGGAGGTTACGCCGATGTATAGCGTTCCGTTTCGTTGGCTGGCAAGCATGTAGACGCAAGGTTGTTTAGTCATCGGATGTCTTTTCACCTCCCTGTGAACTGGATTCCGGCAATCCATGCCGGAATGACGGCGGAGTTATGAGTGATTGTTTATCTTCAGTGGCAAAGGTGTAAGGCACATGTTTGGCGCGTGGATCACGAAGCATAGACGACCTCGCGGCATTGGTTAATGCTGGCCTGAACATACGGGTTGCGTAAGGCAGAAGCTTCTGCCAAATCAACGGCAAGCCCCAGTACTTTCGACAAGTCAGCTTGTAAGCCAAAAAAGGCTTTTAATGTGGGGCTGTCGGCTGCTGGTGAAAACTCTACCAGAAAGTCAGCATCGCTACTTTCCGGTGAAAAATCTGTAGCACGCGCAGCAGAGCCAAACACTTCCAGCCTTTGCACGCGGTAACGCTGACAGAGTTCAACAATGGCTTGTTGATGTTGCTTGATAAAATGGGGTGCATTGTCAGCCTCCTAAGGTTTATGTGATACCGAACGAATAACCTGCGGCTGTGATTTTCGTCCAGTTGCATTTGGGTTACAGTCTAATTGCCGGAAGTCATCGTTGCAATGCCTCAGCCAGAATGGTCTTGAGCTGGTCGCGCAGATTGGCGGTCTTCTGTTCGTCCTGTTCCAGCTTGACCAGCAGCTCTTGCGGGTCGCCGTGATCGTCGGCGACGGTATGCGGGTTCTTGAAGTCGAGGTTGTAGTTGCGAGCCTTGATCTCGTCGAGGCTCACTTTCCACGCAACTTCGGTTTGCTGCCGGTTTTGGCGTTCCGCCCCGCCCCACCAATCCACGCAGCCTTGCAGATGCTCAACCTTAATGGGTCTGGTCATCGAATAGGCTTTCTGGCCTTCCGGCACACGGTGCTCGTAGTACCAGATGTCTTGCGTCGGCTCGCCCTTTTCAAAGAACAGCAGGTTGGTGCCGATACTGGCGTAGGGTTTGAACACGCTGTTGGGCAGGCGCACGATGGTATGCAGGTTGCACTCTTTCAGCAGATGTTCCTTGAGGCGGGTTTTCACACCTTCGCCAAACAGCGAGCCGTCTGGCAAGACGATAGCAGCGCGGCCTCCGGGCTTCAAGAGGCGGATAAACAATGCCAGGAACAAGTCGGCGGTTTCTCGGGTGCGGAAGTGGGCCGGAAAGTTGGATTCGATGCCGTCTTCCTCCTTTCCGCCAAACGGCGAATTGGTCAGGATAATGTCCACCCGGTCGGCCTGGCCATAGCTGATATAAGGCCGAGCCAAGGTGTTGTCGTGGAGCACGAAGCTGGGGTCTTCGATACCATGCAATAGCATATTGGTGACGCAAAGCATGTGCGGAAGCTGTTTCTTCTCCACGGCCCGCAGGCTAGCCTGCATGGCCTGTTCGTCTTCGACCTTTTTTACATAGCGGTCGCGCATGTGGCGAATGGCGCAAGTGAGAAAGCCACCGGTGCCGCAAGAAGTGTCGAGCAGGATTTCTCCAGGCTTGGGGTCGATACGATCTACCATAAAAGCCGTAATGGCGCGCGGTGTATAAAACTCGCCCGCATTCCCTGCGGCCTGTAGGTCATTGAGCAGTTGTTCGTAAATGTCGCCGAAGTGCTTGCGTTCCGACAAGTCGTTGAAATCGACGCCGCTGATTTTGTTGATGACCTGTCTTAGCAGCTGACCGGACTTCATATAGTTGTAGGCATCTTCAAACACGCTGCGCACCATGCGGCTGCGGTTGGTGTTCTTTCCTGTTGTTGGCAATTCCTTGAGCTTGGGGAACAGCTCGGTGTTGATGAAGGTCAGCAGCGTGTCGCCGGTAATGCCTTCCGGATCAGCCGCCCATGTTCGCCATTGCAGGGCTTCGGGGATCGGCGAGCGGTAGTTGTCCAGCATCATCTCCAGTTGCTGATCCTGATCGTCGATGATTTTGAGAAAGAACATCCAGCAAAGCTGGGACAGGCGCTGAGCATCACCGTCAACACCGGCATCCTTCCACATAATTTGTTGAATTGATTTAACTGTATTTCTTGCTGACATGGATTAGGCAACTTCCTGATAGAGTGCGGCTTGCAGTTCGTGGACAGCATTTTCAAAGCTGGCTCGTGAACCGAATTCTTTGATGAGCTGGAGAGGTGTTCCCATCGTGTTGAAGGGGGAAATTTCGAGAATATGGACGTTATCCAGCCCGCTGACCACGCCTTCGTCCTGATACTTGGTGAGCAGAGCTTCAAGTACGGCACGGGCTTGTGGGCCGTATTTATTGAAGACATCACGCTTTTTGACGTTGTTGGCACGTTCGCGGCGCGTTAGCGGCGGCTGATCGAAGGCAATGTGGCAAATCAGGTCGAATGGATCGAGGTCTTTGCCGACCTCTTCCAGCAATGGCTCCAAAAGCAGCCCCTCTTCCGCCAATTCTTCAATGATGGCTTCCTTGCGCTCGGTGGATTTCCAACGGGCAAGAAATTTGTCAAGGCTGGCAAAGTGGGCGCGGATAGCCTTGCGGCTGTAGTCGCGCAAGGATTCAGTCACGAGCTTGCCGTTTTCGTCGAGATATTCTACCCGTTCGGTGAGCACAGCGACAGGCTGGCCTTTGACATAGTACTTGGCGGGTGGCTCGTTTGTCCCAGGCGGTAAGGTAATGTCGGGCGGCTCGTCCTCCACGGTTTCATCTTCCCCTGGCTGAGGCGGGATAGGGTCTTCGTCCTCTATCGGGGACACATCATCCGGCGGAGTAACCGGATCATTTTCATCCGGTTCATAAATTTGCACCGGATCGCCGTCGAATTCTTTGTCGGCAAAGTGATTGGTAACTTTGCGGAAGTCAATCAGGGTGAAGTAATACTTCTTGGTGTCTTCGTGCACGCGGGTGCCACGTCCGAGAATCTGCTTGAATTCGGTCATGGAGCCAATTTCACGGTCGATCACGATCAACCGGCAAGTTTGCGCATCGACCCCCGTGGAAAGGAGGCGTGAGGTAGTGACGATGACCGGGTACGGGGATTCCGGGTCAATGAAGTTGCCAATCTGATCAGTCCCCTCCTTATCGTTGCCGGTAATGCGCATGACATAGCAGGCATTCTTCTGGACGAGATCCTGGTTCTCATTGATGAAGGCTTGGCGCATGCGGGCGGCGTGTTCGGTATCCACGCAAAAGACAATGGTTTTCTGGAACCGGTCACCACTTTGCCTAAGGTAGTTCGACACCCACTTGGCGACGCGCCTGGTGCGCTCGTCGATCACAAGGTTCCGGTCAAAATCCTTCTGGTTATAGATACGGTCTTCGATTTCGTATCCATACTGGTCGGTTTCCCCTTTCTGGGGACGATAGCCCTCTACATCCACATCCAGATGCACCTTGATGACCTTGTAGGGGGCGAGGAAGCCATTACGAATGCCCTGCTTGAGCGAGTAGGTGTAAACCGGTTCGCCGAAGTAATGGATATTGGACACATACTCGGTTTCTTTGGGCGTGGCGGTGAGGCCGATTTGCGTGGCATCAGAAAAGTATTCGAGGATTTCCCGCCACGCTGAATCTTCGGCGGCGCTGCCCCGGTGACATTCATCGATGACAATAAGGTCAAAGAAGCCAGGTGAAAACTCGCGGAACAGCTTTTGCCACTCCTCCGGACCGGTGATGGCCTGATACAGTCCGAGATAGATTTCATAGGCGGTGTCGATGCGGCGGATTTTGTCGATGGCTGTCGTAATGACCTCCATGCTGCCGTCAGCCCGCTCAATGGTTTTGGCCCCGGTACTGAGTTTGGCCATAGCCGCACCAAAAGGGCGGAAGTCGTTGACCATGGTCTGGTCGATCAGCACATTGCGGTCAGCCAAAAACAGGATGCGTTTTTTCTGCCCGGCCTTCCAAAGCCGCCAGATGATCTGAAAAGCGGTATAGGTCTTGCCGGTGCCGGTCGCCATGACCAGTAAAATACGGTTTTGACCCTTGGAGATGGCTTCGATAGTAGCGTTGATGGCATTGCGCTGGTAATAACGCGGTTCCTTGCCGCTGCCGTCGTCATAATAGGGTTGCAGGACAATCTTCTCCTGCTCAGGTGCCAGTCCCTTCCAGGCGCAGTTTTGTGCCCATAGTTTGGCTGGGCTTGGGAACTCGTTTAAGGCCAGAGTGGTCTCTATTTGTGCGCTCAGGCCGGTGCGGTCGTGAAATACGAAGCCGTCGCCATTGGACGCGAATACAAAGGAAATATCCAGCGTGACGGCGTAATCCAGCGCCTGCTGCATCCCGTCGCCCACGGCGCAGTTGTTGTCTTTGGCTTCAATCAGGGCAATGGGAAAGTGCTGGTAATAGAGCACGTAATCAGCCCGCTTGGCCTTGCCCCGCGTGACCAGCTTGCCACGCACGATGATGCGACCTTTGGTGAAAAAGACTTCACGACGAATTTGGAGCGACTCATCCCACCCGGCCTGTATGACGGCGGGCGTGATGTACTTGGCACAAATATCGGATTCGCTCAGGGTCTTTTTGCTCATCATTCCTTCTTTAAATCCTTTGTTTCCTCGCGGAAATCACCCCAGGTGTAGGTGATGTCCTTCACTTTATAATTAATTCCGATGCGTTTGGGCGCATTTTCTCGCTTTTTAAAGCATTGTCGTACATACCGGCGCACGTCCTCTTCGTTAGATAGTAAAACCGTTTTGGTCGTGCCGCGTGAGCCAATCCGGCCATAGTTCATGGCGACGATCCAATCTCCGAACAAATCTTGACCGGCGGTGATGCTGTAAGAGCGCCAGATATTTCTTTCGGGGTCGCAGGCTACCAGATGAATAACGAATTCCATCATACCGTTGTACCGCCTGTCTTTTCGGGTTTTTTCCGCATATCGGCGCATGTCGGCAACGGGGAACTCTCCCTTGCACCGCTGCCAGGCTCCATCGTCATCCATCGTGAGGATCTTGAGGAAAATCTCCCGGTCCTTTTTGGGATTGTCCGAAGCGGGCATCAACATCCCGAGGATGGATGCACGGATCAGGATAAGCGGCTTGCGGCCCCACCATTTGCCGAGGCCGGTGAGCGTCTTGCTGGCTCCCGCCTTACGTTCCTTGTAGGACTCAGCGGAGAGACGTGCGATGGGGAACTGGGTCTCGATGAAAGTTGGCATGAATCTCCTCTATACCTGAATAACCCTTAACCCGGCTTGCGTAGCAGCGACACACTGTCTTGCGTCTGCCGACACGAATATGTCCACGTTGAGAGCAAGCGCGCTGCCAAGGTGGATGGCATCCATGCCACGCAGCACGTTCTTTTCAAGACCAATAATTGAATGACGGATGACCTCCGGAGTAAGATCACATATCGCGGCGTCGCAGATATCAGTCATAAGCGTGGTTTTGAGATGACCATACTGGAGCGGGGAAACACGATTCTCCCTTTGCAGGCGGCAGAAGGCAAAGACGATTTCTGGAAGGGCAATGCCGGAAAGACAAAGTTCACTAGCTTGGTCGCACCACAAGAGGACTTCATCTGTCCCTTCTTCGCGGACATAACGTTTGACAAAGGCGGAAGAATCGAAAAAAACCCGCATCAGACGATTGTCCCACGTTCATCAAGAATGATCCTGCTTAGAGAACAACCATCAATAACCAGCGGCTGCGCCAACCTGCGTTTCCAGGAAGGAAGATCCTGAGGAAGCGGAACAATGTCCGCTATTGGCTTGCCGTTGCGCACTATTCGCACTGTTTCACCCGACTCAACCAGGTCGAAATACTGCTTGGCGTGATTGCGTAATTCGGAAAATGTTGCCTGTTTCATAAAAACACCTCAGCGTACAGATTAATGTTATGAACAATGTACATTACACAAGCACGGAAAGTCCACTATTGATTTTTGCATGATCCCTACAGTGACAGCGTTAGTTGGGAATGACCAAGCAATTCGCGCCGAGCCTTGGGTGATAGCCCTTCGCCCTTGACGAAGGGATTATCGGCAAGGACCGTCCGGAGTGCTTTGCGCCAGCCGATACCTTTTTGCATGGCCTGGCCGGTTGTGGCCACTGTCATGGTGTAAAGCCACCAGCGCTCTTCGGGGGCCTACGCTTCCCAGTTGCGCAGCGCGTTCGGGATGTCGTCGGGTGAGGCTTCCTCGACGGCCCAGCACAGAATGCAGAGCTCCTTGCCGAGAGACGGATGCACCGGCACCGGTTTTGCAGGGTTCTTCTGAAACCTGGCGGCAGGCAGAAGGGTGTCTGGCGTGAATCGCCTTCAAAAGCGCCATTACAAATATTACTTATTTACGCAAAATTCCTTACGGCCAACCTATCGGGCAAAATTTAAAATTTCATTGGGTTTGCGGCTCAATACTGGCTAGCACAAAAAATAAAATTATTTGCATGACCGCCTGCTTTTTGATCAAAAATTAATCTGCCAGGTTTTTAGTCAAACTACCCTTAATTTTATCGAATGGGCACAACCTTATATGCTCTCAAAACCGATACCTTGTTGCTCCAGTTCGGCCACAATTCGCACCAGGTCAGGCAAACTGCGACCTAATCTATCCAATCTCCATACCGCAAGAGTATCGCCAGGCCCAAGAGCCTTACGGCACTGGTCAAGTTCAGGTCGGCCGGTAGATTTACCACTAGCAGTTTAGTCATAAATCGATGAACACCCAGCTCGTTTCAAGGCATTACTCTGCATGTCGAGGTTCTGGTCATCTGTCGAAACTCGTGCGTATCCGATGCGTTGATTCATTAACAGTAGAGGGACGTTGATAAATTGACGGTATTATTTACCTTTATGGTGGTATATTGCTTGCCGAAACCGGCGCAAGCGTTTGCTTCCTAATCAATGGCATCAGCTACCTTGCGGTACTGATTGCGTTGCTTGCTATGCGCCTTGCTCCTCAAGTCATGAGTCCATCACGGGAAAGGTTTGCGCGAGGGACTACGGGAAGGATTCCTTTACGCATTCCACTTCTTAACGATCCGGATCATTTTGCTGACATGCTGCACAGCAAGCATGGTGGGCAGTTTTCCTACAATGTTATCCTGCCTGAGTATTTTCACTATGGCTTTTCTGGGCATGGCTCCCTTTGGAAGCCTGCTTACCGGATATGTGGCCGGAACGCCGGGCATTTCGTTCGCGATTATAATGAATGGCTGCGTTTGCTTGGTCAGCGCATTAGCATTCTTTGTATTACTACCACGTTTGCGCGAGTTGAGTCGTCCCATTTAAGTGCGTCTTAATATCATTTCACCGATCGTCGCTGGTATCGAGGCGGCCAACGAATTGAAACTTATGACCAAGGAATAAAGGTTCTGTTACGTTAATATTGTTAACCACAAATCTTTGCCCACGAGTAAGTGAGTCCGCAAGTAAGTGAGGAACTGCCGGGTCCGCCTTGCTATGACTGCCCTATACTTCGAGGTTAACTCCCTATTTCGTTCTGTCTTCTGAATTCCCTATCCTTTCCGTTCCCTCCAGGGCGAACGGATAGCCCGCCGCAAATCCAAGCGCAAGTAGGGTCACCGGGATTCCGGCGAGGGCATGTTGTTTCCATCTGATGGAAACGTCACGGCGGGCAGCGGCATCCATCACGATGATATTGGCAATGCTGCCAATCACTAGGAGATTACCGGCGAAAGTGCCCGGCAGGGCAAGAATGATGCCGTCTTTAGAGGAAGCGATCGGTAACAGCAACATGATTGCCGGCACATTGGAAACCAGGTTGCTAAGAAGAAGGGTAATCCCATGCAGCATCTCCAGGCGATGCAGGTTTTTCCCGAATTCAGCGAGATACATGTCTTCACGCTGTGGCAGGCCGGTCTGTTCAAAGGCATTATTGACGATGAAGAGGCCGATAAGAACTTGACCGTTTAAAGTATAAATAAACAATCGTTAAAAGGTATTTGTATCAACTAAGGTTGAAATTAAAGTATGCTATTGAGACCCAGATAATAACTTGTTGGGCGGGAGAAAGAGGAGCACGAATCTTGGCGAGCAAATCCAGGAAATTTTGGGCGGACGTTTTTTGGGCATGGGCTGTTGCAACTTTGTTGAGTGGAATTCCGTCGACATTATATTCTTGGGCAACGGGGCGTGATGTATTGGAGGCGATGCGTGCTGCTGGAACAATGTTACTGTCAGAAAAGTCTTCCAGTTTCGAGCTGTTTTTGGCGGCTACCGTTGTGCATTGCTCTATTTCACTTTTTTGGTCCATTGTATTTATTTCCATCTTGCCCAATAAGAGAGTGATTCTATATTCGGTTACTGGAGCAATTGTGATCGGTATTTTTGACTTGCGTATTATTGGACCGCTTTTTCCTGAGATTATTCAGCTGCCCTTCTGGCCACAGATGGCCGACCATGTATTCTGGGGAGCCAGTCTGGGAATTGTGCATTTCATAAGGAACAAAACACCCAACAAAGGCGTAAAGGTGATGCCAAACAGTGGCATGCCTGACAGCTAACGTTATCAGTATTCAAAATAATTATTGCACCGTCTCACCGATCGGTTTGGGCAGCGAACTGAATTCTTGGAAAAACACTATCTAAAAGCCAGTTTCCATAGTCATCCCCAAAAATGAAGCTTAATATTCTTCAATGTCCGAGATTTCACGAATGGCGGGCAGTTGCTCAAGCAGTTGCGGCAATGCCGTCTTAACCGTTTCCCACACTACATCAAGGTCAATTTCGAAGTAGCCATGCGCGATGCGGTTGCGCATACCCCTCATGCTTCGTCACGGCACGTCTGGATGCTGATCTAGGAATTGGCTGTAGTCCTTCAGCAGCTTTGTCGCGGCTTCGCCGATGATGATGAGGTTCAGTATCACCGCTTGCTGAGTCCGCTTGTCAACAAGAAATTCATCCTTATCCAAACCCTCTACGTAGCTACAGGCCTGCTGTGCAGCTTCAAGCATGTGGTCGAGATAGTCGGGTAAACGATTTTCACTCATACCGGACTGGCCTCCGCAAGCACTTTATCGCGGAACTTCCTCGGTATATCACCGGGCGTTAGCAAATCAACTGTGACGCCAAGCAGTTCTTCCAGTTCGACTTGCAAACCGCCAAGGTCAAACAAGGTGGTGCCGGGTAATGCATCCACCAGCAAATCAAGATCACAACCGTCTTGGTCGTTTCCATGCAGGACAGAGCCAAACACACGAGGGTTCGCCGTGTGGAAGCGGCTCACCGCTTCGCGCACCGCATTTCGTTTCAAGTCAAGCGCAATGGAAGGTTTCATGGGTTCTTAACTGATGGTATTTGAAGATCACGGGGTGACCAAAGAATCAATATTTTTAACTTAATCATATTCAATCGGATATAAATATACAAGCGGCAGTCTGGCTATTAATAGTCAACCTCAGTTTTGTTTTTCTGCAATCAACTGCTGCAATAATTTTTTGCAGGCGGCCATGTTATTCTCGGCATACGCATTAAGATCATGATGCTGCCACCACGCCTGCTTGTCTTGGTATTGCGCTGCAAGTCTGTCAATAATCAGTAAGTCATAGATATTGACCCATTCGTTTTCCACTTTGATTGCCAGCCTGGGATTGAAAATATAAGCGCCGCGCAGTACGCGATAGAACAATTTTCGGTTATGTTTGTCATCTTTGCTGATTTCGTTTTTAGACAGAATGCTGGACAAATAAGCTCGTTGCTTACGTCTTTCCGGAAGGATGCTGTCGGGAATGTGTTGTACGGCATCAATAAAATCCTGGGTGGAAAAGCCTTCAAGCCGATAGGTCATTTTTTTCGGCATCACGCGGTAAAACAGTGCAATCATCAGATTGAGCATGAAAAACTCCATGCTGTTTTTGTCGAGCTTGATCAGACGTCCATCGACCTGGATGCTCATGCTGGTCGGTTCCAGTTGTTCGTAAATGTCGGCCAGCTTCTTTTTGGCGTAGGTTTCACTGCGATCCGTTTGCGCCAGAGCGATTTGAAAAGCCGTTAGCCCGTTGCCATCGACTTTTTCGGTGTCGGCACCCAGCTCAAACAGCGCCTTAATCACTTCGGTATTGCCCATCCAGGCGGCTACCATTAACGGCGTTTGGTTGAAGAGGTTGCGAAAATCCGGGCCGTACTGATCAACTTGTTTGAGTACGGCATCGGGTTTTTTAAAACTGTAACTACTGTAGTGCTTTTGTTGCAGCAACTGCAAGCCTTTTTCGGGTTGCTTGGCGGCTTTGAATTCGGCTTTCAGCAGGCTGTTGATGATATCGCGGTCTTCATAAACCAGCCCGTATTCAAACAAGGTCATTTTGGCGTTTTTATCGTTGCCTTCAAGGGCCTTACGTTTTAGTTCGGTCAATGTCGCGGAGGTGATGACCTGCCAGTCGGGTGTTTTTTGTTTGAGGATTTCGCTGCGAATCCGCTCGGCCTGCTCCTGTTTACCTTGCAGTTCCAGTTTATGCGCTTCCTGACGCCAGGCATCGAGGCTGGAGTTTTGATTGACGAGTTGCAGACTGGCTTGAGCATCGCGTAATCCCAGCAGATCCAGCAAAGCTTGCTTCGGATTGCTCTCAAGCCAGTACAGGTTTTTAACGGCCCGCGTGATCGCGACATACAAAGCGTTGATATAGAATTTATAGACTTCCAGCGATTTATCGGTTTTATCCTTGCCACGGGCATATTTAATGTCTCGTTCCAAATCGGCAAGACTTACGCCCTTGCTGATTTCGCGGTAACGGGCTTCTTCCTGACTGAGGAAGTTGTAGAGAATGATGTTTTCATATTCCAAGCCTTTGGCTTCCTGGATAGTAAAAACCAACGGCGTGCTGAAATGTTGCTGCGCTGCCGGTTTTTGGTCGGTCGTCATGACGATGACCGCAAACAGAGTGGACGCTTTGGTTTTGCTGTCCAGTTCCTGACGAATAGCTGCGGTATCCTGCAAAAAAAGCACTTCGCCCTGCGTGTGACCGTTGCTTTCGACCAGATAGTGGCTTTCTTTGTCGATGGAGCCGAAACGCTGATTTTTGATTTTTAAAATCTTGTTGGCAATGTCGGTGACTTGCGGCGAATTGCGATAATTGGTGTTGAGAATTCGGATCAGCTCATCAGAGGTTTGTATATCCTCCTGCCGGTAAAACATGCTTTTCACTTTCGACCAGGAAAAGAAATTGGGATGGACAATCTGGTTGGAATCGCCGCACAGGATAAAGTCCTGCGCCTGACGTAGCGATTTGATAATCAGATAAAGCTGGATATTGGTTAAGTCCTGTACTTCATCGACAATGACAAAATCGTAACGGGGCTCAATATACTGTAGATACTGATGACTGACGATGTTGCTGTCGTACAGGTCATGGCCGATTAAAAAACCCAGGTATTGTTCAAAAACGTCGTACACAGCCTCGCGCTCTTCAGCCAGAAAAATCGATTCCTTGACGCCCAGGTTCAGGTAATCTTCAAGGCTTAACCAGCTTTTATCGGTGGCAGGCCCCGTGATGACGCCGCGAAACTCCTCAAACAGTTTATGCGCATCTTTCAGTTGTCTATGGCGATGGCGGCTAAACCATTGCTGAAAGGCCTGGAAGGTAATGGGTTTACCAGCCGGTACCAGGATGCTCTCCAGAAACTCCTGAAAAGATAAAAAATCGATTTGCTGTTCAGGGTTATCGTAATGGTGAGCATAATAAAGATCGCGGGAGTTTTTAACCAGATAAGCCGACTGGGTCACATACAGGACATCGCCAACGGCCTGTTTCATTTTTTCCAGCGTCAGGGCTGTTTTGCCACTACCAGCCGAACCGATAACAATTAGGGGCGGTTGCAAATCATAAATCGACTGTTGGCGGTCATCAAAGGAGATGATTTTATCCAGCAGGTTAAATGAATTATGACCTGGATTAAGATAAACCAGTGCTTTGTCACTGGTTTCATCGGGCTTATGTATGACCGGGATTTTATCTTCATCGATACTAACGGCCTGACGCAGAAAACGCGAGTCCTGGTAAGCATGATTTTTGATAAACTCCAGTATCAGCGCATAGCTTTGTTCCTGATGACGATAAATTGAGAACAGCAACCGGTCGCGTTGATTTAGCCTGGCTCGATACAAATTATCGCCAACTTTTTTAACTTCTGCCGATTTGAAGTCATCATCTTCCAGATAACTTTGCAGCTTGGCAAAGCCGGGAATAGCTTTGGGATTGAGTTCGTTGTAGACAAGGACTTTCATGAAACGTTTTTGATAACGGTTAGGCTGTGGGAGTGGGTAAAAAAACTTCTTATGATTGCTGATTATACCGGCTTTCACCGCACCACATATTTTTGTGATGGGACTTCCTGCAAACATTCGATTACCCATTGAACCCCATATTGTTCTCGTTATCTTCTACAATCGCCTCGATCTCAACCGCATGCTCTTCCCGCTTCTCCCATTACTGATGTTACTTTTCAAGCGTTTCAAAGCTATGATTGGCTTTTCGCCGGAGGTACGTTACGTATAGTCATCCTAGCCGCGATGTTTTTTGCCTGTGTCGGTGTTCTCATCGCCTGTGCACATTTCCTTACCCCATATTTAACACTTAAAAATAATAAACATTTATAATCAATATATTACATTACATAAAAAATCCATGTGGCACTACATTCTGAAAAATAGCGTCCCTTGTCAGTTGATTATACGATTGTCTTGCAC
>JAQTMV010000082.1 GCA_028714175.1 Methylococcales bacterium
CGATCTGGGAGGCAGGCTAGATGATTATCAGACTCGATTGATTTATGATTTTAGCAAGGTCGGGCACATGCTTTTCGTGCCCGACATTTCAACTGGCACTATTTATTTTATTCTGTCCTCAATTTTTTATTCAGCTTTGCTTAAGCTGGTTAACTTGAGCATTAACCAATAATGTCATGAATTGTTTGGGCTATGCCAGGAAATGCATTAATTATTTTTTTATCTGATGTAATCAATGGAATATTTAATAGTTTTGCCAAAGCAACAAATTCACAATCGTTGGAGCAATCCATCTCGGCTCACGCAAGAGCAATTGTTCTGCTTGAGCGGATTTATCGCTGTTGATGTAGAGATAGGCAATGGTATTCGTGTCTGCGACAATCATGGTCTGCCTTCTGACTTGGCTTTATCAATTTCTTCATCAGTCAGCAAATAATTTGCCGTCTTGGCTCTCAACTGTTTTGCCATCGCCAAATGTTCGGCAACATTAATTTCATGTGGGCTCAATGTGCACTCTACGCAATAGAGAATTTCACTGTTTATGCTCCTGTGGTGTAAACGAGCAGCCTCCTTTAATTGATTATAAAGGCTGTCAGGTATATTTTTGAGGGTCAAAGTAGCCATAGTTAACTCCGGTTTGGAACCAAAATGATTTCATTATGGTTTTTTTAAACCAAAGCTTTCGAGTTGTGTGCGTAGTTCGCTGACAAACTTAGCATCGTGACTGGAAAATCTTCATTTTCTTCATGGTTGACAAATCAATCTGCTTGCCTACTATAAGCGGGCCTGAGTAAATACAACAACATTTTCGATTTAATCTCCACAGGATACTATGTCTTCAATAACTGACCAATTGTTCAATGCCCTGCAAAATGTCCAGCGTCCCGGTAATTTCTATGCGACGGGTAGACTCGAAGTTTTCCCGCCTCACCTGGAAATTGAGGGTGTGGGCCGGATTGCTTTACCATTGCTGCCTCTACAGGCAGAACAGCTTGTTGCAGTGGCAGAGCACGCTCCTTATGGCCGCGGTCAGGAAACGATTGTTGATACCCAAGTGCGGCGTACCTGGCAAATTGATGCCAATCGAGTCACGCTTGGCGGCAAGCATTGGCAGAATGATCTTGATGCCATTGTCAACCGTGCCGTGACAGGATTAGGCGTCAGTGGTGAAGTCAAAGCGGAACTGTATAAACTACTGGTATACGATGCGGGCAGTTTTTTCATCAGCCATCGGGATACTGAAAAAGCGGCGGGCATGTTTGCTACCTTGGTCGTTGTTCTACCTTCAGAGTACAGTGGGGGCGAGTTAGTTGTAAGACATCAGCAAGAGCAGGTAAAACTTGATCTGGGCTGCGATGACCCTTCCGAAATCGCTTTCGCGGCTTTTTACGCCGACTGCGTACATGAAGTATTGCCAATCACCCAAGGTTGCCGGCTAACCTTGATCTACAATCTTTTGCGCATGGACAAAAAAATGCCGTTGCCTAAACCTCCGGATTACAATCTGGAGCAAGATAAAGTGGCAAGTTTGCTGCGCGACTGGACTGCCGAGCTTAGTACCAACTCGCATGAAAAGACACCGGAAAAACTGATTTATCTGTTGGAACATGCGTACACTCCGGCCGAACTGGGCTTTGATGCCTTGAAAAATGCCGATGAGGCAGTCGCCGATGTGTTGGTGGCGGCAACCGGGCAAGCCGATTGTGAAATCCATCTGGCCCTGGTGTCTGTGGAAGAAACCTGCAGTGCTGATTATGCAGGAAGCGGACGCTATTGGGATGAAGACGATTTCGAAGTTGGCGAAGTCATTGATCGCATGGAAAGTGTTTCCGAATGGCGGCGGCCTGATGGTCAGCCGTCGTTATTACCAGAGCTGCCATTTAGTGCCCATGAATTTTGCCCACCTGAATCCTTGGAAGATATGGAGCCTGATGAAGTCGAATTTCATGAAGCCACCGGCAATGAGGGCGCATCCTTTGAGCGCACATATCGCCGCGCGGCTTTGGTCATTTGGCCGCGAGCGCGATACTTGGCGATTATTAACCAGGCGGGTCTTAGTGCAACGCTGCCGGTGTTGCATGATTTTTGTCAGCAGTGGGAGTCTGGAAACAACGACCAAAATTCAAGCTTATGGCATGAGGCACATACCTTGGCAGGTTACATGCTGCGCGACTGGCTTCCTCATTATCTTGGTCAAAACGCTTACAAAACCAATACTGTCCGTGATTTTTTGAACACTATCTACCGCTTGCATGACAGTAAGATCCTCGGGCGCTTTTGGTCAATGGTCTCTACAAGCGGTTTCTACCACAAGGAAAACAGTGCCGCTCTGGTGCAAGCAGCAAAACTGTTGCCGTGGACGAATGTGGTGAACTGGACAGAACAGGCCATCAGCACTAGCGCTGCCAGAGCTCAGGAGGCATGCGCGGCTTTGCTGGTCCGTCTTGCTATGACTGAAACAGGTTCAGCCAAAGACCTCAGTACTGCCGCTCACGTGTTGTTCACAGCACTGCCCGGTGATCTGGAGCGATTTCCTCAACTTCAACCCTGGGAACGTTCCAGATTTAGTGTCAGTATCGATTTAGTGGTGGACGTTTTGACCTGCTTCAGCGTCATCGATACCACTTTAGCTGAAAATACCCTGAATTACCTGCTCGCCTGGCCTGCTACCTACGATATGGATAAAATCCTGGTGCCGGCTGCGTTGCAACTGACTGAAACCGAGACCAGCCGTGAGCTACCGGTTGTAGGGCGTTTGCGTAATGCTGTAGGTATGCATCTGCATGCGCGGGTTGCCGAAGTGCTGGAACCGCCTGCTGATTGGCGCCGGGACAGTCAAATTAAGTGCACTTGTCAGGATTGCGCCGAATTACGCGCATTTTTGGACAGTCCGACTCAATCCACATGGTCATTTAAAGCAGCTGAAGCCAAACGAAATCATATTGAACATTCGATCCAGAGTCACAAATATGATGTAAATTGCATCACCGAACGCAGTAGCCGGCCTTATAGGTTAGTCTGCACCAAAAATATGGCCAGCTATCAGCGACGAGTCGAACAACGCAAAAATGACCTGGACGTGTTAGCGCGTTTGACCGTTTAACTCGCAAGTTACATAAGAAGCCAGCAAAGTACTTTATTGTGTAAAATTTCCAGCTTTTGCATTTCCGGACAGTCTCCCAGAACACATTGCCGCGTTAGCTCAAAGCCGAGCGTCAGGTAACGCGGGTACGCAACTAGTCCAGTCCGGTGGTTAACTTGTTACGCAGCCTTTAGCACTGAGTTCACTATAGGTTTAATGATTTTGAATATTTTTTCCTTGACCTATTCAATACTGCCGAATGATGACTCTGGGCTGTGTTTGATAACTTTGCTGAGTGTTTTGCAATAATCCGGCTTGATCCATGTAGTAGAAAATCCCGCCAGCCAGCAATATTGCTGCTATCACGGCAAAACTGATTTTCCACCAACTGTAAGGCCGCTCACCCTGCACCTCCCCGGTTCGGCCATTAATCACAAACCGGTAGGATTTGTTTTGATAACGAAAGGCGGCAGACCAAACCGGCAGCAGACAATGCTTATAGGTCATGGCGTTGTGGCGGGTTTTAACCTGATGAATACGCTGATGATCGCCGCCGATAGCCAGAGCGATATCGCGATAAATCACGCTGTCCATCACTTGCTTGGCGTAGTCGAAACCTTCGTTGAGCTCGACCTGATAGTATTCACTGCGAAAACCGCTGAGGTAATGTTCGTCATAGGGAATCAACTGCTCCAAATCCCAGGGTTGCAAGGCATCGAGTATTTTGCGCGGTAAAGAATTGCCAGCTCCGATCAATACATCATCAAAAAACCGGCTGACTCGTCCGCTCATTGGTGTCCAGTGAATTTGAGGGACTCTTCTGATTTCGGTCACCATCCGGTTCTTCCGCATCACTTGAACCGGTTGCTCGACATAATAAACATCGCCCCGCTCGCCGATGTAATCAGTTACGGTATCGCTGTCGAAAGTCCAGTAAGGCAGGTATACGCCAGTTAATTTGGCATCGCTACGGGCATAATTTTTAACGGCATTGGGGGCAAACCACAAGCCTTTGATCCAGCGCTGAAATTGCTGTCGGGCGCTGGATTCCTCAATTTTAAAAGGCAACAATGACTTGGGTTGTATGGGTTTTGTTTGCGCAGTGGCCGTAACAATAGGGGTGCCGCAGAATGGGCATTCTCCTACATGAACGCTGGCTTCAAACTGGAAGCCGGCGCCGCATTCGTCACAATGAATTTGCGGTTTGGCAGGTTCCATACGCGGCTGCGACAGTTGCCGTAGCGCTTCCTGCAAGTCATATTCTTCAATCCGACCGGCGCGTTGTTCAATATGATTCTCAAAGCCGCAATAGTCGCAAACCAGTGTGCTGGTTCCTGGCTCATATTTAAGCACCGCACCGCATTGGGCACAGGGAAAACGATCCAGCAATTTTTCGCCTTTATTACTGGCTAAAGCGCTCTTACTCAAGTGTTAGGCAACGGCGGAGGAACATTAGCAAAGGCAGAAGACAGCTCGGCTATTTTTCCCGCCGGCGTCCATTCTGCCAAATCGGCATGCCAAAGCAGAGTTGTACGATTAATTTCACCGGATTTGATTTTTTGCTCGACCACTGATCGGTCAAAAGGTCCTTGTTGCTGTCCACCGATAGCAGCATAATAAATAACCGATGCCGGCAGCGGCGGCGGTTTCACCGATGCCTGACCTGAAGGCTGCGCTGAAAAGGTTTGGGCCATTTCCCGGGCTACAGCAAAACCCATCCCCATACCCATGCCTTCATTGGCGCCGCCGCCGGGATTCTTCGCTGCCGCTTCGATCGCTTCAGCCGTCTGAAACTGTGTGTAACGGCCCAAGTCACCGATAATACCCATGCTGGTACGTTTATCCAGGGCAGCCTCCACTTCCGGCGGCAAGGAGATGTTTTCAAACATCAGTTGCAACACATCGAGCCCATAAGCGGCAAATTCAGGACTGATTTTTTGGGTAATGAAGTTACTTAAGGTTTCATAATTGGCAGCCAAATCCAGAATGGGAATACCTGATTCACCGATAATACTGGCAAAGCGCGCAACAATCAGATTACGGAGCTGATCGCTGATTTCACCGGTCTGAAAATGGCCGTCGGTGCCGACAATTTCTTTGATAAAAGTAAGCGGGTCTTTGATGCGAATGGAGTAAGTACCGAAAGCGCGAAGTCTGAGCGGGCCGAATTCCTTGTCGCGCAGCATGATCGGGTTTTTGGTACCCATTTCAGATCGGTGAAGCGGCGCATATTGAAGAAATAGACCTCTGCCTTGAATGGACTGGAAAAACCGTGCGGCCAGCTCTCCAAAGTCGTAAGCACCGGCATGTTGCGGGTTTCGAGCTGGTAAAGACCGGGCTCGTAAACATCGGCAACGCGGCCTTCGCTGACCAGCACCGCTGTTTGCGATTCCCTGACCGTCAGCATCGCGCCATATTTTATTTCATTACCATAGCGCTCGAAGCGATACACCATGGTATCGCTGCTGTCATCCGTCCATTCGATAACATCAACAAATTCGCCTAAAAGCTTATTAATAATACCCACGCTATTGCTCCTGTCTTTGCTTAAGGGGTGTTCGAGCCGGTTGATTTCGCTTGCGCTGAGGCCAGTTTTTTGCGCAATTCGTTTTCACATTCCTGCAACTGAATAACCGCTTCGGCGCGCATTTTTTTTCCCTGATCGGCAATTTGCAGGCTTTCTTCTATCGTCGCAATCAGGGTTTGGTTCGCCTTTTTGATCACTTCGATATCAAATACACCGCGCTCCAGTTGTTTGCGGGTTTCGGCATTGGCAATTTTGAGATTTTCCGCATTGGCGGCGAGCAAATCATTGGTTAAATCGGTCGCGGCTTTTACCGTTTCCGCCGCTTGTGATGAGCGAAAAATGGTCACCGCCGTCGCCAGCTGTTGACGCCATAACGGTACAGTATTGACAATCGTCGAATTGATTTTGGTCACCAGGCCTTTATCGTTTTCCTGCACCAGCCGGATGCCGGGCAAGCTCTGCATGGAAACCTGGCGCGTCAAGCGCAGATCATGCACGCGTCGTTCCAGATCGTCACGGGCGGCACGAAGATCGCGCAGATTTTGCGCAGCGAGAATATCCTGACTGGTTTCAGCCTGTTTGTCCTGCTCCGGAATAATCGTTTCATCCAGTTGCCGCAGCTTTTCTTCACCGGCGGCTATGTAATCTTCCAGCGTATGAAAATACTC
This sequence comes from Methylococcales bacterium, assembly GCA_028714175.1. Taxonomy (GTDB): domain Bacteria; phylum Pseudomonadota; class Gammaproteobacteria; order Methylococcales; family Methylomonadaceae; genus JAGXGJ01. The sequence continues at coordinate 6,278 of JAQTMV010000082.1, forward strand.
CAGATTGGCCAGATACAGGCGATCCAGCGAGGTAATATCAGTCAGCAAACCGGTTTTATGCTTTTCCAGTTTGTCGGTGATGGTATCAATCTGTTTCCGCACTTCTTCGTATTGCTGCAGGAATTTAACTACCGGTTTGGCTTTGCCGAACCAGCGGTCCAGAAAGCCCTGTTTTTTGTTCGGATCAAGTTCATCGACTTCAAAGCCGCGAATAATGGCGACCATTTCGTTCAAATCGCTACCGGCCGGGCCTACATCCTTATTCTTGACACCATCCAGCATCCGGTCGGAAATACTGGTCAGTTGCTCCTGAGCCTTGCTGCCGAAAAAAATGATCGAATGGGTATCGTTCATATCGATTTCAGACAGCAATTTCTGTATATTTTGCTGTTTTTCGGGGGATGCCTCCTGGTATGGCAATATCTTTGCCTTTACCCCGGGAACAAGCTGATTTACAACATTGGTTTCAGGAACGTCGACGGTTGTTGTTTCTGTAGATAACTGCTGTTCACTCATATTTTAGTCTCCGATTTTCGGCGGCATCAAAGAATGCCTTCCCGCTTGAGTTGTGTGGTTAAAACTTCAATCTTTACATCCAGATCAAAAACGTCTTCTTCCAGTAATTTTTGATGCTGTTCCTGAAATACCGATTCAATGGTTTCGAGCACATTACGGAAATTTTGTTCCAGTTGCCCGGACTGGGTTAGTTGATGGGTTCTGGCATACCCTTCTGTCACCTGTCTGGCGCCATCCAGATAAACATTCAGGAATTTACGTGCCCTGCGAATATCGCGGGGATCGGATTCAATTTCTGCCAGAATGCGGTCGGCAATCGCACAGATGTTTTCGATTCGCTGATTGAGCTCGGCATTGCGGATTTTGTCATTAGCCTGCTCGATACTTCGGATAATTAGCGAAGATTCTTCCAGCATCCGTAAAATTTCATCCCCCGAGTAACCCTGCGCATCGGCTATCTTTTTTTTCTGCCGTAGATCGAAACCATAACTAAGATACATGCCCAGGAACGCGCCACCGGCAAACATCATCGCTACCGGGAAAGTCTGCTGAGCACCCAGCCAGGCAATCAGTCCAGTAGCCAGAGCGGTAATGATCGCCGCCAGCATTTTCAAGGGCAATTTGGGAGTGCGTGTGATTGGACTATCCGCAAGCGCGGTTTCCGCTTGTAAGCCTTTACGCAAGCACCAGGCTGCAAAAACATACAACGCAAAACCGGAAGCATTGACGATAATTCCCAATATATTGCCTTTGCCCAAAGCAATGATCGTTGCCGGAATCAATGCCATCGGTAAAAAATAAAGCAATAAACCCCGAGGCGAATAACGTTGGAGCGTATTGGAAATAAACTGTTTAGGCTTTCTGTAATGGGTCAAGGGTGTCTTCATTTTGTCACCGTAACCGGAAATACCGCTTCGACATCAGCGACGGGTTCAGCTTTTATAATAGACTGACACGTCGCCAAACCCACTGTGGCTACCAGCAGAATAAATCCTAAAAATTGTCGTAGTAATAGAGACATAAATACCTACAAGTCTTTGAATTATGAATTTAACCAAGCCAACGAGATTATGGCAGATTAGATTAAGATATATTGTATTGATTATAAAGCCAGCAAAGTACTTTATATTGTGCTAAATTTCCAGTCTTTTGCATTCTCGGACAAGTCTCTCTGAATGAATGTCCTGAAGAGATTAAATATGTCTGATTATCAACCCGCGCCTAGAACCGTGGGAAGTTCTATTATCCCCGCTATCAGGTGTTTCCTCATTGCACTGTTATTGACGCTGTCAAGCGCATTACCGGTAGCCGCCGCTGAAACGCCTGATGTGATGCTGGCAAACGTCTATCGTCAGCATGAGGATGTTACGCAGTTCTGGGTAAGCGAAAAACTCGATGGTGTTCGTGCCAGATGGGATGGCAGGCAACTCATCTCGCGCGGCGGCAATGTCTTTATAGCGCCGGAGTGGTTTGTCCGGAATTTCCCTGATAGGCCCCTGGATGGTGAATTATGGATGGGCAGGGGACGCTATGAAGGCGTTGTTTCGGTAGTCCGCAAGCAAAAACCTCATGACGGCTGGAAAAACGTCAAGTTCATGGTATTTGATCTGCCTGCTCAAGGGGGTATTTTCACTGAGCGTGTTGAAGCCATGCGATTGTTGACGAAAACACGCTATCTGGACGTTATTGAGCAGTTTCGTGTGAGTTCGAATAAAACCTTGATGCAGAAACTTGATGACATTGCCGGGCAAGGCGGCGAGGGTTTGATGCTGCATCGGCAAAATGCGTTTTATCAAAGCGGCCGCAGCGATGATTTGTTCAAAGTAAAACCCTTTGAAGATGCAGATGCCATCGTTATCGGCTATAAACCCGGCAAAGGCAAAAATACCGGTTTGATGGGCGCACTAAAAGTCCGCATGGATAATGGCAAGGAATTTCACATAGGCAGCGGTTTTACTCAGCAGCATAGAAAAAAACCGCCGTTGATCGGAAGCCTGGTGACTTACCGGTATCAGGGTTTTACTCAGACGGGGATACCGCGCTTTGCGGTGTTTGTGAGGCAGAGGAATGAATAGCTGGAAAGAAAAGCATCAATACCCATTTTTCCTACTCTAAGCTGGAGCATGGGAACGAGGCAAAAACCCTGCCGGCGCTAAACACCGGCAAAATCCAGTTGACGGAATAGTCGGGAGAGGATATTGTCCCTTTACTCGTTCAATATTGTGAGGATTATCGTATGATAAAGCATAGTCGATTGCTCTATAGCCGTGCAATTTACCGGCAAGCCATTCATGTTGACATAACTTGGCGATCCGCAATCGGGTCGAGATTCGTGTGAGGTAGTTATAAAGTGCGTATACGAACAACCGACTCACCATTTGGCAGGGAGGGACTTATCTATAGTATCCGTTCTGCGGATCATTTCACTGATGCGTTGCGGGTTTTTGGCTTATTGGCATTGTCCGGGGTATTTCTTTACCTGTATGATGTCTGGCGGGATGGGTTTTGGCCACATAAGGAGTTTTTGCTACATTTGGCCGCTATTCCCTTGGAAATCCTGCTTGGAGCGGTGCTGGTGGAAGGTTATTTGATTCATTTGGGAAAAATCAAGCGCGCCCGCCAACTTATGTTCATAAAGAGCTGTTTGTTCCGGTCAGACATGCGCAAGGTTTTTCTGACTAATTTTGCAGCCCTGGAACGGCCGGCGATCAATATGTCTTCAATTCGAAGTGCTGGCTTGGTTGAGGTTAATAAACTCCGTGAAAGTGCGCAGGTTTTAGAATATCGTTCGCCGGAGGATATGGAACTGGTCATTATGGAATATGTGAACGCCTATCCGGTATTCCATAAATTCATGGAGTGGGCTGTTGAAAACGACTTCGAACGCATCTTTGAGGATATGATTTTCATTATGCACTTCATTCAGGATGTGCAGCTCTATAAACGGCTTAACCCCGGTCATATGTTTATTGCCTACGCCGAAACCAATCCTGTAGTGATGGTTAAAGTAAACAAGGTATTGGGTGACGGTATTGTGAAATTTCTCGACTATGCAATCGAACTGAAGGAAAAACAGCCCAAAGTTTTTGAAGAACTAATGTCCGATTATGAATTATCCCAGTTGGCATTAAATTTCGAATTTCGCCCCCCTTCGGAGCTTGGTCCATCGCTGTAGCCTCGATTGGCTGAGAGCGAGATGAAGTGCGTAGAAAAGGTCACAAAATTATTTTTGCAAATCATAAATGCCGTCACATCTGGCATCCGGCGGATTCAACTGCAATTGCTGCGAACGAACCAGATAAACCTGGCTAACGGTATCATCCTGATGTTCGAGTAAAATAGACGTAAATAATTGTTCCGCCTGTAGCCAACGGCCTTGACGAAATTCGCGGAGCGCTGCGGCAAATTCCTCACAATGCGCTTTTGTCGCTGAATTAATCCGGCTATGTTCATCCATCAACTGAAACACGCCAACCGGCTGCCGCTTGCCTTGCACGCGCACTCTATCCAGTTCACGGCACAGAAAAACATCCTTTACCTGCGCATAGGTGTATTCGGATAATAAAATACCGGTACCGTAAAACTTATTCGCCCCTTCCAGTCGTGCAGCCAGGTTAACGGCATCGCCCATCATGGTATAGTCCATGCGATCGATCGAACCAATGTTGCCGACTACAGCCAAGCCCGTATTCACGCCAATGCGCATCAATAAACCCGGCAAGCCCTGCTTTTTCCATTGGGTTCTTAACCCGGCTAATACCCGCTGCATTGCCAAAGCGCTTTTTAGCGCCAGCACCGCATGATTTTGTTCCATGACTGGCGCGCCCCAAAATGCCACGATAGCATCGCCGATGAATTTATCGATAACACCATTGTTGGTAATAATTTGCTTACCCATTTGCGTTAAATAGTCATTTAATAATGCCACCAGAGCTTGTGGCTGCATATTTTCAGCAATCGTAGTAAAACCCGCCAAATCCGAAAACAGCGCAGTGATTTCGCGTGTTTCTCCGCCCAAGGTAATCTCGCGGCTCATTAATTCCTTGACTATCACCGGCGAAACAACCTTGCCCAGCAAATTGCGTATTTTTTCCTTTTCCGCCAATTGTCCGCTCATTTCGTTAAAAGCGCGGCCAAGTTCACCGGTTTCGTCTCTGGCGCTTAAATTCACTTTATATTTGTAATCGCCCAGCCCAATCGCGCGTACGCCTTTAACCAGAATTTGCATTGGCTTACTGACAGTTCTTGCAACCCAGGCGCCAACCAATAAAATAATCGCCATGCTTGAGAGCGCAATGCCTGCCAATAACCAGCGCAAGCGATAAAAATTTGCCAGCGCATCGTCCCATGAACGTTGAATGAGTGCGGCAATGCTAAAATCAGTCTGTTTATGTAATACGATTAATCGACTTAAATAAGGTTTTTTATTGTAAAACCAAAAGAAATTTTCTTCGGCTGCCGATTTTTGCCAGATTCCGTTTAGCTCCGGATTAGGCTGAGAGATCAATGTTGAAGCATGCAAAATAATACGGGCGGGAGTTTCACTCAATATGCTGATTTCCATTTGCGTTAATTGTTTTAATTTCATCAGCAGGGCTTGATCGATTTTAAAACCGATACATAGCCATGCAACAGGATCAGGCGCTAAAACCGGCACAGTAACTAACTGGTAAGGCTGTTGATCGATAAGCGCTAATGTTGATGCGGCCCCGTATTCTTCTGCCTGTTTAATCATTGGCGCGGCAAAAAAAAGCTGGCCGTTGGCCCCAGGATGCGCAACATCGGCTACCAGCTTATAATCTATCGAGACTAACAGTGCGGCATCCGCGCCAATCCGCTTGCTTAAGTTAAATAACGCCGACGAAATCGTTGCAGGGTCACCGGTCATCATGACTTTTTTAAACGCAAAATCGCTGGCCAGTGTAATCGCCCATTGCGTCAGTTGTGTGCTGCGCTCTTTTAGCAGCTGCGAAAATACCCGCTCGGTTACGACTAATTCACTGCGAATATTGGCTTCTGTATTCTGTTTGAATACTTGCTCAACGACTACAAAAACACCTGTTAAAGTGAAGGCAAATAAGCCAATAAAGTAAAATAACAGTCGGTTACGAAAACGTCTGAAACCGAATCGACACAACTTAACGATATGCGCCCCCGTCCGGTCCGTTAAAAGGAGCTCGCATCGGCCTAAAGCTTTTTTTCAACTCTAGCCCAACTTCCAACGTCGCTTGCTGTCCCGCTTGAATGGCGATTTTTTGCGGCTTGTCAGGATCCGGATTTTTAAGTCTGGGGTGCCAGACGCGTATCTCATATCGCCCTGCCGGTATTTCCAGTTCCACGCGTCCCCGGCTATTCGTCAACGCAAAGAAAGGGCTATCGACCACATAGATATAAGCCGACATCCAGTCGTGGATATTACATCCCAAGGCCACTGCGCCGACCTTGTCGAAAATTACCGGTTTCGGCGTCACATCTTTATACAATGGCAGTTCAAAGGTTTTAGCGGGCGAGAACGAATAAACGTGATGACGGATATTGTCATGATTGGGGAAAATGACAGCCATTCCCGGTTTGATAACCGTAACTGTTTCCACAAATTCCTTGTCAATTTGATCGACGACGGTCTTATTGTTTTTTACGATCCCCGAATTAATGTTAAAAGGCGGGGTTATCGGTAATGCATAAACCACCGTTTGCGGCACCGCGTTGCCGTCACGATCCAGCGTCAGAACCTGAAGCTTTTCGGCATTCGCCGTTGCCGTTAACAAGCAAACACATATTCCCGTTGTGCCACAGAGTCGTATAGTTAACATAGGCTTTCTCCGTCAATTAGTGTGTTGCCTTTACATATACTCCCCGCGGCGTATATCAATTGCTGTAGTTAAAACCTAAATGCACTTGATTGCTTTGGTAGTTTAGCCCCAGTGCTTGCGTTTCAACATGCTGGTAACTCAGGGCGATAAGCGCATAACCCTCCCAAAAAGCATAACTCAAACCGGCATCATAGGTCTGCGTAGTGCCATATGCACTATAAAGCCAGCCTGGAAAAACATCATCTTCGACCAAAGCATGTACACGGTTTGTAATCTCGGGGGAAACGCTGGTAGGTAAGTTATTGCTAACGATATCACCCCAACGCCAGGCATAAGATACATTAAAACGTAAAGTTTCCGTAACTGAAAAGTTCAGCGCCGCATCTATTGAATGCCCATGTAAATCAAATACATTGCTCGGAATCGTGGGGATCTCACGTTGCAACTGCGGGCCGTTGCGGTAATCAAAACGATAACCTGCCTGCGCTTGTATACGTTCGTGCAGCCATTTCGAAAAGCGCAGGCTGCTTATTATTTTTTCTCCATTGCGTAACTTGCTTGAAGAAAAAATTTCATCGCCCGATACAGTCATGTTAAGCTGCGGCGCTTGCCAACCTAAACCGAATTTATGCGTAAGCGTTGCATTACCGCCCAGCGTATATTGATCCAATTCTTGAAAACGATGATGTAAATCGCCGGTAAATCCGGAATTTAAATAAATGCGCGTATAATCGTCCAGTTGATAGGCTCTTCCGCCCGATAAAAAACCTGACCAGAAGTAGTCTTCCTGATGCTGTCCGGAAAAGAATGATTGATTGATATTATCTTTTGTCCGGAAAGATAAGCCGCTATTGAACAGCCACTCCACCCATTCAGCACGCACCGGATCAGCGTAGGCGAACATCATCAGAGCGGAAAATACTCTGAATGAGCCATACTGTTTGCCGGGAAAAGAAGACAAACCCCGGTTTTCAGCGACGGGTTCCGGAATAAGCAGACTCGCGCGGTAGTGGAAAGCGGCTGATACAAGTCGTTTTAAAAGTTGTATATAGTTCGTACTTTTCATCTTTAAACCCGCTCAAGTAGGAATACGGCAAGATGAGGCTATGTTAGTGTATGCATAATGCCAAAGCAACATGATTTATCCCTGATACAGGGTAATTTGATTTAAAACGGCTTGAAATTTCAACCAAAATAATCATCAAAATTTCAGACTTCAAAACCAGGCATGACGGTTGGGCTGACATAAGAAGGAAGCCCGGCATTTTGTAAACGCTTAATTGAGCATATTCTATAAACAATGAAATAACGATATGTATACAATGCAGGCGGCAGCGAAGTCGCCTGGATGAAGAGAAACGGGGTCCGGGATAATAGGAGAGATTACGTTTCGATTATCCGTTACGGCAAAAGGGTATATTTACACACTATAATGCGTTTCAATATACCTTTGCACTATGCCCTGAAATTCTTCTGCAATTCTATCCCCTTTTAGCGTCACGGTTTTTTCACCATCTTCATAAACAGGCGCTACCGGAGTTTCCCCTGTGCCGGGCAGACTGATACCGATATTGGCATTTTTACTTTCACCGGGGCCATTAACCACACAGCCCATGACGGCGATTTCCATCGCTTCAACACCGGGGTATTGCGTGCGCCATATCGGCATTTGATCGCGCAAATAGGTTTGAATATCCATCGCCAGTTTCTGAAAATAATCACTGGTAGTGCGGCCGCAACCGGGGCAAGAAATAACCATCGGCGTAAACGAACGAAACCCCATGGTCTGTAGAATTTCCTGCCCGACAATAACTTCCTGAGTCCTGGAAGCGCCAGGTTCAGGCGTTAACGAAATACGGATAGTGTCGCCTATGCCCTGCTGCATCAGCACCGATAAAGCCGCTGCTGAAGACACGATGCCCTTGGAGCCCATACCGGCTTCAGTAAGACCCAAATGCAGGGCATAATTGCAACGGCTGGATAAATCCTGATAAATAGCAATCAGTTCCTGTACGTTGCTGATCTTGCAGGAAAGAATGATTTTATTTTTGCCTAAGCCTATTTCTTCAGCTTTGGCGGCACTTTCAAGCGCGGACAGGACTATCGCTTTACGGGTTACGGCGGGCAAGGGTTCCGGGTTCTTCAGGAGCCTGTTTTCATCCAGTAACCGGGTAAAAACGGCTTGATCCAGACTGCCGCCGTTTACGCCAATACGCACAGGTTTGTCATATTTGCAGGCAAATTCAATCATTTGCTGGAATTGCGGGTCACGGCTTTTACCACGCCCTACGTTGCCTGGATTGATCCGGTATTTATCCAGGGCTTCTGCGCAGTCCGGGTATTTTTCCAGCAATTTATGACCATTAAAATGAAAATCGCCTACTATTGGTACTGAGTAACCTTTCTGGCTTACTTTATTGCGTATTTCTGCAACGGCTTTGGCGGCTTCTTCTGAATTGACTGTTATCCGGACCAGTTCAGAACCGGCAGTAGCCAGTTCAATGATTTGATTAACGGTTGCTGACACATTTACAGTATCGGTATTGGTCATTGATTGCACGACGATAGGCGCTCCGCCACCGACTTTAACGTCGCCGACTGAAACTTGATGGGTGATTTTTCTAAGACTAATAGACATAAACTAAATTTTTTTGAAAGAGTTGCAATTAACCTCAATTATACGCTATACAAATTTTTCAACCGAGTAAAATTGTATGTTTATAATACAAATCGCCGATACAGCAGGGGGATTTAATTCTTGAAGATTCGGCGCAAATGCTTAACGTATCTTGCGTCCGCCGACTCGAGTTGCTGTTGAAGGGTCGTTACGGTCATCGCGCCAGGTTGGATGATTATAGTGCAGCACGAAATCACCGTTATAAGAAGCAACCGCTTCGGTAAAGGTTATTTTGCCGATAGTGTGCCAATCGCTGATGATACGCCGTTCAAAAACCGGTGTGCCTTTGGTTTCACCCGTATCGGAAACATCAATATTAAAGGAAAGCTTTCTTTTCGGTCTAGGATCGCCTTTATCATAAATCTGCGCCATGATTTCATCACGATAATCCAGCACTTCCCCTTCGATTCGGGGCTGCTCGGGAACCACCGTCAAACGCATAAACTCAGGTGTGCAGGTAGCTTCGTCTTCCGGTTTCCCCAGTTCTGCGATTTCGTAAAGCTGCCGTTGTGAAGGTTCTTTATCGGCGCGAAGAAAGGCCGCTCCTTCGAGCAGAAATACGGGCAGACCGCTTCCCCGCCGCCAGGAGCGGGTATCCGGCGTATTGCGAAGTTCCGCGTCGTTAATAAAATCGCTGAAATCGCCGCCCAAATCCTGTTGAGTAAAAAAACTGGCTGTACGCAAGGGTTCCATGTGCCTAACATCTGTCGTAGGATAAAGCTTGCCTGCCAACGACAAGGAGCGTATGTGGCCTCGTCTGGTGTCCGTGCAGCAGGTCGAATAGCGGCCCACTATCAGGGCCTTGCTGCCTTTTTTAAAATATCCGGAATAATCTGTTTCTTCAGTAATTTCCCACAATCCGGTAAGACAAATGCCATTGGGATGCAGCAGGCGGCGGAACCCCTTTCCATCGTTGCCCCAGCGTAAATCCGCATCGGAATCAACCGTCCTTTCTACTGACTGAAAAAACCGCCAGGGTTTCCCGAAGGGCAGGATACCGCCGAGCACACTGGCCAAACTGACTTCGTATATAGGAAGCGGTGGAGCATCCTCGGCCCCCCATAACTTCTGATAAGGATTGGCAAATATAGCATTGCGTACCTCTAAATAGAGCGATCCGTTATAGTTGCGATCTTCGTCTGTGAGTTCTACAGAACCATACTGTGTATTATTCATGACTGCGCTCCTTGATTGTAGTTAAAGTGCATCCAATAACATATTGAAACCGGAATGTCTATAAAAATGACGCCCTTAAACAGAGCAATCCACGACATAAAACTTCATTACGTTTAACGAGTTAGCGTGCATTGGCGCTTAACTGCGCTTGTGGGCCAGACCCGGCATACAAAAGCCTATGCGCCTGCACGCGTCAGGATTTCCTGCCACAGCTCGTTGTAAGCATCTGTAGAATGACTTTTTTTGATAAAACCGCCTAACGGCATGCGCTCCAGACCCATGCGTTCTATATCACTGGCATAAGGAATAGCGGTATTTAAAATTTCCGGGTGAGTCTCAATGAAATTTTCCATGATGTCCCTGTGCATTTTTTTACGCCGGTCGGCCATGGAGAAAAACGGAATAAGCGCCAGATTGTCAAGGCTGTTATCTTCGATAAATTGTTTCAGTTGCTCGAGGGTTCTTAACGACAACGTGGTAGGTATAATGGGTGATAATAAAATATCCGAGGCTGCAAAAACGGCTTCGGATAATAATGAAATATTCGGCGGACAATCCAAAAAAATGAAATCGTATTCTTCTGCCAAGGGCTTAAGAAGTTTTTTAAGCTGCCGGGTCGGTTTTTTCCTGGCGTCCAAAACCAGATCCAGGTTTCTGAAGGAAAAATCTGCCGGCAACAAGTCCAGGTTTTCAAAATCAGTGCCTTTAATCAGTCCATCCAGTTCGCGTTTTCCAGCGACCAAATCTTTACTGCCCCCTTTTACCTTGGGCTTGATACGAAAGTAATAACTGCTGGCTCCCTGCGGATCCAAATCCCATACCAACGTCCGGTAACCGTTGCGGGCAGCGATAAATGCCAGATTGACCGCGCTTGATGTTTTGCCGACGCCGCCTTTAATGCTATATAACGCGACCACCTTCATCCTTTGCTCCTATGCTGATACCAATATTGCTGAAACCCGATAAACGAGCAGTTAATGTTAGCATGTGTAGAAATGATTTTGGTTACAAATGAATGCGTCCCTGCACGGTAGAGACGCGATTTATCGCATCGCCAAGACCCAATCTTTCAGCCGCAATGCTACCCATGCGCCATCATCCAGCGTCAGATCATGACCTCCCCACGGGTGACTGCGGATTTCCAAATTCCATTTTTTGGATATTGCTTCTGAACAAATCGGGGCGACCAGTCTGTCGCCTTTGCCGTTTATTAATAAAATGGGCTGCCCCGGTTTTTTATCGCCGGGTCGATAGCTTGCAGCCGCTATAATCTGCCGAAGGCTGTTTTTAAGACTAGTCGGGCGTTGCTTTTGTATCTTCTCCCACGCGTAGCTTATCTGCTCGTCCTGATCGCGGCGATTGCTTATCAATTGCAAAATGGCCGATTCCCGGTGCAATACATCGCGCTTAATTACCAGCGCGGCAAATTTTCCGTAACTTTGCCAGCGCAGTCGATGATAAAAAGGACTCAAATCGGCAAAACTGGTATTAATCAGACTCGCGCCGCAAATATCATCAGGATAATTACGCATCCACTCCCACGCAACCATGGCTCCCAGCGAAATCGCCAGAATCGTTACAGGCTGTTGCAGGCAACCCTTCTCGAGCGCATGACGACGGACTGCATCGGCAGTAGCCTTGATAGTGCGCGGACTGGCTTCCTTGTGAAAAGGTCCGGTGCCGGGTAAATCCAGCATTGTTACGTCAGCATCCGGAAAAGCCGCTTGCAGCAGCGGAACAAAATTGCCCCAATGCGCTGATTCACGGGCAAGACCTCTAAGCAGAATCCAGTTTTGACCTAGCTCACGATTCATACCAAAAAACCTGTGCCTTTTTTGCATAACCGGCTTTTTGTTGAGGTTCCAGGCACGCCCAGCTTTGCGGATACAAAAGGCTCCGGTGTAAAAAATCAAAAAGCATAAAATGCCGGCGAAAAACCCGTTGCTGCCGATGCGGCAACAGTGGATGAAACAAGCCGTGGCGCGAAAAAAGATGCGTTGGATTCTTGCGCAGCCACAGCCATGAGCCCATTTCCAGCGTCAAGGGCAAAAATAACCGATTGGCGCTAAATCGTTGCTTAAATTCATCGAACAGATAATCCCATAGGTCACCGCTAATTACATATTCCAGGCACATCGGTTCAATTTTATAGATATGATGTTGATAGCAGCGATCAAACAGCTCCTTTAATGCCAAGGTTTCTGCAATAAAGGCAAAAGGTGTTTTGCGGGAAGCATAAGGAAACCATAAACGGTCTTTAATGCCAAAACCTGAATGTAGATCCAGGGCAATCGATAACGGCGAGTTGAACAGTTGTTGATCTACCACACGGCATAAAGCCAGAGCTTCCTTTTCCATGTTCAAGACATCGCCGCGATACCAGGGCAAATGCGGTGTGATGAATTGGCCGCTATAGATCCGCGTTGCGCCCACGCCTTCTACTGGTGAATTTCGCATAAGATCAACGCCGTTGCTATTAGAACGCGTGCCCAGATAAATGCCCACAGGATTAACGAGAGGCATAAAGACCAGCCGGGATTTCTCCAGGCGGGTTAGAAATTCCTCATCCCAATCGAGCAATTGACTGATCGTTTCCATATAAGACAGAATCACTTCCGAACCGATTTTCTCCAGGCCGTGTACGCCGCCAAAAAAAGCCAATACCGGAACATCCGGCTGAGTAGAGCCCAAGATAATACAATGGATAGGAAATTCATGGTCTTTATAGTGGATTCGCTCAATAATTTGAGTTTGGGCTTTGTCGCCGAACCGCTCGATGATGCGTTCAAGTTGTTCAAGTTCCGGGAATTTAAAGCCTGTCATAAATATGAATCAGATGATAACTTGTTAGCAAAGGGTTATCCTATTACAAGCTCGTGACTGTAAGATGAAATCCGGCTGCCTAAGTTCTTACAGATATTTATACTGTTTGCACTGGTTAATTGCCAAAGTAAGTCTAATAGCCGCGGCTTTGCGGGCGAACAGGCAAAACTCGATCTGCTTAAAACCACAAGTTTATCGTGGGTCAACTAATAAAAAACTCAACAGGCAGGATTATTATGAACGATATTTCGATTGAACAAAAAGAGTCTGAAAAATTGCAGACATTAAAAAAACTGGCAGCCGTAGTGTACCTGTGCCAGGCACTCACCTTCATGCTGGCAGGATTGCCGTTGCTGCTGGGTGTGGCGATTAACTTCTACAAGCGAAATGATGTGCAGGGGACTTGGCTGGAATCTCATTTCAACTGGCAAATCAACACTGTTTGGATAACTTTGGCAGGGTTTGCAGTGTCCGGGTTTACTTTAGAAATGGGTATCGGTTTTTTTATTCTGATCGCAACAATCGTGTTGCTGGTCTACCGGATTACCATTGGCTGGTTTGCGTTGAATGATGATAAGCCTGTCAAAAAATGGTAGTCGCTACAAATAAATGCAGGTGGTAATTTTCTGCGATTTTTGACATAGTGTAGCGCAAAACTGTGCACTCAGGTCATGAACCTCATACCAACCAAACTGAATACCGAATTAAAATTATTTTGCCCAAGACGCACTTGTCTCTGCTATCAATCTTTAGATAACACCATAACCAAAGACGGTGTATATACGACCAAAAATGATGGCATGGTTCGACAGATGCTTTACTGTGGGGAAGGCAAACATCGTTTTTCTGAAACGGGTTACTGTGATTTATTCGGTAAGCATGGCAGCTTTAAAGAATATGAACAAATGTGCAAGCCAAGCTGCCATGGCTTGTCGACTGATGCCATAGCGGACGTGTTGCTCAAAGATACCCGAACCATTGCAACATGGCAACGGGGTGTAAGTTAAGAAAACCACTCTATTTCATGATTTTATCTCCTTATCCATAACATTAACCGTCCTGTTTATACAGATGGATGAGTTGTGGTCTTTTTTGAGAAACAAAAACAACCAGTTATGGGTATTTGTTGGTTTTGATGCAGGCTCTCGCTTTTGGATGAACTTTGAATTAGGTAGTCGTACCACGCACACAGCAACCAAACTGGTGAAACAAATAAAACACTACCTCGGCATACTGGCGCAGGCAAATCCATTAAAGATCGCGACAAATAAGTTGGCGGCTTACAACAATGCCCTACAATCCGTATTCACGGACATAGACGATGTTTATCTGCAAATTGTCAAGAAACGGATAAAAATGCGATTGATCACCGTCAAGAAGTGCTTTGTCAAAGGAACTGAAGCCGATTTTACGGACACTCTTTGGATTAACCTCTATAACTACAACTACCGGTGTCACCATAAAAGCTTAAAACTACCACTGACGCATCCAGGTACGTCCAAATTCCAAAAAAATTGGTCGCATCGAACACCCGCCTGGCAATGGAATTGACTCAAGA
>JAQTMV010000083.1 GCA_028714175.1 Methylococcales bacterium
CTTATTAACAAAAAAAATTGAAGTCAGCCGCGTAGTCCTGAAAGGGCTTATTCTAAATCTTGCAAAAAACCCGCAAGGCACTAGTAACTGGGATGACTTAACAGCATTATATAGTACCAAAACCATGTCGCCCTCTGTGAATAACAGCGGCAAACAGGATAAACCCGAGGCGCCGGAGGAATTCGTTATCGGCGGTATTGCGATAGAAAATTCCCGGATTAACTGGGACGATCAGCAGTCCGGAAAGCACCTGGTCATAAAAGACATTAACGTTAATACCGAAAAATTTTCCTTTGATGAGCCTTTCGCTGCTGATATTTCTCTGGTCCTTGTTAATGCCGAAACCAAACTGACTGAATCCATCAAACTAAGAACCGCATTAACGGTTAATGAAAAATTCGATACTTTTGCGTTAAGCCATAGTGATCTGCAAACGACAACAGAAAGCGAAAACATACCCGGCAATTCGCTAACAACCGTGCTAACCGTCGCAGATATAGCGCTGGATACAGCCCAAGAAACGGTTAAAGCATCCGGATTAAAGCTCCAGTCAGGGGATGTCACACTCTTCGCCGAAATTACCGGTAACGCTATTAACGGCAAGCCTTCTTTTAAAGGTCCGGTTAGCATTGCATCTTTCAGTCCGGTTAAGGTCATGAAGCAACTGTCCATTGCAACCCCGGTTATGCAGGATGCCAATGCCTTGAGTAAATTGGCGATAAACTTTAACCTGCTGACGACAGAAAACTCGGTTGAGCTGCAAAATCTGGTAATGATGCTGGATGATAGTATGATCAAGGGCTCAACCAGTATTAAAGACTTTGCCCTGCCAGTTATTGCATTTAATTTAGCGATTGATGCGATCGATGCGGACCGGTATTTAGCGCCTGTCGCCGACAAGTCTTCCAGGCCAATAACAAGCCCCGCAGTCGCAATAGCTGTAGCCGCTTCTGCTTTGCCTGCAGAGACATTAAGAAAACTGAATGTTGATGGTCAATTAGCGCTGGGCAAGCTTAAAATCAGCGATTTGATTATGCAGGACGTCCAGCTGAACTTGAGCGCTAAAAATGGCATAGTGACAACACAGCAGTCGGTTAAACAGTTTTATCAAGGCTCATATAGCGGTACGCTCAACATGGATATGCGCAGCAAAAATCCGGCTCTTGTTGTAAACGAAACAATAAACCATGTTCAACTGGAACCTTTGCTTAAAGATTTTAAGGGTGCGGCCCGAATCAGCGGCATAGTTGACGCGTCAACACAATTGCAGGGACTAGGTAATAATACTGACGAACTCAAATCCTCACTTAACGGCCAATTCGGTTTTCTGATTAAAGATAGCGCTGTCAAAGGCTTTAATCTGCAAAAAATGATTGACAGTCGCAAGGCGTTAATTAACGGGGCTGCCTTGCCGGTAGATTCTAAAAATGACCAAAGCGTATTTGCTGAAATAAGCGGCACGGCGACAATCAAAAACAACATCATCGAAAACAACAACCTTGTTGCCAAATCTTCGAAACTGCGCGCCAGCGGCAAAGGCAATGCAAATCTTGCAACCGAGAAACTGGATTATAAAATAAGCGCTAAACTCTTGAAGGCGGAAGCTACCGCCACGGAACCGGAACAAGTCCATGACACACCTGTCACTATTGTTGTTGGCGGTACGTTCAGCAAGCCGACTTATACACTCGATGTAGCGGCGCTATTAACGGATAAAAATAAAGCTAAAATAGAAAAACTGGTGGACAAAAACAAAGAAAAAATCAATAAAATTGCGGACAAGCTCGATAAAAAATTGGGACCCGGAGCCGGTGATTTATTAAAAGGCCTATTTAAAAAACACTAGCGCTAATTTTATGGGGTCGACTTTAGTCGCCTTTGGCGAATGAATTCACCGCTCCAGTATTGCAACTCTCCTTTATGAATTCGTCAGTCTTCCAACAACGCATCCTCGCCTGGTTCGATCAACAGGGTCGAAAAGATTTGCCCTGGCAACAGGATATAACGCCTTATCGCGTATGGCTGTCTGAAATAATGCTTCAGCAAACGCAGGTTGCGACCGTTATTCCGTACTTTAATGCGTTTGTAGAAAATTTTCCAACTTTAGAATGTCTGGCGCAAGCGCCGATTGATGAGGTTTTATATTTATGGTCAGGTTTGGGTTATTACGCTCGCGCCCGCAATCTGCACAAGACTGCACAGATTATCGCTGAACGGCGTCGCTTTCCGGATACACTGGACGAACTGGTCGCCTTACCCGGCATAGGCGTTTCTACAGCAGGAGCCATACTGAGTATCGCCTTTGGCAAAAGTCATCCGATACTGGACGGCAATGTAAAAAGAGTGCTCTCCCGATTTAAAGCGGTTTCCGGATGGCCTGGAAATAGCGAGGTTAACCGAGAATTATGGGCTATCAGCGCTCAGCTGACACCGGTAGATCGTGTCGCTGATTACACACAGGCGATGATGGACCTGGGCGCTACAATTTGTACCCGTAGTAAACCTTTGTGTGAAAATTGCCCGCTTGAGAACCATTGTCTGGCCAGAATTACCCGGACTGTATTCCTGTTGCCAACGCCGAAACCGGCCAAGCTCTTGCCGGTTAAACAACTTGTACTATTATTACTGGGCAATAATCTCAATCAGATTTTACTGGAAAAAAGGCCGCCCGCCGGCATCTGGGGCGGCTTATGGAGCCTGCCGGAATTTGACAGTATTGAATCCGCACTCAATTGGTGTTTGACAAAAAACCTGCGTATTGTCGATTCACAAGCGCTGGCAACCCGGCGTCACACCTTTTCCCATTACCATCTGGATTATACGCCGGTTATTATCCAAACAAATACCCCTATAAATAGTGTGATGGAAATAAATCAAACTGTCTGGTATAAAGCTGAACAAATCAAAACTCTAGGCTTGGCGGCACCTGTTAAACTGCTGTTGCAACAATACACATGCGAGAATGAAAATGACTAGACTGGTAAATTGCGTAAAATTAGAGATAGAGGCCGAAGGCCTTGATGAGCTGCCTTTTCCCGGGCCCAAGGGTCAGGAAATATTTGAAAAAATATCCAAGCAAGTCTGGAAAGAATGGCTAACCAGGCAAACCATGCTTATTAATGAAAATAAATTAGCCAGTTTTGACCCCAAAGCCAGGGCCTTTCTTGCTGAAGAAAGAAACAAATTTCTGTTCGAAGGCAACAACGAAATGCCACAGGGTTATGTACCGCCAAAATCCTGATGACAGTATTTTCAGGCGAGAACCATTTACCGATTTCCTTGTCTGGCAACGCTTTTTTAAGGATAAATGGAAAAAGATGGCAAATTTTCAATAACCCTAATCCTGAAAGATGCATCCTCTTCCTTCGACCAGGCTCTCCTGAGCTTCCGAAGGGCTCAGGACGAACGGAATCGGGATTTAAAGTATAAGAATTATTTCCTGCGCGTTGCTAAGCACCATGAATTCCACTATACCCAGACTTGAGAGCGTTTATCCCGATCCAGATCATCAAAGTATTCCATGAACCCGGCTCGCAGGCCGCATTTGGTAAACGATACATAATAGGAAATCTTATATTAAAATGCTCATGCAACTCTTGTATTCGTTTTCGAATCGATTGTGCCAATGCTTGTTGCTGCGCTTTATTTTGCTGGAGTAAATCAGCAATACTCACGGCAATGATGGCTCCGCTGATAGGTCTTCTACTGCGATGTTTATTAAGTAGATCAAGAAAGCCCAACCAGGCTGCCTGATCGACTTTTTCTCATATCTGTGACTATCTTGTGGCAGCAGCAAAATCGTGTGCGCCTGGCAATGAAAAAACCTGGATGAACAAACAAAAAGACCAGTTAAAGCAAAATAACTATCCGAGAGTTCTAGAAGAACTGGAGGCTTTTTTAGAAGCAGACACGATTGAATCGCCGAACGCACCTGTACGCGCTTGCTACCGGTATATCAAAAACCGCCCTCGTCAGTTAGATTATAAAGCGGCGTTGGCTCAGGGTTTGCCCATTGGTTCCGGGGAAATAGAAAGTGCGCACCGGTATGTTATTCAGCAACGCTTAAAACTGCCCGGTGCATGGTGGACCGCCGATAACCCGGATACGATGTTGGCTTTAAGGATTATTCGAGCCAATGAAAAATGGGATGAATACTGGAATCAACAGCGTCAAGCTGCTTGAGTTTAAATCGCACTTTTAATCGCACCCGCGACAACCAGACAATTTTCTTGTCTTGGTTTGCGCTTTGAAGGCTTGGGGAAAATTGACATCCGCCCAAACCTGATTTAGAGTTTGCGACTAGGCCATTTCTTTATAATAATAACCACATCGGAGTACTTCGTATGGCAAAACCATTAATACAATTGGCATTGGATTCACTGGATTTTGATCAAACCATGAGCCTGGCTGAACAGACTGAACCTTATATCGACATTTTCGAAATCGGAACGCCTTGCATCAAATTCAACGGCATCGAACTGGTAAAGGCATTAAGAGCAAGATTTCCGACCAAACTGATCCTGGTCGATCTTAAAACCATGGATGCGGGCGAGTATGAAGCCACGCTGTTTTACGCAGCGGGCGCCGACATTTGCACGGTTCTGGGCGTATCGGGTCTGGACACGATTGCCGGTGTAGCCAAGGCAGCGAAGACGCACAATGCGGAAGCTCAGGTCGACCTGATCAATGTTGAGAATAAGCTGGCATGCGCAAAAGCCGCAGCTGAACTGGGCGCGCGTATTATCGGTGTCCACACCGGTCTGGATGCACAGGCCGCAGGGGAAACGCCTTTCGCCGACCTGCAGGATATCATCGATTTGGGCTTGAATGTCAGGGTTTCGGTTGCAGGCGGTATTAAAGAGTCGACGGTGGAACAGGTAGTAAAATCCGGCGCCGATATCATTGTGGTGGGCGCCGCCATTTACGGCGCACCTTCTCCCGCGGATGCGGCCCGTAGAATTCAACAGCTTGTCGAGGGCAAAGGCTGTTCGCCGCATCAACAATTGATTCTTGATAAACTTACGTCGATCCTCAATGCTACCGAGGAATCCTATCCTGAAATGTTAACCCATATGCTGGATAAGGCGAAAAGGATTTTCATCTCGGGCGCTGGACGCTCGGGACTTGTCTGTCGGTTCTTTGCGATGAGGCTGATGCATAGCGGTTATGATGTCAGCGTTGTCGGCGAGATCGTCACGCCGAGCATTAAAAGAGGCGACCTGCTGATTGTTATTTCAGGTTCTGGTGAAACCGAACAATTGATCGCTTTCACCAAAAAGGCCAGAGAAGCAGGCGCAGAAATCGTCCTGATCACGGCAAAAAGCAGTTCCACTATCGGCGATATGGCCGACGCGGTATTACAGATCGGCAAATCGGATCAGTATGGTAAAGTCGCAGGCATGCCGATGGGTACTGTATTTGAACTCTCTACTTTATCCTTTCTCGAAGCAATGGTGTCACACCTGATCCACGAAAAAGGTATTGAAGAAGAAGTTATGAGATCACGTCACGCTAATCTTGAATAATCCACGAATCAATGATTGGTTTAGGCTATGTGTTTTAATCACGGCAGTTTTATGTTCACCAGGAAAGGCATTGTTAAACCATGCCATTTGTTAAATCACGAAAACACCTTGTTGAATCACGAAAACGCCCTCTTCCTGCGGAGAGGGTTTCGGGCAAGGCATAATCAAAATTTAGTTTATTTGCGCTTCAGGTCTTCGGGTATTTCATAGCCTTGAATTTGTAGCTCAAACGCAGTAAATTACTCGCCATTGATGCCTACGATTGTGGCAGCCGACGTTGGCGGTTTGTCAAGCCGTCTGCTGTACCAGAATAACGATTTAAATATCTTGCAATAATAATCGACAAAGGTTAGAGTTTTCCGGCAATAACCTGGATAGCAGCATTGTATTTCCTGACTAGGTGTGCAGGATTTACCTGTTTTTGAAAATCAGCTTTAGAGATAGCAGAGGGAAAAAGCACTGCGCCCATTAAGCATGGATACGTGTAGAGGTACTCTAATAAGGCAATATGGTAACCATTTGAAGCTGATAATGACATTTTTGCATTCAAGAAATTATTCTCAAATCGAGCTTTCTCCGAAAGAATTGCTTGAAATTAGTCAGGAAATTAACCGGGAGTTTGCACCAAGTGCTGTAATCGACTCACCAGAGCTTGATGCCGAAATTAAGCTTTCACCGAAGGAATTGTTTGATATCAGCGAAGAAATCAGACGGGATTTCGCGCCCAGAGCATCAGACAACCCTCAGGAACTTGTTCTGTTGCCGGTCGACCCCGACCATCTTTATGCCTATTGGAATCTGGGTGAAGACAAACCAGACACCACACCAGAAATCGACTCCGGAAATCAACTGACTTTAAGAATTCATTCGGAACCAAACAAAAATTCGGATATAACCGAAACAAAGTCATGGTTCGATGTTGCCATTAATAGTCCCCAGGCTCAACAGCAAGTTTTTTTACCAATGAGGACAGATGAAACAGCCTATAGCGCAACAATTGGCAAGCATTATCCGGATAACAGCCTTGCTCCGTTTGTCCAATCCAACATCACCCATGTCCCGCCTGGAAAGGTAATAGCGGAGGCATTCAAAGAAAGTCAGAAGGAAAGCAAGCCAGAGTTTAAGGCCATGCCACAGACCACGATAGCAAAACGTGAAATATCCCATTACACGAATTACAATGCCTCTGGCCAGAGAAATAATCAGTAACCGCGATGAAAAAAGGATTCCTTAGTATTATTCTCCACGCACACCTGCCCTATGTGCGGCATCCGGAACACGAGAGTTTTTTTGAAGAAAACTGGTTGTTCGAAGCCATAACCGAATGTTACATTCCGCTAATCGGAGTTCTAGATCGGCTACATAAAGACAGGGTGGATTATCGGCTGACGCTTTCACTATCACCGCCGCTCATTTCGATGCTGCGCGATGAATTGTTAAAAACCCGCTATTTGAAGTATCTACAACGGTTGCTGGAACTGGCCGGAAAGGAAATCATCAGAACCCGGAAACAACCCGAGTTTCAAAAATTGGCGCGTCTTTATCGCCGATTTTTCCAAAATACACTGGACATCTATCAGGATCAATACAACTGCGATTTATTGACCGCTTTCAAAAAGCATCACAGGGCAGGCACTCTTGAATTGATAACCTGTGCTGCGACTCACGGTTTCCTGCCATTGCTCAATGTTAGCGAAACTGCAGTTCGCAACCAGATTAATATTGGCATTGAAACGTTTAAAGCGAATCTGGGTTTTTCACCAACCGGTTTTTGGTTGCCTGAATGCGCTTATTATCCTGGTCTTGAGACATTACTGGGCGAAGCCGGTATCAAATACTTTTTTGTCGATACTCACGGAGTCATGGATGCAAGTGAGCCACCCCGTAATGGTGTCTATGCGCCGCTGGATTGCGGTAATGGCGTAGTTGCATTCGCACGGGATCCGGAATCATCCAGGCAGGTTTGGAGTTCTCACGAAGGCTACCCCGGCGATTTCGATTACCGCGAATATTACAGGGACATCGGTTTCGATCTTGATTTTGATTATATCGCTCCCTATATCCTCGATAGCCAAATCCGCATCAATACAGGAATCAAATACTATCGCGTAACAGGCAAGGATTTGCCCAAGGAAATCTACGATCCCCAAAAAGCGCTGGCAAAAGCTCACCAGCACGCTGAGGATTTTATCAACAAACGCCAACAGCAAATTGACTCGCTTAGCGTCTGGATGGATAGACCACCAATAATCATAGCCCCTTACGATGCCGAACTCTTCGGCCATTGGTGGTTTGAGGGACCGCATTGGCTGGAGCGTGTACTGCGCCTGACAAGCGAGAATACCAATAGCGTTCAGACCATCAGTTGCAGCGATTATTTAAATAAACAGTCATCCCACCAGGTGGCAACACCATCAGCATCAACCTGGGGCGATCAAGGTTATTACAGCTACTGGATCAATGAAACCAATGACTGGATCTATCCTTTCCTGCACAAAGCCGAAGTTGAGATGGAAAAATTGGCAGCCGATCTCCAGGATTTGGCGGTCAGCCCATTGCAGGCCAGGGCTTTAAATCAGGCAGCCCGGTCAATTTTACTGGCACAAGCCTCTGATTGGCCGTTCATAATGAAATCCGGGACAACTATCGACTATGCGAATAAACGCATAACAGACCACCTGGCAAGATTTAACTATTTGCATGATTGTATCCGTAAGAACAGGATAAACGAACGCTATTTAACCGCATTGGAGATCATGGATAAGATTTTTCCGGACATTGATTTCCGGGACTATAATCCTTCAAAAAAGCGATTAACTAATTAGTCTCCGGTTTGTCCCATACTGCAGGGACTTTACCTCATCAATGTTTTGACAGTTGCATATCAACTGTCCCGGACACCAAAGCCCTTGTTGTCTAATTTTAATGAATAGTATAAAAGCATAAAAAAGTGATGATTACCTGTTGGAATGTACAACGATGAAAAGAGTGTTGAACTTCGGGTCGATCAATGTTGACCATGTATATACTGTCGAGCATTTCGTGCGTCCCGGAGAAACTCTCAGCTGTCAGGAATATCGGCGATTTGCCGGGGGCAAGGGCCTGAACCAGTCCATCGCGCTCGCCCAGGCCGGTGCATGTGTGTATCACGCCGGCAAGGTGGGCGCTGCAGATACCTGGCTGAAGACGTTGATGGAAGACAAGGGAGTGGACACGCAATTTGTCGAAACAATCAATGGCCCAAGCGGACACGCGATAATTCAGGTGAATACGGCGGGTGAAAACTCAATCGTCATCGTTGGAGGGGCAAACCACCTGATGAGCGGATCAGATGTGCAGCGCATCGTTGCAAATTTTGGAGCGGATGACTATCTGCTCATTCAAAATGAGGTGAACGCTGTGCCGCAGATAATCCGATCAGCAAAAGTAAAGGGTCTGACGATCGTTTTTAACCCCGCACCTATGAGTTCTCAAGTGTTAAATTATCCGCTTGGGCTGGTTGACATTCTTGTAGTGAATGAGACCGAGGCACGTAGCCTGGCCGGAGAAATCGAACCGAAAGCAATCTACGAAAGCCTCAGCCATCGATATCCCAACATGGCGGTTGTACTCACGATGGGCCATAAGGGAGCCGCCTATTTCAGTTCGCAAGCCCAATTCTGCCAGCCCGCAGAAAAGGTCCATGTTGTAGACTCAACAGGTGCGGGTGATACGTTCATCGGCTTCTTTTTGGCGGAACTCATCAAAACCAACGATCCAAAGGCCGCTCTTGCATGTGCAAGCCATGCGGCAGCGATATGCGTCACGCGCCATGGCGCAGCGGAGTCAATTCCATCCCGAAGGGAACTTGAGGCACAACAACCGATTTGAATATGCCATTGCTAAAGCCGAGCAGCCTCGGCAAAGCGATTGATGCAGGGCGTTATCATTAACAGGGGAGCTGAAGCTCATGAAGTATTTATGGCTATGGTGGAACAAAGAGGATCTAAGGACGGAACAGCAACAGTTGGCCGAAGAAGGCCGTGATACAAGTTCAGTCGATTCAGAGTTCGCGCGGCTTCTTGCCGAAGATGCACCCGAGGATGCGCAGTTCCAGAAGGCGATGGACGATTTATTGGATAAATCGTGTCTATTGCCTATGCGGGCGGACTATCGCTATGTCGAGCCATCCAAGCTGGAGACTATACGAATTCACCGGGCCGCGGGGCCACGCGTGCTACCCGTTACGCACTCGGAGGCCATAAGGCGTGATCACATTGCCGGTGCGTGGTTGGGACGGTGCGCGGGCTGTCTGCTCGGCAAACCCCTTGAGGGGGCGCTCAGACCAAGATTGCGGCAGCTTTTGGAACATTTCGGTTACGAAGAGATACCGGATTATATCTGGCGACTGCCGGGGCTTACCGAGGAAGACTGTGCGAATTTCGGCTGGCAAAGTCCGTGGTCGTATAGAAATACCGATTGTTTTCCTGGCGACGATGATACCAACTACACCGTTATGGGCATGGCGCTGGTCAAGCAGAAAGGGATAACCTTTACGCCGTCGGATATGGCCGATTTCTGGCTGGAAAACGTCCCACTTCTGCGTACTTGCACGGCGGAACGCGTAGCCTACCGCAATTTCACAAACAACATCGAGCCACCGGCTTCAGCTGTTGTCCGTAATCCTTACCGGGAATGGATCGGCGCACGAATCCGCGCCGATTTCTTCGGCTACGTTGCGTTGGGCCAACCTGAGTTCGCTGCGGAACTGGCCTGGCGAGATGCAAGTATTTCCCATGTAAAAAACGGCATCTACAGTGCAATGTGGGTAGCCGCAATGCTGGCTGCAGCTATGGGTCAGACCGACGTGCGTCGTATAATCGAAATCGGACTCACCGAAATCCCAGCGAAAAGCCGGCTTTTCGAAGCAATAACCGAAATACTGAATAGACACGCCGCCGGCGATCCCTTCGATGATACGGTGCAATACATCCATCAGCGCTGGGACGAAACCCGGCCGCATCACTGGTGCCACACCATTTCCAATGCGCAGATTGTTGCTATGGGTCTGTTGTACGGCGAAGGTAACTACGAAAAGGCCATCACCCGGACTGTGCTCGCCTGCTTCGACACGGACTGCAATGGTGCGACGGTTGGATCAATCATGGGCATGATGCTGGGAGCCAAGGCATTGCCGGAAAAGTGGACTGGCGTTATGAACGATATAATCCATACCGATTTGACGGGCTACCAGACAACGAATATTTCGAAGCTTGCCGAAGAGATGTTTCAAATCCATCAAAGTATGCGACAAGTTTAAAAATCATAATATCAGGCTGCTATTGTGCTCTAGCTATGAGATCTATGGCATTGAAAAAGCACATTAAAAAACTTGCTATCTGATGTTATACAAGCTAAGAAATTTTCACCACGAAGCGACCAAGCTTGTCCTGAGCCTAGCCGAAGGGAACACGAAGTTTTTACATGGCGTTGCATAGCAAGATAAGTTAAAAACGACTCCATTTCAGCTGCGCCCATGTCGGCGGGATGACGCTTGCCGTAGCACAAAATGAATTGCTTAATCCAAGAGAGATAGGTATTCTTGGTACTTAAGCTATAGTGCTTGAACCAACTCTTGTCGCGTACTTGATCCAATAATTTCTGAGGTTGTGCTTGGGTCGTATTTGTTTACATGCTTTGTCGCGTTCATTTATGATCAAGTCAACATAAACAATAGGTTATTTTAATTGAATATGATTATACGACAGTTTAAAATTTTTAAGCGACAACTGATGCCGTATATATCACGTTGATCAACATACCCGACAGCTACGTTGCATTTCGGGGATTTTGACTAATCGCTGAAAAAATGCTATTAAAACCGCCTTGCAGTTGTCGCATAACGGCGTTAATGACGAACAACTGCAAGGCGGTTTTAATTTGATAAAAAATTTCACCGCTTTGTTCAATGCCAAATGCACCACTTTAGAGGCCGTCATGTATGTCGTTCAACGCTTCATTCAAAGGTACAAGTCAGGGGCAAACTCATCGTGCTATTTTTAAACCTTCTCGCCTGACTTGACCTTTAATTCAAACGTTAGGGTTCAAATGTGCCAGCACTAATATTGAATGATGCAAGAGAATACATATTTCCATTATTTCTGGTCAAGACAGAAGGAGATGGAGTTTATTTAGAAAAGCGTGAGTTTTTAGGAACGGCGTTCTTTGTTACAAAATGTGGTGACGCAATAACCGCTAGTCATGTCGTCCCCAAGCCTGAAAATATAGATCCAGGAAAAAGAGTTGTAGCAATTGTTCAGCAAGGTTCAGAACAAACAGTTTGCTGGGTTACACACGCAGCAACATTTGAAAAATGCGATCTTGCATTAGTTCACATTAACTTGAATAAAACAAAGTACCTAGACCTAACAGACGAAAAAATGCCGGCAGGTACAGATATTCAATTAATTGGTATACCAAGCCATGAAGTGTGGATGAAAGGTAAAGAAATGAGGTTGCTCAAAGGCCATGTAACAATGGCAGGGGAGTGCTTAGAGTTAAATATTGCAATCCCGCTAGGAATGAGCGGTAGCCCAGTATTTTATGGAACTAAAGTTGCTGCGTATGCCACAATGTCTGTGTCTAGCGAAGAGGTTGAAGACTACACAGAAGAAATTGAATTGCTTTCAAATAATAAAGAACAAATAAGAATTACCAAGGTTACACGTGTTACACAATATGGCGTGGCGTATCCATTTTCAAATTTAAAGGAACACGCATCACCAATTTTTGAGAACAAAACGCTTATGCAATTTATATCGGCGCGCAATAATGAACCCTAACAAGTCGCTCAAGCACGTTCAGCGCTTTGCGCTTCACTGGACGCCCTCAACCGGTGCTGCTTCGCAGCGTATCACCGGTTTTGGTCGCCGCTTAGCTCTGCGTTAAAAGAGAAAATGATTACCGAGCCTGACGAATTCTTCAATGATACTTATGCTCTTGGCAAGCTTGTGAGGAATTTGCACATGAAATTTTCATAGGCTTAGTTCCTGCTCGACAAAAGCTCAGTGAAAACTTGCATTACTTCGCAATAATTAACCCAACTGATTTTCGAAAGCCAGAACATCAAGCGCTGTGGGAAGAGCTGCAAAGACGGTTGATTGGAAAAACAAAAAACATCTGGTTAGAAAGAAACCCAATAGATCGTCTAACAGTCCACAATAAATCTCTTAGTTTTGCGCTTGGGGCAATATGGAAAATATATGAAGAATGTAAAGGGTAATTCTTCTAATAAGGAATAACTGGGGTCAGAATAACTGGGGTAAGAGTAAGCTTATTCGGCGTTCTTTGTATCTTTTTTGCTTGTGGCGGTGCGGTTTTGGTTGTTTATTTCTGGCCTAAAATGGCGCTCAAACAGATCACGGCCATATTACGGTTTTATTTTTCGGCTTCCCAGTGCCGCGCCTGGTCACCTTTACGTTCGGGCCGTGTAAATTGAAACGCCCATCAATAGGATTTCTTTTTCTAGGACAGGCACATAGTGAATATTATGATGTCTCGCTTTGCCTATCAAAACACGGATTTGAAAGCCATCTGATTGATTTGAACAATAGTGACCATATCAAATGGGATGAGTATAGTTTAATAAATGTGCGTGAATGCCGCGGATACCACCTCGACCCTGATTTTTTGCACAACCTTGAAGTTTTAGAAAACAGGCTTGGAAACACGCCAATAACTAATTCTCTGGCTATTATCCGCGCCGCAATAGACAAAGGAAAATATCTTAAAGAGTTAGAGCAAGAAGGTGTTGATACTATTCCTACGTTCTGGCTAAAACGTGGTGCGACGGTCACCTTGGAAGACATAATCCTTGAGACAGGGTGGAATGACCTGGTAGTGAAACCCACTATTTCTTCCAAGTGCTGGAATACTTATCGAGTAGTAAAACGTGCAAACGGAATGGCAATTATAAGGGCAGAAAATCAAATACCCCCTGTTTTGAGCAGTGTAGCATTTGAGCATCATCAGGCATTTTCAGAATTGTTAAAATCCCATGATGTCTGCTTTCAGAAATTCATGCCCGAAATTTTATCTCACGGTGAATTGTCATTTGTTTTTATTGATGGCAAATTTAGTCATGCAGTTCAAAAAACTGTAGCCAGAAATAACTGGATAGCGCATGAGTTTTTTGGTGGAAAAAACGAGTATTACAAAGCAGGAGTGGCCGAAATTAATTGGGCGCAAGATATTTATGCAAGACTTTCGTATAAATATGGGGATTTTCTTTACGCAAGAATAGATAGTATTTCTGATGGTCAAAAGTTGCGACTATTGGAATGTGAACTTGTGGTTCCGCGCTTGTTCCTTGGAGAAGGGCAGGCTTTTGAGAAATATGCAATTGCGATTAAGAAAAGAATTACCGGTTAATATCGGCGTGCCGCCGAACACGAGTTTGCACCGGACGAGCTTCCCGCACCGGTGAAGCCAGCCGTTAAGGTGCGCGATGCGCACACTACATAACTGCTGATTTACGAAAATGCTTGATATCGACATTGCTGTTATCGAATCTATCAGGCAACCACCCCCTGTTGACGCACTCGCGGAAGCACCATGCCGGCGTTGTTTCGGTCTTGTAGCTCCAAAAAAACCAGCCGAGATATTTTTCAAAAGTGATTACTTGGGCAGCGGCGTAGCCTCTGTAGGCAACAGTCATTTGGAATTCATCCATGTCTTGCAGTGCGTGGTTGAAAGGCCCCTTGGCCCAGAGCGACACGACTTTTACATCCAGTCCCAAACTCCATTCGCCAACATAAGTTGAATGGCCCAGATCGCGGATGATGTCGTCTGCTTCGTTCTTCCATTCGACAACTGCGCCGCGTATGTGGCCATAAATGTCCGCGTCAATCTCTGCGCGCCCAAAGCACTGGTAACGATGGATGTCCAGCACCACATTACTAAACTCCGGTTCCGTTAGAAAGCCTGTGTATTCGCGGAATGAACGGAAACCATCATGGAAGACAACAGCCACGTTTTCAGCCCGGCAATATTTGCGAATACGATGATAACCCTCTGCGGTATATTTTTTCAGCAAAACCGTGTCGATATCCCAACGCGGTTCATTCAATACCTCAATGGCGTGCAAGGCTGGCCGGCTGTGGTAGCGCTCGGCCAGACGCTCCAATATGAGTAATGCGTAATCGATATAGTCTTCTTTTGTGTGCCATTCGCAAACATTCAGGATGCCCCCGTTGTCAAAGCCATTCTGACAGCCGGGTGCGGCATGTAAATCCAGGACGATAAGCAAGCCATATTCCTCGGCCCAATCGAATGCGCGATCAAGAATTTCTATGCCTCCTTCAACAAAGGGATGCGAAGACGCGCCATAAACTCGATGATATGGATAGTCCGGCCCGAATATCCAATGACCAATGGGAATCCGGACGGCATTTATTCCCGTCTTGGCAAGCCAGGCAAAGTCTTTGCTTGTAATGAAAGTATCCCAGTGATTTTTCAGCGATTGTTCGGCGCGTGCGCCCAGTTCAACGCAATAGGATGTTTCGTCTGTCGCTTGCAGGCTATCAAACATACTTGGCGTCATCCATTTTTCGAGCACCAGCCAGCCGCCCAGATTAACGCCTCGTAGTTTCTTGCCGAAGTTATTATTAATCATGTTTGTTCTTCATCGAAAAGTGAAAGTTCACAATACAATCTGCCGGTGATGAAACGCTTCAGCAGTAGGTTGATTCGTAATGATCAGCATTGCGGCGTCGGGTAGCTCCTGACAGATCAAACGCAACATCAACTCTTCTCCATCGGGATCAAGCGAGTCGAAGGCCTCTTGCAAGAGTATCCATTTAGGCCGGTATAATAGCAAACGCACCAATCCCAAACGCTGCTGCTGCTCACGGGTAAGCGATTTTTCCCAGGCATCTGTTTGTTCAAGTTGCCCTGCTAATTCCTCAAGGCCGGCCAATTTGAGAAACTCTTCAATCATAGGCTGGCTAAATGTCTCAGGGGAAGAGGGATAGCATATTGCAGCTCGCAGCGTTCCGTCCGGTAAGTAGGGCCGTGGCGGCATGAAGAACATTGACTCTTCATCGGGTAATTCGATACGCCCGCGTACCCATGGCCAGAGACCCGCAATCGCCTTGAAGAGCTTGGCTCCTGTAGAAGCATCGCCAGCAATGAGAACACGTTCGCCCAGCCTGATTTCGTCATTAAGGCCGCATATAATCACTTCGCCATTGAGCTTGGAGATACACACATCATGGAAGCACAAAGAGGACTGCGCCGGTTTTTCTATCAGAATGCGTTGAGGATCAGGGCGGGCGATCTCCTGCTCCAAATCTTCCAATGCCCTGACTAACCCCAAAACACGTTCAACCGACGCACGCCATTGCGCAATTCCGGCCATATTATTAACTGGCCAGGACAAAGCGGATGACATATGTTGAAATGCCTGCACAGATTGCATCAAGGCGCCGAGGGTAATGCTCCCGAGAATATAGCGCGGCGCGGCTATCAGGATAGGAAACGCCATCGACAACACGGAATAGCCGGAGTTGAAGAGGAGAATATTTGCCCAGGCATGGGTTTGACGGTCATATACATCGGTAATAGCTTGAAAAAGGCCAAGAAACCGATTTTGCTCGTTGGTTTCCCCATGAATCAGGGCAATTGCCTGGGAGTTTTCCCGCGCTTTCACCAAGCCAAACCGAAAATTGGCCTCAACGGTTTGCATAGCGTTAGTTGTCAGCGTTAAGGGTCGGCCTACCCACCAACCCAAAATTGAAGCAGCGGCTGAATAAATTATCGCTATCCAGACTAAATACCCGTAGACAGGCGTTTGAATCACTCCCAAATCCAGAATGACAGTGCCCGAAAGCGTCCAGAGGATTTCGGTAAAACTGATGAGTATCAACAAGCTATAGAATAATGAGTGAAAGAGAGCGATAGCGTCATCGGTTGCAATACGGATATCTTCGGCTATTCGGCCGTCGGGGTTATCATGCTCCACTGTATGTATGTGAGTGACTTGGTAATGACGGCCTTTGTTCATCCATTGGCCGATTACGCGTTCTGTCAGCCAGGATCGCCAGCCGATTTGCAAATGCCGCTTGATTGTTAAATGCATGAACGTAACTGCCATACTGGCTGCAAAAATCAGAACAAGAAGTCCGATTTGTTTGAATAGTCCCGACATCGAGTGCTGTTCAAGTGCATTGAAAAGGGCGGCACTCCATTCCGTGATGACGACTGCAAGGACTATCTGCAGCACGGTAAGGACGATTAAGGCCAGCATCCGTTTACGGATTATGGCCTTATTTTCGGAGTTCCAGAAAGGGCCTGCTAACCGTATGAATTGAATGAAAAATCCGCTTCGACCTTGCATTGGTGATTCTCCTTATAGGGTAAGATAAATAATCCTGGAAAAGCGGTTATACACCTCAAAAAATTTTCAGGATAACAGATCAAAAACATTATGATTTTATAATGGTTTCAAGCTGCAAAGTCAAAGCAACCAAATAATATATCAGCGCAGTTTATTGCCGGCATCATGCTGTGAATATTATCATTAGATATGATCCTGACAATATAGCATTGTTTATTTCCGGTGGGTAGCTGGTACATTACCGCCACGCCTAACGATAGTAGTGCTGCTTTTCGAGATAACTACAGGGAGGAACAAAAAGTGATGTCAAATTTGCGTTCCCGCAAACCAGGACAATACCCTGCAGGCGTTCTGAATATCGCCCACCGGGGCGCCTGTGCCTTTGCGCCAGAGAACACCTTGGCCGCATTTGAAAAATCAAAAACCTTCGGTTGTCAGATGTTTGAAATGGATGTGCGGATGTCAAAGGATAAGGAGCTAGTGGTTCATCATGACGACCAGTTGACTCGCTGCACGGATGTCAAAGCAAAATTTCCAGAACGCAGTTCGTACCATGTCTCTGATTTTACTTATGATGAGTTGTCCATTCTGGATGCCGGCAGTTGGTATGTTGAACAGCTATCGCTTCCCTGCCCGCAAAGACAGGATTTCTTGCAGACCTTGACGGACGAGGAATTAGCCCGGTTTGTAAACCCTCAGGATTACGCACTCTATGCATCAGGCGCTATCAAGCTTCCGACTTTAAAGCAGACCCTGGAATTTGCCAAGGACGCGGACTTGATGGTCAACATCGAGCTTAAAACACAGAAACAAATGGACTCGGGACTGGCAAATGCCGTCGTGAAGCTGGTCGAATTCTTGGGATGTGATCAGCGCGTCCTGATCTCTTGTTTTGATCATGAACAGTTGGTGAAAGTGCGCCAACTTACAAATAACATCGCAATTGGTGTTTTGACCGGTGACCGGCTCCCGAATCCGACTGAGTATCTACAATCACTCGACGCTGACGCCTACAACCTCGGTTGTTATCGCGACTATGAAACAATGGGATTCAACTCGATAGATGGAAAGCTGTATTTATCCGAGATTAATAATGCTCGTAAATCCGGCTGTAGTGTCAATATCTGGACGTGTAATGATAAGGAAGAGATGCGGCAATTAATCGCCGCTGGAGTTACCGGTTTAATTTCCGACTACCCTAATCGTGTCAGAGATGTTTTAGCCGAATAGCCTTTGCTTTGATCATTTTTATATTACTATTCAACACAACTCAAAGCCCCATTATCTTACCATCTATCAATTTTATTACGGATACTTAATACGACGTCGTTCCGGCAGGGATTGCAGGAATCCAGAAACCAAGGAAGGCAAACTCTAATCACATCCTTATGGCCTGGATACCGGCAGTCCATGCCGGTATGACGTGCTATTTTTTTGGTATGAATAAATTGATAGGTGGTAAGGCCCTACTATCCAAACAGTATAAATATATCGCATAAATATTGCCGCCCCTTTCCATACAACCTAGAATGCCAGCTCTTGTTAATCTCTCTTTTTGGAGTTTTTTAATGTCAGATACAATTTGGTTTAGAACCGGCGAAGCAACGGTGTTTTCCAGCGAAGGGCAAGGCACGGATGCCATGCCTGAAATACTGATAGGTGATGTAAAAGGGCCTGCGGGTAATGCTTTTGCGACCCTGATGGGACAAACTGAAGGACATACCCGCATGTTTGCCATTCGCGCCTGCAACCAGCAAGTGCGGCCTGCTACGCTAATGGTTCCGAAAGTCACCATTAAATCCACTGCTTATGTGAATTTATTTGGCGGGCCCGTACAATCGGCAATCGCCGATGCTGTATTAGATAGCGTTATTGAAGGCGTTATTCCCGCCGATAAGGCCAATGAACTGTGCATCATTGCGATGCTATGGATAGCTCCCGAATGCGCAACCAATCCTGATGTGGATCGTAAAGACTTATACCGCACCAACTACGAAGCCATGAAGCTGGCTATTTCGCGGGCCATGAGCAATTCGCCAAGCATTGAAGAATTGATCGCCAACCGGCATAAAATTGTCCACGAAATGTACGATCCTGAAACTGGTGAGTCTCAGTGGTAGCTTGGTAGGGTGACGGCATTGACGGCTATATCGTTTTGTCTAATGTTTGGTGGTTTTGATACCCTGGAAGGCCCGCCAATGCTATGGCGTTTTGTTAAGATTAGATAAATTGATTCATTTTGTCTGATATTTGGCCTCGCCCAGACAATTTTCGATTACCGCCCCCTATTGTAATTCAGCGTTACAAGCTATATCCCGACTAATATACTCCGTTGATATTTATTGTGGTTTATGATCCACTATGCGAAAGCTAAAGCTACCGTAAGGTAGCGACAGAAAGTTACGGGTCCTGATTCAGGAAAGCCGAACTGCCGAGTGTGACTTCGTTAAAGTCATATACAGGAGTTCGGCTTTTTTATTGGGCACAAAAACAAGTTTGTGCATAAGTTCCATATTTGGCAATTTCAACTTCAAAGGAAAATAGTTATGTTACTTCATACATACATACATACATACATACATACATACATACACAACTGCAAATGACCCGGCTAGCGTTCAAGATGCTGCCGGGAGTATTCGCTGCACTGTTGACCCTTATTTGCAATCCAAGCTTTGCTGTAACTCCAAGCGATACAGCGAACGCATTCAATGACTTCTCCGCCGTGAATAATCCTAACGGTGCCTGGTCGTATGGATATATAAACGGAGAGGGAAGTTTTACCACTATGACTAATCACTGTAGCGATGCCTTTGGCGTTGCCGATGTTACAGAGTGGAATATTGCGGAGTGCGGTTCAGAACCAGATATAGCCAAGAATGCTTCGGGTAGTGCTGTCACTACAATATATGATTTCTATTTACCACCAACTGACTACCTTCATTTGCATCCTGGTCCTGATGGTCAGCTTAGCACTTTACGCTACACCGCTTCGGTCCGCGGCCAATATCGAATTGATGCGGCATTCACGAGCCTCCGTGTCAGTTGTGGAACTACGACGGACGTCCACATTCTTCGCAATGGGCAATCAGGACTGTTCGACGATATTATCGATGACGAATTAGTCGTCCTCGCTCCAGATGGCGTTACACCCGTTCCACCACCGCACTTAATATTTGGCAGCACGCTACCGCTAGAAAGTGGCGACACAATCGATTTCGCAGTAGGTTACGGCCTAAATTTTTGGTACGGTTGTGACAGCACAGGGCTCAAGGCAACGATTGTCAAGACTAACGGAGTGATTCCTCCAATTCCACCACGGCCAACACTACCAACGCCTCCGGTTTGCACTCGATAGGGAGTTTAATGCGGTAAGACGCAATCAGCAAGGTGCATTAGGCGTTAGTCCTAGTGCACCGCATGTTGTGTTCTGAAAATGGCACAATATACTACCGGTATTGCGCCTTTCAAGGCTAATTTGTCCACCACCGGATCGTCAAAAACCTACGTTTCTCGGCAGCTGGTTACTACAAATCACAAACCTAAAATTTAACATTAGACATTTCGATACGATCTGTCTAATGTTTTGGTCGACCGTCAGCAAGTAGCAAGTAGCCCGTATGGAGTGACTATATTCCAATCCATAAATGAGCCTGAAATAGGAGTAAGATCCTGTTACAGGATGGTAAAAAATATTAAAAATTATTACTGAAATTCAAATTAATCGGTGGTGGGTAAGTTGTGGGCGGCC